>JANNFX010000036.1:0-34284 GCA_031380225.1 Hyphomicrobium sp.
GCTCGGTGACGCGTCGCACTTGGCTATGCTGGCGGTGTTCGCAATCGCAGCCGTTGCGGCGCTGATTTACATCGGCCGCATCAAATGGCTGTCCCGCGACGAAGCGATACGGCGGATCGAGCGCGTATCGGGCGTACCGCACCGGCCAGCGTCGTCATACGAAGACACCGTTACTGCGTCTGCGAGCGATCCTGAAAGCCGGGCGATATGGCAGGCACATCGGGGGCGGATGGCAGCCGCTGTCGGGCGCCTTAAGCCAGGTGCGCCGGCGCCGCGCACAGACAGGCACGATCCCATGGCATTGCGCGCATTGCTCGCGCTCGGGCTCGTGGCAGGAATTGCATTAACCAGCGACACGCTGCTCAGCCGGTTCTGGAGCGCGTTTCAACTGGCGTCTTCAAAGGCGCTGGCCGCAGCCCGGCTCGATGCTTGGGCGACGCCTCCGGCTTATACAGGGCGGCCGCCAGTGATGCTGGCCGATGGCAATGCACCAGCCGGATCTGACAATGCGATTACCTCGACAGTTGGTGCGAATGGCAAGTCACTCGCAGTGCCGTCAGGAAGTGTGATTGTCGTGCGCATGGCGGGCCTTGGCAATAAGCCGCTCGCTCTCGAAGTGACAACGGCGGGCGGCAAACCTGAACTGATCAAATATGAAAAGAAGGCTGGCGGTAGTGACGACGTTCAAGAAGTGCGAACGACGTTGAACGCGGGGGCATCGCTGCGTGCATTGGCTGGCGAAGGTGAATTGGCCAAATGGACGCTTGACGTCATTCCAGACCGTCTGCCGGATATCGCGCTGACCAAGAAAATGGAACTGACGCAGCGCGGTTCGTTAAAGCTGATTTACAAAGCCACCGACGATTACGGCGTCGCGTCGGCACAGATGAAACTTGAGAAAATTGCGCCGCCACCGGCCAACGCCGCACCGGCTGGCGAGTCATCGTTTAATTTTGATCCCGGTAAGACGCTCAGAAAATCACTGACACTGCGCGGTCCGCGGCCGCCTTATATGCGCCCGCCGCTGCTGGCCCTCAAAATTCCTGCTGGAATGCCCAAGGAAGCGTCCGATACGACATATCTCGATATGGCCTCACATCCGTGGGCTGGCATGCGGGTCAAGATGCGCCTCGAAGTTAAAGACGTGGCTGGTCAAACGGGCTCGACTGAACCGGTGGAAATGATCCTACCGGAACGCGCGTTCTCTAAACTGCTGGCACGTGCTGTTATCGAGCAGCGCCGCAAACTCATCGATGATCCACGCTATCGCGATCAAGTCATGACCGCGATTGACGGCCTGACTTACGAACCTGACGGCTTTATCACCGACAACCGCGTCTATCTCGGGCTGCGCTCAGTCTACCACCGGCTCGGCCGCGACCGCACTCAGGCCGGCATGGCCTCGACTATCGAGCAGTTGTGGAACATTGCGCTTCGCATCGAGGACGGCGATCTATCGGAAGCCGAAAAGGCCTTGCGCGACGCTCAAGACAAACTTGCCAAGGCATTGCAGGACGGCGCATCTGACGAAGAAATTCAGCGCTTGATGAAGGAGATGAAGGACGCCTTCAACGAGTACATGCAGGCGCTCGCCAAAAAGGCTGAGAAAGACGGCGAAGAAGCCAAACAGCAGGGTCAAGACCCGGACGCTGAAAAGCTTGATAAGCAAGAACTTGACGAAATGATGCGCCAATTCGAAGAAGCGGCAAAGAACGGTTCGCGCGAAGACGCAGAAAAAATGCTGGCAGAAATGCGCGATGTGATGGAGCGCCTCAAAGCCAACGAATCCGACAGCGAGCAATCGGCAGAACAGGGCAAGTCGCAGAACCTCGACAAGATGATGGAAAAGCTGGCCAACATGGCAGCCGAACAGCAGAAGCTGCTCGACGATACCTTCAAGGAACAACAGGAAGGCAAAAGCGGCAAAGATCCGGTTAAGCAAGGCGGGAGCCGCGGCAGCCAAAGCGCCCAGAATGGCAAAGATCAGAAAGGCAAAGCTGAACGCGGCAAAGGCAAGTCCGGACAGGGCGGCGAAGAAGGCCAAGAGGGGGAAGCGGGTAAAGGTCCACGTGGTAATGACCAGGGCGACCAAGGCGACGAGACCGGCCAAAATGATCCGGAAGGGCAAGGCCGAGGCAAAGGCAGCGGCAAGAAGAGCCTCGCCGAACGTCAGGCTGAGTTGAAAGAGCGTCTCGCGCAGCTCGAAAAAGAAATCAAAGAAGGCGGCGGCAACGCCGACAAGGCCATGCGCGAAGCCCGCGAAGCCATGGAGCGGGCAGAAGACTCGCTTGGCAACGAAGACCTCGACAGTGCGTCTGAAGATCAGGGCCAGGCGCTCGACAAAATGCGCGAAAGCGCCGAGGCAATGGCCAAACAAATGAACCAGAGCGGCAACAAGGTTGGCAATAAAAACAGCAAAGACCGCGACCCTTTGGGCCGTCCGCAAAAGACAAACGGACCGGACCTTGGAACGTCGGTCAAAGTTCCAGACAAGATCGACACTGAGCGCGCACGTGAAGTGCTTGAAGAAGTCCGCCGCAGATTGGGCGAACCTGCACGGCCAGACGGCGAACTCGACTATCTCGAACGATTGCAGAAGCGGTTTTGATTGTTGATGTGCTTCGATTAACCCGCCCTACATTTCAAGTGCAAACGTGGGGCGGGTAAAAGCAAAGCGTTACCCGCAAGCGATTTCACATCTTTCACGATTACGACGGCGGGTTACGCCACATCATGCTTCGGCATGATGCGCCTTTAACCCGCCCTACATTTCAAGCGCAAATGTCGGGCCTGCCCGCGGCAATTGCTGCCCTTGTTGTATGGCGCCCAACGCCCATTTAACCGTCATAACGAAGCATAAACTCTCAGCACACAGGAGTTGCAATCATGATGACGATCCGAAAAGCAGATGACCGCGGACACGCCAATTTTGGTTGGCTCGACAGCCGCCACACGTTCTCGTTTGGCAGCTACTACGATGCAGATCACATGGGTTACGGGCTGCTCCGCGTCATCAACGATGACCGCGTGGCTCCCGCGCGCGGATTCGATATGCACGGCCACAAGGATATGGAAATTATTACCTATGTTCTTGCAGGCGCCCTTGCGCACAAGGACAGCCTTGGCACCGGGTCAGTGATCCATCCCGGTGATGTGCAGATCATGTCGGCTGGCACCGGCATCCGCCATAGTGAATTTAATGGCTCGGAGGCCGATCCGGTCCACTTACTGCAAGTTTGGATCGAACCTGAGCAGAAGAAACTGGTGCCGCGCTATGACCAAAAATCATTCGACAGCGCTTCTAAACATGGTGTGCTGAAGCTCACAGGATCACGCGATGGCCGTGATGGTTCGGTGGTTATTTATGCCGATGTCGATCTCTACGCGAGCCAGCCTGGCAAGGATAAGTTGCTTCAACACGATCTTGGCCAAACCCGCCGCGGTTGGATTCAATTGGCGACTGGCCAGATCGAGGTCAACGGTGCCGCATTGAGCGCGGGTGATGGAGCTGCGTTTGAACCTGGAACCAGCATCTCGATCATAGGCCGCTCTGACGACGCCGAGTTTCTGCTGTTCGACATGGCCGCCTGAGGTTAAAAGAACAGAGAGACGCGAGCCATCCGTCCCAGAACCAACATCCGTCCCCAAACAACGAGGGCAGGAAATTACTTCCCTGCCCTCGTTTGATTGATTGCGACCAGCCAGTTTACTTACCGCGGACGCTCATAGCGGTGCGGCGGTTCTTAGCGCGCCCCTCGTCGGTGCTGTTATCAGCAACCGCATGCTCCTCGCCATAGCCTTCAGCTTCGACGCGTTTTGCATCAATGCCGCCAGCCACGATCGAAGCCGCAACGGCTTTTGCACGGTCGTCCGAAAGCTTCTTGTTGTTGGCCGGATCGCCGACGTTGTCGGTGTAGCCGCCGATCTTGAGAACGGATGCCGGGAAAGCCTTCATGATCTCAACAACGTTGGCGACTTGAGCTTTGCTTTCTTCTTTGAGATTTGTTGAACCAGTTTCGAAATGCAACCGGTCGAAGTTGAACCAGATGTTCTTGTCAACGACCTTGGCCGGATCAACGAGGAAGTTGATCAACTCGCTTTCGACACCGCCAGCCGCGTAGCTGATTTCGGGACCCGACGGCAGCGCCATTTTCATCATGCCATCAGCGCCAGCGGTTGCAACTGGTGTCACCGCCGGAGCTTCAGCCTTGGGAGCGGGTGCTGGAGCGACGGCAGCAACCTCGACCTTCTTCTCGACTTTTGCTTCAACTTTTGGTGCTTCTACTTTCGGCGCCTCGGCCTTCTTTTCAACGTCGGCCTTCGCTGGCGGCAGACTGTCATGCGACTTTACTTGCATGTTCCAGACGGCCCATGCCAAGCCGCCAATCAAAGCCAGCGTTACCGGCCACAACCACCAGCCTGCGCCGCTGCTGTGAGCCTCTTTGCTCGAAGTAGCTGCAGCCGCTGCGTGCTTGACGTCTTTCGCAGCCACAGCCGCTGAGGACGTTGCCATCGGCGCTGTGGCTGTCTTAACGGCAACCGGCGCTGTTGATGCTGAAGGTGGTGGCGAGGCAGTCGCGGCCGGCGTTGCTGCTTTCGCAGCAACCGCGGCAGCTGCAGCAGCCGGTAAGGCAGCAGCTGCTGCTGTCGAAGCAGCCGGCGCTGCGGTTGAAGCAGTTTGCGTCGCACTCGAAACGACGCTGGCAACAGAGGGCCAAGCGCCAGACAGCAGTGCAGGAAGAGCAGAGCCAGTCATGCTGGCGGCCCCTGGAGCCTTACCAAGTGCACCCAATACAAGCGGAGCAGCGAGCGACATCAATGCCCCGGCCGAACGCGGCTTCAAGCCAGCGGCAGCCGCTGCAGCTTGCGCAACACCAGCTTCTCTGACACCGAACAGCGCGCCGGCCAGCTGGCTGCCGCTGATCGCGGCGACTGATGCAAGACTGTTGCCTGTCAAAAGACCGGTGATGTCTCCGAGAGCGTTCGGATCTTTAGCTTGGCCAGCAACCAAACCAGCGACCGTATTCATCAGTGCGAGGTTACTTGTGCCACCCGTTAACGCCGCTAAAATCTTTGAGACAATGCCTTCCAGTCCTGATGTGACAGCACTCTCGCTCTCACCTAATGTCGCGCTGACTGTTTTGATCAATCCCGGCGTGACCAGCCCTTGAAGAGCGGTAATCATACTCGCAGACATGCGGCTTCTCCCTGAATTTTATACTTGTTCGTTGTCTTCCCTCGTCGTCAGCCATCATATCCGATGACTGGAGGGTCTTAGGCAACAAAGAATTGGAGAAAAGTGCATCGCCAAATGCGATTGTTTTGTTCAGATCCGGTGATAGGGATGCCCTGCGGCAATTGTTGCGGCGCGATACAGCTGTTCGGCTAGCACGACCCGCGCCAAACCGTGGGGAAGTGTCATCGGGGAAAGGGACAACTTATGGTGGGCCATGGCCGCCACAGCCGCCCCGTGACCATCGGCACCACCGATTAAAAAAGCGATCAGTGAACAGCCGTCATCGCGGCGCTTGGTGAGCAACGCAGAAAAAGCTGCGCTCGTTGTCGTCCGGCCAGTCTCGTCGAGGCAAACGATGAATTCCGCAGCCCCTGCAGCCTTGATAAGCCGTTGGGCTTCATCATCTTTTCTGTCGCCGGCGCGCGCTGCCCTGCTTTCGGGAAGCTCAATCAACTCTAAGGGACCAAAAGCAAATTTCCGGCCCAGTGCCGCTATGCGTTCGGAATAGCGCGCATAAAGCTCACGTTCGCCGCCGTCTTTCAGACGTCCAACGGCGGCGATCAAAAACTTCATAGTCAGTGCGTCGTATCAGATGGACGGTCGACGGACCAAATCTTCTCGAGGTTATAGAAATCGCGCACTTCGGGCCGGAAAATGTGGACGATAATATCGCCCGCATCGACCACCACCCAATCGCAGGTTTCCATCCCGCCAACGCGGACGTCGCCAAGTCCGGCATCCTTGAGTTTTGTCCGGACCTGATCTGCGATCGCGCCGACATGACGGTCCGTGCGGCCCGTCGCAATTACCATAAAATCGCCTATCGTGGATTTACCGGCCAAGTCGATCGATACGACCTGTTCAGCCTTGGCCTCATCGAGCCAAAAGACAAGCTCCTTCAGGAGCGGTTCGGAGCTGCGTCCTTGCGGAGCGAGGTCCTGGGGAGGCGCGCCCGTCTGGGCCGTCTCAGTGGCTGTGCGCATGCGAGCGGGTCAGTCCTTTCCAAAGTTCGATGTGCCAGAACGGCTGCCCTGGACACACGTAAGATAGGCGTCCCAGCCCAGAGCGGCAATAGGGATCGTGCATTCTAACTTTTTTGTTTATCTGTCATATGGTTAGCACGAATCACCGTCGATGACAGTGGCGATAGGCGGGTACTGAGCAGCGTCCAGGCTGGTGGCTGGCGGCTGGGCACGGTCGCAGCCAGGGATTCTGGGACGTTTGATATGGCCAGCGCTTGGGCGGCGGGGCTCGACAGGGCCTTGAGGCGCCAATCCGGCCGGTCGATGATTGCCAGCGGCACCAGAGCCGCGATCCGGCGCCAGTTTTGCCAGCGATGGAACGACGCCAGATTGTCGGCTCCCATCACCCACACGAAATAGACCCCAGGGTAGCGCCGGGTCAGAAATTCGACGGTCACGGCCGTGTAGGGGCTGCCCAGTTCGGCTTCGAAGCCGGTGATGTGCATAGCAGGACCACGAGCGAAGGACTGGCAGGCGGCCATGCGGCTGGCCTGTGATGGCAAAGCACCGTTCGACTTCAGAGGATTGCCAGGCGTCACGACCCACCACAGCTGGTCGAGCTGCATGCGTTTCAAAGCGGTTTCCGCAACGATGCGATGGCCGTCGTGGGGCGGATTGAATGACCCCCCCATAATACCGATGCGTTGACCGGGTTGGGCAACAGGCGTTTTGACCTTTAACGATCCGAAAGTTTGGCCGGTCTGCTGCACGTTGATCTCTTGTTTTCTTCCACGATAGGCCATTGATTTAGAATGCCGCCGCGTAACGCAACAAAAATGTTCCTTGATCCAAATGTTGGCGGCTTATGGCGTTAGTTTTTCGCGAACAACCGCCGATACCAAAAGGTCGTCATCCTACCGAAGGACGGGGAGGACGAACTTGGTAGATCGCGTTCTGGGGAGCAAATAACTAAGTCAGAATACAAGGCGACGCGCCGGAGCAAGAAATCAGTGAATTCAAGCTCAATTGAAACCTAAACAAAACCACGAGGGAGACGACGATGAGCAAACTTTACGGTGATCAGCATCGCGCATTGCAGGACGAGTTTGATACGCGCCGCATGGCCGATCGCATCGAAATGATCGCCGTCAAAACTGAAATTACCGACATGGAAAAAGGCTTTATCGAAAGCCGCGACATGTGCTTTTTGACGACCATCGATCACATGGGCCGGCCGACAGTGTCGTACAAGGGCGGCCAGCCGGGCTTCATCCGCGTGCTCGACGCATCGACCATCGCGTTCCCGTGCTACGACGGCAACGGCATGTATTTATCGATGGGCAATATCTCGGCCAATCCAGAAGTCGGCTTTCTCTTTATCGATTTTGAAAAGCCGTTCCGCATGCGGCTGCAGGGCCGGGCCGGCATATCACGCGACCCGGCAGCGCTTTCGATGTTCAAGGAAGCCGAATTGGTTGTCGCCGTGAAGCTGTCCGAACTTTGGATGAATTGCCCGCGTTACGTTCATCGCTATCAAAAGCTGTCGAGTTCACGGTATGCGCCGAAGGCCGATGCCGAGACGCCGCTATGTGAATGGAAACGCGTTGACGTGCTGCAAGACGTTCTGCGCCCGAAGGAAGTGGAAGCCGTCAAAAAAGCCGGCACCATCACGATCGACGACTGGATGGGCCGCGTGTTTTCAGGCGATGAGAAGGTGTGAACCTTATTTTTTTACACTGAACCGCAGGGCGGATTAGGCGCCTTCGCGCCGTAATCCACCGTGTCGAAACACGAGAAATCGCCGGCGGATTACACTGCGCTAATCCGCCTTACGGTTCTGAAATTCACCTATTCAGCCACGCTGCCCCGACGATGGCGCCGGTGCCGCCTTCTTGCAGCAACGCCACGACGTCGTCTGCCTCTGGGTCGATCCGCGCCACAACAGCGAGTTGGATTGCGCCCGGTTTGCCGTTCCAGGTTCCGGCCGGGATCATTTCGTGCACGACATTGGTATAGGTGACGGTCTTGCCGGAATTCTCGCCGCGCTTGATGGCGACCGGCGCTGACTTTCTCATGACCGCAATCCAGATCGCTGCGTCCTCAAGCGCGCTGCCAGCCTGCGGTGAACCGGTCTCGATCAGAAATCGCCCGTCCTCACGCGTAAAGCGCAGCGGTACACGGCGGCGCGCAAATGCGGTCTCGGTCTTTTCGATGGCCTTTTCAATTTCTGAAGGGTTCGAGCCGACGGCGTGAGCCTCGCCATTGACCACGGCTTGAGGCGTATAGACTGAGCCACTGCCAAGAGCTTTCGCATAGGCGCGCTGACGCTCGGTATTCTTGGGCGACGCCAGCGTATCTTTCCAACCGATATAGTCCCAATAATCGACCGGAAGTGACAGTGCGATGATGCCTTCTTGCTCGGAATAGCCTTTGAGGACTTCATCTGCCGGTGGACACGACGAGCAGCCTTGACTGGTAAACAGCTCGATAACCGCCCGCACGCGCCGCATCGTCGAGGCTTCGGGGCCTGGAACATCGCCAGCATTTACGGCAGAACCTGTCAAAGCTGAAATAGCCAATGCGAGCATCGCCAGCTGCGACCGGCGGATGAAGGTAAATTTTGACATCAGTACAAGCCTCATGGGACTTAGACACACTATCATATCGGTGCCCGTAATTACGAGCGGCCTGTGCACTCGGTTTCAGGCCGACCTGGAAATCATTGTATCTGAACGCGCAACGCAGCAGCCGCAGCCAGGGGCCCGATGACGAGTGACGCGAGCGAAATTGCAGCCAAGATCAAAAATGCCGGTGTGCCACCGTCAGGGCCATTTAATGACATCGACACCGCCGATATGCCGAAGATGAGCGTCGGCACATAAAACGGCAGGATGAGCAACGCCAGCAACAGGCCACCGCGGCGGGTCTTGAGTGTCAACGCCGCACCAATCGAGCCCAAGAAACTAATGGCCAGAGTGCCAATTAACATGCTCAACACCAACACTGGTGACATCGCCAAATCCATATTCAATAAGATACCGAGCAGCGGCGCCAACAACGCCAATGGCACTCCGGTTGCGAGCCAATGTGCCAATGCCTTGGCCGCCGCAATTAGTTCCAGTGGCATTGGTCCGGCCGCAATGGCTTCCAGCGATCCATCCTCGTAGTCAGTTTCGAAAATGCGGCCGAGCGATAATAGTGCCGCTAAGAGCAACGCAATCCACAGCACGCCCGGCGCAATACGCGATAGTAAATTGAGATCGGGCCCAAGACCGAGCGGCAACAGCGAGACCACGATCAGATAAAATCCAAGCGCCGTGCCGAGTGCCGCGCCATCGCTGAGAGCAAGTTTCAAATCACGGGACACGAGCGTCCAAAAGCTGCTCATGAGTGAGCTCCGGCCAACGCTGGCTGCAATCGCAAATCGAGAGTACGCTCAAGCGCCATCGGCAAGTGCGTGGCGATGACCGCAAGACCACCCTTCGACGTGTGTACATTGATCAACTTAGCCAATTGAGTTGCAGAGGCGGCGTCGAGCGATACTGTCGGTTCATCGAGGAGCCATAGCGGGCGATCCGCGACGAGCAAGCGCGCTAGACCCACTCGACGCTTTTGTCCGGCAGACAAATACGCGGCTTCGATACCCCCTAGGTCTTCTAAACCCAACGCTTCGATAGTGCTCGTAACACGGGCACCATTGGCCTTGGCATTTTCGCCGCCAAGATATGCCGCCCAGAACTTAAGGTTTTCTCCGACTGTCAATGACGGTTTGACGCCGTTGGAATGACCAACAAAGTGGCATTGTTGCGCCAAATCCAACTCCGGATCGCCGCCTTCCAGCGACACTGTACCAGACGCTGGCGCTAGAAACCCGGCAATGGTGCGGATCAAGGTTGTCTTGCCGGCGCCGTTTGGCCCGGTCAGCAGCAGCGATTGGCCAGTATTGACGGCCACAGTCACAGCAGACAGCACGGTCCGTTCGCCGCGTTTTACGATCAGATTGTCAATGGAAAGGCGCACAGAAGTCCCCGGCTGAGAGCCGAAAATAGTGGCGGATAGCCGCAAACTCAAGGACCGGATGCTACTGACACCAAGCCCACCGGACCTATATAACGGCGTTATCGGTTGTTTCGCCAGCGCAAAGTCTTGCTGCTGGGCCGCGGTCTCTCACCGCTTTTACTCATTTCCTTGGAGGATCCGCCTTGAGCGCTAAATCTGTCGCTGCTCCCGTCTCACTCGATAGCTTCAAGTGCCGCAAGACGCTCGCCGTTGGCACGAAGTCTTACGTTTACTATTCGCTGCCTGACGCAGAAAAGAACGGCCTCAAGGGCATTTCGAAGCTGCCCTATTCGATGAAGGTATTGCTCGAGAACATGCTGCGCCATGAAGACGGCCGCACGGTTACAAAGACTGACATCGCAGCCGTTTCCGCCTGGCTTGATGACAAGGGCAAAGCTAGCAAAGAAATTGGTTTCCGTCCGGCGCGTGTATTGATGCAGGACTTCACCGGCGTTCCCGCTGTTGTCGATTTGGCAGCCATGCGCGACGGCATGACGAAGCTCGGTGGCGATCCGCAGAAAATTAATCCGCTGGTGCCTGTCGATCTCGTCATTGATCACTCGGTCATCGTCGACGAATTCGGCAGCGCTAAGTCGCTCACTCAAAACGTGGCGCTTGAATACATGCGCAACGGCGAGCGCTATAACTTTCTGAAATGGGGCCAAGGGGCTTTCGACAATTTCCGTGTTGTGCCGCCGGGCACCGGCATTTGTCATCAAGTCAACCTCGAGTATCTCGCGCAAACGGTTTGGACGGCCGAGACCGCGAACGGCGAAACGCTCGCCTATCCCGACACACTGGTCGGCACCGATAGCCACACGACCATGGTCAACGGCCTTGCGGTGCTTGGTTGGGGCGTTGGCGGTATTGAAGCGGAAGCCGCGATGCTCGGCCAACCGCAATCGATGCTGTTGCCCGAGGTGATCGGTTTCGAATTAACCGGCAAACTGTCCGAAGGCGTTACCGCAACCGACCTGGTGCTGACCGTCACCGAAATGCTGCGCAAGATGGGCGTCGTCAATAAATTCGTTGAATTCTATGGTAGCGGGCTTGATCACCTGACGCTCGCCGACCGCGCGACCATCGCCAACATGGCCCCTGAATATGGCGCGACCTGTGGATTCTTCCCCGTCGACAGCGAAACGATGGTCTATCTCCAGCTGACCGGACGCAAAGAGGACCGCATTCAATTGGTTGAGGCTTATTCCAAGGCCCAAGGACTGTGGCGCACGTCGGCGTCACCGGCGCCAGTGTTCACCGATACGCTGTCACTTGATCTAGCGGCTGTCGTGCCATCGATGGCTGGCCCGAAGCGGCCCGAGGGACGGGTGGCGTTAGGCAACGTCAAACCTGGCTTCGCAGCCGCATTGGCTGGCGAATACAAAAAGCCTGGCGAAGACGGCAGGCGCGCTAAAGTTAAGGGCAAGCCGTTTGATATCGGCCACGGCGACGTGGTGATCGCGGCTATCACCAGCTGCACCAATACATCGAACCCGAGCGTGTTGATTGCGGCCGGGCTACTGGCCCGCAATGCGGTGGCGAAAGGGTTGAAGGTCAAGCCGTGGGTAAAAACTTCGCTGGCGCCCGGATCACAAGTTGTCGCCGCCTATCTCGACAAGGCCGGACTGCAACCGCACTTGGATGCGTTAGGCTTCAACGTCGTCGGCTTTGGTTGCACCACCTGCATCGGCAATTCCGGCCCACTTCAGGCGGATATCTCTGCCGCCATCAATGAGAATGGCGTGATCGCTGCCGCAGTGTTGTCAGGTAATCGCAACTTCGAAGGCCGCGTTAGCCCTGACGTACAGGCCAACTATCTGGCGTCGCCGCCGCTCGTCGTCGCCTATGCGCTGGCCGGCAGTGTGACCAAGGATTTGTCGACTGAACCACTCGGCGCCGGCAATGACGGAAAGCCGGTCTTCCTCAAGGACATCTGGCCGACGTCGAAAGAAATTCAAAGCTTCATCGCCGAGAACATCACACGGCAATTGTTTGAAAGCCGCTATGCGAGCGTGTTCAGAGGTGATGCAAATTGGCAGGGGATCAAAACGAGCACTGGCCTCACGTACACCTGGGACAATGCCTCGACCTATGTTCAAAACCCGCCCTACTTCACCACCATCACGCCAAAGCCGGCGGCAATCGGTGACATCTCCGGCGCGCGAATCTTGGGTCTGTTCGGCGATAAAATTACTACCGATCACATCTCGCCAGCTGGCGCGATCAAGGCCGCGAGCCCGGCCGGAAAGTATCTGATCGATCATGGCGTCATGGCTGCGGACTTCAATCAGTACGGCACACGGCGTGGCAACCATGAAGTGATGATGCGCGGCACGTTCGCGAATATCCGCATCAAAAACCACATGGTCAAAGACGCAAGCGGAGCAGTCAAGGAAGGTGGGCTGACCATCCATCATCCGTCCGGCGAGCAAATGGCCATCTACGACGCCGCAATGCGGTACCAAACTGACGGCGTGCCGCTGGTTGTCTTTGCAGGCATCGAATACGGCAACGGCTCATCGCGCGACTGGGCAGCGAAGGGCACCAGCCTGCTCGGCGTCAGGGCCGTGATCGCGCAGTCCTACGAGCGCATCCACCGCTCGAACCTGGTCGGCATGGGCATTGTTCCGTTCGTGTTCGAAGATGGCATGTGCTGGCAGATGCTTGGGCTCAAGGGCGATGAAACCGTCGGTATTCGCGGGCTCTCAACAGTGAAGCCGCGTCAACGTATGATCGCTGAAATCACCAATGCCAAGGGAGATGTGGTTGCGATACCAATCGTCTGCCGCATCGATACGCTGGATGAGATCGAATACCACAAGCACGGCGGTATTCTGCCTTACGTGTTGCGGAACTTAGCGGCGGCATAACTTGATGAAAGGGTCAGACCCGCAAAGTCTGACCCATTTTTTTGATTAATGCAACTTCACATGCGGCTCGGTGCGGCGCGTCAGGCTACGCGACAGCGTGTCGATAAACACCTTCCAAGGACCATGCAGAGCCGTCTCGTGCATTTTGTAGAGCGAGCGGTACATCATCTTGGCTAAGAAGCCTTCGATCATCATTTTTCCGCCGGAGACAAAGCCCATCAGGCTGCCAACCGTCGAATAATGTCCAAGCGATACCAGCGAGCCGAAATCGCGATAGACGAACGGCTTCAATTCGGTGCTCTCAATCTTCGCCCGCAACTGATTGAAAACGTGCGAGGCCTGTTGATGAGCCGCTTGCGCACGCGGCGGGATTGGATCCTTTTCGCCTTCAGGCACCAAATACGAACAATCGCCAACCACAAACACATTTGGATCAAGTGTGGTTTCTAATGTCGGCTTAACTTTGAGCTGGCCGGAAGGGCTCGACTCTAATCCATCCAAATTGCGCAACACATCGGGGCCTTTGACGCCCGCCGCCCACACCACGAGTTCAGACGGAATGAATTCGCCGGATTTCAATGTGACGCCAGTGTCAGAAACTTGGGTCACGAATGAATTGGTGCGAATCACGACGCCAAGGCCACCCAACACGTCGACGACTGAGTTTGAAATGCGCTCTGGCAATGCCGACAAGATGCGAGGCGCCGCTTCGATGAGCGTAATCTTGATGTCTTTATCTGGATCGATCTTATCCAAGCCAAACGCCACCATGCCGCGCGCGGTCTGATGCAATTCAGCCGACAATTCGGTGCCCGTTGCGCCAGCCCCAACAATCGCCACGTGCAATTGACCTGGACGCACTGGCCCCGGCTGTGCGTTGGCACGGATGCAGGCGTTCAACATGCGCTTGTTGAAGCGTTCGGCTTCTTCGGGTGTATCGAGCATAATCGCGTTCTCGCGCACACCCGGCGTACCAAAGTCGTTCGAGACGCTGCCGATCGCAACGACGAGATAATCATATTCTAGCCATCGATCAGGCGTGATTTCGCGGCCTTCTTCGTCGGATGTCGCCGCCAAGTGAACCCGCTTTTTGGCGCGGTCGAGGCCGATCATTTCGCCATAGCGGAACTTAAAGCCACTCCAGTGGCCTTGGGCTTGGTACTCAAGATCGTGACGGCCGACATCCATGCTGCCGGCAGCGATCTCATGCAGCAATGGCTTCCAAATATGCGTGCGCGACCGGTCAACGAGTGTTATTTCGGCTCTATTCTTGCGGCCGAGTTTTCGACCGAGTTTGGTCGCCAGTTCGAGCCCACCAGCGCCGCCACCCACGACAATGATGTGGGGCAAGTTACCCTTCTTCGGCACGATGATCGCATTCGGGCCGGGAACTGGCGTCGTAGTGGCGGGCGTTGCGGTGAACATGTCAGTCAATCTCCCCAGGTGTCGGCGGCTGCGGCATTTTTATGATGTTCTGACTTTGACACTGTGCCCCTCAGATTCGTCTCAGGTCATCAGCATCAATTTACTTAACTCCGAACGTCCCCGCCCGTCGCGCGTTTCACATCTGATATGATCTTTTGGCAGATCGCGTCGATATCTTTGTCAGTCAGCGTGCGGTCTTGCGGTTGCAGCGTCACCTCGATGGCCAGGGATTTTTTGCCTTCGTCAGCGAGCTTGCCGCCCTCAAACACGTCGAATACAGAAACCGCTGAAATTAAAGTTTTGTCGGCGCCGGCAGCGGCTCGGGTCACGTCACCAGCCGCGACTGCCTTATCGAGTACAAACGCGAAGTCGCGCCTGACGGGCAGCAAGTCCGAAGCATCCAACGCAGTTTTTGCGCGGCTCTTTTTCTTCTCAGGCGGAATGGCGTCGAGGAACACTTCGAATGCCGACACCGGCCCGGTCACACCGAGAGCGGTCAGGGTCTCCGGGTGAATCTCGCCGAACGTTGCCAAGATCAGCTTTGGTCCAAGTCGCAGCACGCCCGACCGGCCTGGATGAAACCAAGCCGGTGCGTCGCGCGTGATTTGTGCTTTGGAGACATCGACACCCAGCGCTTCGAGGCACGCCGCGGCGTCAGCCTTGACATCAAACACGGACGCTGGGTCAGCCTTGCCATCCCAATGGCGGCCGGGGCCTGCGAGTTTAGCAGTCCCAGCACGCACGCCAGTGGCGGCGATATATTGATCTTCCGGGCGATCACCGCGGTAGGCTTGGCCAAGCTCGAACAACGCCGCGTCATTGAAACCGCGATTGCGGTTGCGTTCAACAGCCGTCAGCAATCCTGGCAGCAATCCTGGCCGCATTGTCGACAGTTCAGTCGATATTGGATTGGCGAGTTCAACGCCATCACCGCCGCCGCCGAACAGCAGCGCTTCTTTGCGCGGCACGAACGACCACGTCACGGCCTCAACCAGGCCGCGGCTCGCCAACAATCGGCGTGTGCGCCGCGCGCGCTTCTGTTTGGCGGTCAGAACGGCACGAGTAACGCCATGCTGGCGCGGCAGCGGCGTTGCCGGCACGCGATCTAGACCAGCAATGCGGACTACTTCCTCGACAAGATCTGCCGAGCCGTGAACGTCAGGCCGCCACGACGGCACTGAGACGTCAAGCGTATCGCCGTTGCCAGAGAGCTTGAAGCCGAGCGTTTCGAGAATGCGCGTCGTCTCAGCGCGGTCGAGCGTCAAGCCCGCAAGACCAGCAACGCGTTTCAGATCGAATTTAATGGTGCGGCTCGCATCAGGTTCTTTACCGGCTATCATGGCTTTCGATGGCGCACCGCCCGCGAGCTTGATGATCATATCAGTTGCAAGATCGAGACCTGGTATCACTGATTGAGGATCAACGCCGCGCTCGAAGCGATAGCGCGCGTCCGTGACCAGCCCGGTCTTGCGGCCCGTCGCGGCCGTGCGCACCGGATCGAACCAAGCGCTTTCGATCAGCACGTTTTTTGTTGTCTCTGAACAGCCCGATGCCTCGCCGCCCATGATGCCGCCGAAGCCTTGCGGCCCATTGCTATCTGCAATCACACACATCGTCTCGTCGACCGTGTGCTCTTTGCCATCCAGCCCCATGAATTTCTCGCCGGACTGACCAAGCCGGGCAACGATCGCGCCCTTGAGCTTGTCGGCGTCATAGACGTGAAGCGGCCGCCCGCGATCCTGGCTGATGTAGTTCGTCACGTCGACGAGGGCATTGATCGGGCGCAGGCCAACTGATCGAAGCCGGTTTTGCAACCAAGCCGGCGATGGGCCATTTTTCACGCCCTTGACATAGCGCGCGGCGAACACCGGGCAGGCGTCAGCGGTTTCTTTTGAGAATTCAAGTTTGACGCCGATCGGGCAAGCGGCGGCGCCATCGACAGCGCCAAGTTTTGGCTCGGGCTTGAGTTTACCCAGTCCAACCGCGGCCAGGTCGCGAGCGATGCCGCGGACACCGGTGCAATCGGGCCGGTTCGGAGTGAGTTTCACTTCGAACACGGGGTCATTCAAACCCATAACATCGATGTAGCGTTCTCCGACCTTAGCAGCCATTTCGGCTGGCAGATCGAGGATCCCATCTGCTTCGGACGCAAGCTCCAATTCAGCGGCCGAACACATCATGCCGTTCGAAACCACGCCGCGCACCGGCTTCTTTTCGAGTGTGATTTTGGATCCGGGAATGTAGGTGCCGAGTGGCGCAAACACGGAAATCATGCCGGCGCGCGCGTTGGGCGCTCCGCACACCACTTCCATTAAGGGTTGGCCTTTAGCGATCTCGACTTGCACCACTTGCAGCTTGTCGGCGTTCGGATGCTTTTTGGCCTCAACAATGCGAGCGACGCGAAACGCGCCAAGCTGAGCGGCTGGATCATCGACACCTTCGACCTCAAGGCCGATGGCTGACAGCCTAGTCGAAATTTCATCGACGGATGCTTCGGTCTCAAGATGGTCCTTGAGCCAGGACAATGTGAATTTCATACGTGATCCAGTTCAATACCTGTGCGCAACTAGGCTCGGCTGTGAAGCCCGAACCATTGGAATTTGTGAATGGCTTAGTCGGCTTCTATCGGGCCGCCGTCAAGGGCTTGACCCGCGCTGGTTCAACACAGCAACGACCGCAGTTCGGGGCCGGAATTGGGCGTCAAAGCGTTCCAAAGGCGCCACTCAAACATCCGCCTTTTCGCTGCAGGACGCTGGCTTGCCGGCCATCCAAGCGCGCGCGGTCCAGGACGGTTTATCAGAGGGGGCTTTCTCCGCTCCCTCTTCGGTACGGGCAATGAAGTAAAATTCGTAGCAGTTCGGCCCTGCCTTTTGGACGCGGAAGCACCCTCCCGCCGGATCGTCATCGTAGATCGTGCACAAAGATCCGGCCTTAATGGACCAATGCCCAGTGCTAGACCGGCGGTCGTCTTCGTAAGCAACGGCACCACCGGTTTCATAGGTTTCGCGGAACGAGCGCTTGTTCGGATACTCTCCGTCGACTGTTTTGCCCTCGAAGGTGGTCCGGAGATCTTCGGCCGTCAGCCATTCGCCCGGCAACCCCTTTGTGGGCAGAACGGCGAGCAACAGGGCGGCAAATGCAGCAGTTTTACCGGGCATTTGATAAACCTCCAGGAACGCCCTATCTGAGCATAAATTGCGGCGGCGCTATGCCAGTATTTCAATCAAAGCCGTGTCCACATGCGCCCGAAAGCGCCTTGCAAGCCCGGCCAGCGGCCGGTATGGATCGGCCAAAGCTGTTCCGGTGCCAAGCGCCAGGAAACAGCTACTTTTCCGAGATAAAAGGCAGATCATGGGTTTCAGAATTGCAGTCATTGGTGCCACTGGCAACGTCGGCCGCGAAATGATGAAGGTGCTCGTGGAACGCAAGTTCCCCATCAGCGAAATTTATGCACTGGCGTCGCGCCGTTCAGCTGGTCAAGAGATCTCATTTGGCGAAAAAACTTTGAAATGTCTGGACTTGGAGCAGTTTGATTTCTCCAAGGCGGACATCTGCCTAATGTCGGCTGGATCGTCAGTCGCCAAGGAATGGGCGCTGAAAATCGGCGCCAAGGGCTGTGTTGTCATCGATAACTCGTCGTACTGGCGCTATGATATGGACGTGCCGCTGGTGGTACCCGAAGTGAATGCTGACGCTGTCGCCGGCTTCACTAAGAAGAACATTATTGCCAACCCTAACTGCTCCACCGCGCAGCTCGTAGTGGCCTTGAAACCCTTGCATGACGCAGCAAAAATCACGCGCGTCGTCGTCTCAACTTACCAGTCAGTTTCGGGCGCCGGCAAAGAAGCAATGGATGAACTTTGGGCGCAGACCAAGTCGGTTTTTGTCCCCGGCACCGACGTTATGCCTCAGAAGTTCCCTAAGAAAATCGCCTTCAATTGCATCCCCCACATCGACGTCTTCATGGAAGACGGCTACACCAAGGAAGAGTGGAAGATGTTGGTTGAGACCAAGAAAATTCTCGACCCGAAAATCAGGGTGACGGCGACCTGCGTGCGCGTGCCGGTGTTTGTCGGTCATTCGGAATCGGTCAACATCGAATTCGAACGGCCGATTTCAGCGGACGAAGCCCGCGAAATTCTGCGCAACGCACCAGGCATTGAAGTCGTCGATAAGCGCGAGCCGGGCGGCTACGTCACACCTGTTGAAGCCGCAGGCGAATTCGCAACTTATGTCAGCCGTATTCGCGAAGACGCTACTGTCGAGAACGGCCTGGCAATGTGGGTAGTCTCAGACAACCTGCTCAAGGGCGCAGCGCTTAACGCAGTTCAAATCGCTGAGGTGCTGGTCGCTAAAAAGTTACTGAAGCCGAGAGCAAAGGTCGCTTAAGAAGCTGTAAAACAAGCACAAGTTTAAATTAAAAAAGGCCGCCTCAAAGGCGGCCTTTTTCGTCTCAAAGCCGGCGATACTATTCTTTGACGGACGGACCAGCCGGCGCGACATTGGTAATTTTTTGGACGATCATGTTGAGGTCCTGCATGAAGCGTTCACGTTGATTGCTGGGCAGCGCCGACAATATCCGCTCGTCCACCTTGCGAGCGATTGGATCTGTAGATTTGAGCTGGCGCCAGCCTTCTTCCGTCAGTTTGACGGCATAGGCGCGCGCGTCTTCTTTTGTCCGGCGGCGCTGGATGAGGCCCTTTTTGAGCATGCGCCGTACGATGTCCGCCAGGGTAGACCGGTCAATTCCAGTCTTGTCGACGAGATGGGTCTGACTAAGACCCTCATTCAGCGATACCGTCAGCAAAACTGCGTACTGGCGCGGGGTGAGATCACCACCGCCGATTTCAAGTTGGAAAATATCGCCAGCGCATTGTCCGGCGCGATGGAGGAGGTGAATGGGCGAACGCTCCAAACGAGTGCTGGGCGCTTCTTTGATCGCTTCACGTGGGGGCATAGCTGGCTCAATATTCTCCAGGGCTCGCATCCGCTCGGCTTGGGAGTCTGCCATGTTCGCTCTTGCGAAGGTTATATACGAATTCAGATAGGATACACTTCACTTTGGAGAAAATATCAGTTCGACGATGCCGTCCACTAAAAAAGATCGTTTAACTGAAATATTTGTAAATTGTCGCAAGTATAAAACAGGAAATATTATGGTTGGCAGAAATTCTGCATGAAGAACATTCATGCTTTATAAGTATTCACCTTAAGAGATATTAGGGCAGTTCATGGCGTTTCATTAAGCCAACCTGTGAGACTGCGAAAATCATCGTTAGAGGAAATATACCGAACAACTTGAAGCTGACCCAAGTATCCGTCGATACAGAGCGCCAAACTACTTCGTTGAGGATGGCAAGTATTAAGAAAAAGCTGCCCCAGCGGAAGGTTAGCTTCCGCCAACCCTCGTCCGTTAGTCGCAAAGTCTCGCCAAGAACATGTTTGAACAGAGATTTATTGAAGTATAGACCCGCCAGCAGGGTCATACCTGACATCGTGTAAATGATCGTCGGCTTCACTTTGATGAAACGTTCGTCTTGGAGCCAAATGGTTAATCCACCGAACACCGTGACCAGTATTGCAGAAATCAACAACATCATGGGAATTTTGCCGAACAGCGTCTTCGAAGCGGCTAGTGCGGCCAAAGTGGCGGCTACAAACGCGCCAGTCCCCCAATAGATGTCTACTCTCGAATTGACGACAAAGAATATGACCAGCGGCCCCAGCTCGATCGCCAGTTTCAACAACTGCCGGCCGTCGAACTCCGGCTGATCCGCATTACCGTTCTTGCTGTTATCGTCTGTCATACTGGGCCTGCGAAGTTCCAAGTTGCGATTTTAAGCCATGGGCCGCCGGCGCACCATCATCAATCGCCAATGCGGGCGGCGCTGATGCATCCGGCTCAGGCAATCGATAGCGCTTCATCCATTTCGTCAGGAGCCAAGCATAAACGCCGCTGAGTGGCATGATCAGCAACAGTTTAAAGGCAATCCAAATGTTGATGCCAGACATCTCGCGTCCAGCCACAATGTACATCTGGGTGTCATGAAAGGATAAGCGCACAATCTCGTTCAAGACAGCTGTCAATATGAAAAACCACGCGAAGCTCTTGGTGAAAATCGACCAGCCTTCTTCGGTGTAGTGAAACGTAGTGCCGAACACATACTTGAAGAAATTGCGCTTCGTCCATAATCCGAAGAACAAAAACAACGCAAACAGCGCGTTGAAAATCGTGACCTTAACCTGCACCCACATCGGGTCTTTCGTGTAGATCGTCAGCGCACCAAAAACGATGGTCACAGTTGAGGCGATCAGCGGAAAAACTGGCGGCCGGTGAAACATATAAAACATGACAGCGATGGCCAACACCGTGGCACCGATGAGTGCATACGTCCCGGCTTGAATGCCAAACGCTGCGTTGACGACAAACATCATCACCAGCGGGCCGAACTCGCTGAGGATGTTGACCGTCTGTTCGGTATTGAAGGGATAGAGGCGCTTAGGGGCATGCATCTCGTGAGCGAGACCTTGAATTTGTGGCGCAATCGGGACTTAGTTGTAGGACCGTGATATGACCGCCTGAAACCGTGGCGATCAGGTCACTCTTGCCGCTTCGGGCATCGGGTCAGGTATCGGCTATCGCTCCGGCGAAATCGGCGGCTTTGAACGGCTGCAAGTCATCGACCCCCTCACCAACGCCGATCGCATGCACTGGAAGCCCGTATTTGGCAGCGATTGCCACCAAAATTCCACCCCGTGCCGTACCGTCGAGCTTGGTCATAATGAGGCCAGTGACGCCCGCCGTCTTGGCGAAAACATCAACCTGCGACAAGGCGTTCTGCCCGGTCGTCGCATCGAGCACCAGCAGCACGTCATGTGGAGCTGTTGGATCGAGTTTTTTGATGACCCGGACAATCTTTTGCAGCTCGTCCATCAGAGCTTGCTTGTTCTGTAGCCGGCCGGCCGTGTCGATCAATAGTACGTCGCAGCCTGCCGCTTGAGCGTCTTTCATAGCGTCATAAGCAAGTGCCGATGCGTCAGAGCCGACATCACGGGCAATAACGGTTGCGCCAGTCCGCTGGCCCCAAACTTTTAATTGGTCGATGGCCGCAGCGCGGAAAGTGTCGCCGGCCGCAAGCATGACGTGTTTGCCTTCGCGCTGGAATTGGGCCGAGAGCTTGCCAAGCGTTGTCGTTTTGCCGGTCCCGTTCACGCCAACGGTCAAAATGACGTGTGGTTTGTTCGCAGCGATGATGACCAAAGGCTTTGCGACCGGCTCCAGAACGCGTGTCACTTCGGCGGCTAGTATGGCGCGGACGTCATCGGCCGAAATACCTTTTTCAAAGCGGCCCTTTGAAATCGCGCTTGTGATCCGTTCGGCTGTTTCAACACCAAGATCGGACTGGATCAGTAGATCCTCAAGATCTTCGAGTGTTGCGACATCGAGCTTTCGCTTCGTGAAGATGCTCGTAATGCCGTCGGACAACTTGCTCGATGACTTGACCAGACCGTCGCGAAGCCGTTGATACCAACTTTTTTTGGTGGGCTCAGTTGCGGCTCCGGGATCTCCGTTTTCGAGCGCTTGCGTGATGCCTTCAGCATCTGAGGCGATGCGCTGCTCGCCGGACGCTGTTCCGGCTTCACCATTTACGCCCGCCTCCAACTCAGTTTCTTCTGATGAAGTCACCTCATCTACTTCGACTGGTTTCTTCCCAAAAAGCCGGCCAAAAAGCCCTGTAGGTTTTGCAGTGGGATCATTCACGTCAAAACCTCACCAAGAAACGTCGCCCGGAGCAAGCCGCGAGCTAATGCGTCAGAAGCAAAGCTTTTTGCAAAGCGACGCGCCGCGGAAGTGTTCATGAAACGATAGGTGTCATAAAGGATCTGACGTAGCACGCCATCTTATTGCGGCGCGACCGCTCGTTTCGCCGAGGTCAACGGCTGCCGGACCCTCACAACATTTTTCTGGCGAACTTTACGGCTTGAGCCCAGCCAACGCGACTTGCATTTTGCAGCGGGCGCCGAATTGACCAAACTTTGCGATCACGCACGCTTTGACCTTGGAGTAGGTCGGGCTTTCGTCAACGCACAGCCGGCGGACGTCATTTTCGCAAGCCGATTTTACCGCCGGTGTTATTCCAGCAGGGAACTTAGCTTCATCGGCAGCGAGCCCAATTTGAGCCGACAATGCGACGACAGTCGCGGCAACGATCCAACGCATAGAATTAAGGCCCCCAAATTGAAATCTCAGAGCGCGGTGCACCAGTGCGATGCGGCGATAAAAAGGCACGCCGTCAATTTGCGGCGATTGGACCGCCAGCTATCAACAACCAATCGGCAGGACATCGCTATCGAACAGCATTACCGCATGCTGAGCAAGCACTGTGCCATCAGATAGTTAAGTCCGATTTGGAACCAAGATAAACACCCGAAAACCTGGGGTTGCGGTCAGTCGTCGCGGCGTGATTTCTCTTTTGACGCCGCGGCGGCCGTCTCAATGGCGGTTTTAAGGGCGGCCGGCGCATAGACATTCAATAGCGCTTCTGCCAGTCGAGTGCTGTCGACGTCATCTTTATGAATGACCTCAGCGGCACCAATTTCAATGAGCTCGCGACGCCGGTTGCGGGTCACTTGCCCGCTAATGACGACAATCGGACCGTGGTATTCGGCACGGCGCAAATATGGAATCGTGACACTTGCTGTGTCCGACGGCTTCAAACAATCGTCGAGGAAAATTAACTCAGGCTGCTTTTTCATAACGTGATCGACAGCAGATGCGACTGTAGCAGCGCGGCGTATCTCAAGTTCATAACCAAACATCACGCGCAGCGTTGCCTTAAGCCGGTCTGCATCAAACGTCTCATCATCGACGACCAGAATGTCCTTCAGCGCCGGCAAGACGTGTTTCAACCGGTTGAGGTCGCTCTTCTTTGCGAGAAAATCTCCTCCTGACTTATTGGTTGACGACGTCATTCTGCAATCCTTTAGGCCACCGGCTAGCCTCATAGGGTTCCTGACAAGCGAGCCGGAATGCACGGGCAGCACAACTGTTTAGCGTTTTTCTTACAGTTGGCCTGCGTTAACCGCCACTGTCAAATTCTCCTGTCCTTAATCCGATCAAAAATACCGGAAAATTCAGGATATCAGCAGCTTGGGCCAAGTAATTTGGACGCAGGTACCACGAACCTCGGCAGGATTGGACTGCAAGCGGATTTGACCGCCAGCCGCTTCTACCCACCGTTTGACGAACGCAAGCCCCATTCCGTGGCCAATCTTCGCCCGCTCGCCGGTGTTAATCTGCCGGAAGGGCAAGAATACTGCCACATGGTGGCGAGGGTCGATCCCCGGCCCGTCATCTTCGATTTCAATTTCGAGTTTGTCACCGGCATCTGCACACGCAAGCCTTATCGAGCCTTGATCGCTATCGTGATGTTTAATGGCATTGTCGATGAGATTGCGGAGAATGAGGTCAAGCGGCGCTTGCAACGTCTCAATCTGGGGCCAAAGCCCCGTTGTCTGGATCGAAAAGCCAGCCGGACGAGGCGTCGACCTAACGATTGCCGAGACTAAAGCTTCCGTATCAACGATGCCTGCAACTTCATCCTTGCGGCCAGCGCTGCAATATTCGAGCAACGACGTCAGCATTTCTGACATGCGCTGCGACTGGCATTGTACGTCGTGAAGTCCCTTCAACGTTTTTATTGGCAGCGGCGCGCTGTCACCTCCCTCGGCACCCGATCTCAAATCTTCGATCATGTAGCGCAACTGACGCATAGGCGCCTTCAGGTCATGCGAGACAATGGAGGCGAATTCTTCGAGGTCGCGGTTGGCACGTTCCAATTCAATGTTGGCTTTCGTCAGTGCCTTCGATTTATGTGTAACTTCAGCCTCAGCAATCAGGCGGGCGCGAATTTGGCGCGACAACTCAAGCTCAACGTTTGAAACCTGTCCAGCCCGCGAGACTAAGATTAAAAACGCATCCTCCTCAAAAGACCAAAGAGCGGTAAAATTAAGTTTCGGTGTCGCACCTGCCGCAGTGACAATCGACGCAATTGGAAGATCGAGGAGCGCGCCGTGGCTTTCCTTCAACTGCAAGATTTCGGACTCGAGACCAACGAACACTGGAACGCTCGATGTCATCGGCTCACCGATGTCGACGAAATTGACGAGCGGCCCGTATGTGGCAGTCACATAAAGTGATTGATCAACCCAGATCAGACCATAGACGTTGCGGCTGGATAATAGCGTCGCCGCAGCCACCAATGGTGCCGGGCGTGCAGTCGATTTGGGTTGAAGGCCGTTAGTGTCCACGACGCTCTATTGCCTCTGCCGCTTCAACAAATGCAGTCTCAACATTCTGCCCACTCTTTGCGCTGGTAAACTTGGGGACGATTTTTAAGCGATCAAAACCGGCCGGCATCTCAACAGCGTCTGGCGAGCGGACGAGATCGGACTTGTTGAGCAATAGCGAAACATGGCGGCCGGGCAGCGCGTCCCGGAAGCCGTTGGCAAGATTGACCATTGTCTCCAATGTCTGCGGGCGCGATAGGTCGCCGATGATCATCGCAGCTGCCGCTTCCTTCATGTAGACGTGCTTGAAAATAGTGTCGCCAAAGTTGCCGTCGGTATCCCAAACGATCAAACTTGTGTGCGCGCGCTCTGCGGTTGCTGGAATCTCATAACGATAAACATCGACGCCGATCGTCGGCTTATAGTCAAATTCGAAACGGTTGAATACCAGCCGCTGCACTGTCGATGATTTACCAACCCCGATCTCGCCAAGCAGCATGACTTTTCGAGCACTCATTAGCGGTTTTCGCCTTCACCTTCGAAACCAACTTCGAACTCAACTCTGCGGTTGGGGCTCGTCAAACCCCGATCGGGGCTGATGCCAATGGCGTCGACGCGGCCAAGGGCGACGATGCGGTTGCGTGGCAGTCCGCGCGCAACGAGCCGGTCGACAACGACCCGCGCCCGAGAGTCACTCAATGTTGCATTGACCGCCGGTGTGCCTTGCCCGTCGGTATAACCGACAACACGGATAAGCAGCGCATTGCTACGAAGCAGTTTGATGAGTTCGTCCAAGTCTGCATCTACTCGCGCCGGGTCTTTAAGTTCGGTATCATTCTTGAAGAAGACGGCGTTGGCGCGTGTGAATGCAAGAAGCCGATCGCGGTCGCTGACTGGCGTCACAACAGGCTTGGGTGGTTCTTTTGCACGCAATGCAGCCAACTCAGCGGCGAGTGTTTCACTGCGTGCAGCAAGTTTGGCACTGTCTTTGGCATACTTATCGGACTGCGACAGAATTTGAGCGGCGGCTAATAGAGCGCCAGCATCGTCGGCCAGTGTTTCTGAGACCACTGAGACTGCAGTGCCACTGGCGCCGGGAACTGAGCTAACCGCGACAGGCTTCGCGATGCCAGCTAGATCGGCGACTTTTTCATGGGCGCTATGAACAAGACTTGTCACCGCAGCGATGTCGCGCGCAGCCTGGTCTGGCTTAGAGACCGGCATGTCGATCGTCCGCTGCGACTGGCTGAGGCCTACAATTGCCTTGTCGATCGTCTCCAGCAATCCACGCCCAGATTGTGGCCCGGCGGCTAGCACCGAGCGACTATCTTTGAGCCGCGCCGTCGCCTTGACAATTGCCTGCGTGGCCGTAGCCTGGGCGAGGCTGGTCTTCAACGCTGCCATGTCTTGCCTGACGCGGGCAACCTCAGGAGCCAGCTGTTCCAAATTGCGATTCACTCCAGCAATCTGTGGCTCAACGTTTGCCAAATCGTTCGGTAATGCCGTCAACTGATTTTCTATCACGGTATCAGGAACTACGCGCTGCAAGCGCTCAATCAACTCAGCCTTGACGGCATTCGTTGGTGTCAAACCACTGACCGTCAAGCGGTGCCCGCGCGGCGCCACGTCGAGTGTCACGGGATAGCCAGAGATTTCGGGCATCGTCGCACGAACACGTTCAGCGAGTGTCTGCACACGTTCTGCATGATAGTATCCAAGCAACGTCCACATCATGAATGCAGCCAGGGGCAGGCCGATCAAATAGACCATCATTTTAAGCGGACTCAATCCTGCGGTCTGTTCCGCGATCTCTCCGGCTTTCTCATCCAGTTCAGACTCGATTCCTGATGATAAATTTTGGAGAATGTTAGTTCTGGCCGAAATCGCATCTGACTCGTAGCCCGATGGGACAGCGTGCAGCCGTTCAATCGCTGTTACAAATGCCTGATCGAGCACTGCTTCTAACGGCGGCTGAGCCGTTCCGCTGCATTTTGCGGCCAGAAGAAACTGCGGCGAAGCTCTCAAATACAGGCGCCGGTCACCGATATCAATCTGGCGCAGTCCTGCGCTGTTGCTTTGGAAAGCTTGGCTCGAAAATTCGTTGATGGCAGTCAGAACGCCGCTCATCACATGATCATGGCTATCCTCCAAATCGGACGGCTCTGGCCAACGCCCGATCAACTCGCCACTTGCACGCCGGATCAGATACAGCTCTTCAATGTGAATGCGTTGGGTGTCAGCCATCGCTACTTCAGCGACGGATTTGCCAGACGCTAGACTGCGCAAGCGCAACATAAACGCATTTTGCTCGAGGCGCCGGTTGATGTCGTGAGCAAGGTCCTTCATGGCGCTGGCCACGTAGGCCTGCACCATGCGGCCAGTCATCGGATACAGCGCTTCAACCAGTTCGTCGCGGCTATTGCGGATTTCAGTTTTAACCGTGCGAACGACGAGCGGCGCAATTGCGCTTGCCAACTCTGTGTGGCGTTCAATCTCGGCCTTCCGCAATGCGCCATCAAGAACGCTGGCAACACTGACCTCGAAGCGCTCAGTGGTCCCCGCCCTTTGCAGGAGCTCATCGACCTGGCGGTTGATCTCACGCCGTTCTACTTGGCTGGCGGCCGCTGACTGTTCAACGCTGCCGAGCCGTTGATTGAGTTCAGTGATCGCGCGGGCTTCGCTGTCGAATAGCAGCTCTTTCAACTTGTCAACGGTTTGCGCCATACGATCCTCGATACCAAAAGGCACGAACCAGACAACACCCCATCAAGGAGCTTGGCCCTTTGCGACGGTGCGCACACGCTCAGACAGTTCGCGCAGGCCCTGCGACAGCTCACCAAAAGCTGACCTGCGCTCAGAATCCATGTCCGCCGTCATCGCATCAAGGCGCGTTGAAATCGCGTCGAGCCGGCGCGTCAACAACTGGTCAAGCTCTTTGATCCGGAACTCAAGTGCTGCAATCCGCTGGTCAGTGCGCGCAACATGATCGCCGACCAGCAACTGACGCACTTGATCGAGCCGGTCATCAGGGTCACGTGCTGGCTGGCTGGCGCGGAGAGGATCAAAAGGACCAGCGTTCATGGTGCGACCTTTCGAGCGAAGACATTTTGCAAGCCAATACTAATTTCGAGCGAACACATGGCAAAGCTGAGCCTGGACTGTATCATCCGAGCCTTTTAGCCCACGAATTCTACCTAGAGTTACCGGTTTCCGGCCCAAACTGCAACCATGTCGCCAATGTTAGAAGGCGGAACGCTTAATGAAATTGCATCTGAATTGGACCAAATCCAAGTGCGACAACCAAAATCATACGATTTCGGGCCGCGGGATTGGCACAATGAATTTTCCACCCCAACCGCGGATGGCGCTCATCTGAGCCATGACTTCGTCACGGATGTTCCATGGCAGGATCAAAACATAGTCAGGCTTGTCGTTCAGGATGTAGTCGGGGGCGTACACCGGCAGCCTAGACCCCGGCAGATACCGGCCTTGCTTCGACTCTGCGCGATCAACTGTGTAGTCGATAAAGTCTGTGCCAATGCCGCAGAAATTGAGCAGCGTGTTGCCTTTGGCAGGTGCGCCATAGCCGGCAATTCGCTTACCCTGACGTTTGAGATCGATCAGCAGCGACAGCAGGCTACGCTTGGTCTCAAGGACCTTTTCCCGGAAGCCGGTGTAAGCAGCCATCGTATTGAGCCCAGCCGCGCGCTCGCGATCTGCGACAGCCTGCAAGGCCGGTGTGTCCTGACGCTTGCTGGCATCATGACAGACGAACAGACGCAGCGAACCGCCATGCGTTGGAATTTCTTCAACATCGAACGGCCGTAGCCCGTTGCGGCGGAACAGCGGCTCAAGCGCCGTCAGCGAAAGATAGCTATAGTGCTCGTGATAGATGGTATCGAACTGGTTGCCCTCGATCATCCGCAGCAAATGCGGGAATTCAAAGCTCGAAATGCCTTCGGGTTCCAGCAGCGTCTTGAAGCCAGAGACGAAATCATTGAGATCAGGCACGTGGGCCAACACGTTATTGGCCGCAGTCAAATCAGCTTTCTTGCCGCGCGCCACCAACCGCTCCGCAGTCTCACGGCCGAAAAAGGCGACTTCAGTTTCAACGCCATAGGTTTTCATCGCCGCTGCCGCGCAATTGGCAGCAGGATCGACACCGAGCGCCGGAATGCCTTGCGTCCTGAAATGCTGCAGCAAATAGCCGTCATTGCTGGCGACTTCGACGACCAGGCTCTTGGGTCCGAGCTTTTCGCGCGCGATCAGCTTTTCGGCGAATTGGCGGGCATGCTCGACCCAGCCGGCCGAGGCTGAGGAAAAATAAACATAATCGCCATGAAAGTGATCGTCCGGATCGAGAACATCGATAGTCTGAACCAAAAAACACGAACCGCAAACCAGCGTTTTCAAGGGGAAAAACGGGTCATAGCTTAATAGCTTGTCCGGCAGGACCAAGTGGTTCGAGACCGGCGACATGCCGAGATCGACGAACACGTCCTTAAGCACCGCGCCGCATGAACGGCAGCATTGAGTTGTTCCGGTCATAGCGTCAGAGGTTTCCGTCAAAGTAGCGTTGGATCTGATCGTGGGTCACAGTGCGCGCCCGGCTCGGGTTGGCCATGACATTCTTATACCACTCTACGGTCCAACGGATGCCGTCGGGCAGTGCCAACGCCGGTTTCCAGCCAATGTTAGTGCGGAACAAAGTAGAATCGACCGCAAGCGCCTGTGACTCGGGCGCCTGCCATTGCGGAACTTCGATTTTGACAACTGCGCCTTTGCCCCAGGCTGCGGATAATAACTCGCAAATCTGTCCGACTGGTAACTCCGATCCTGGATCGGGACCAATGTTATAGTTCGGCTTCATGCTCTTGGCATCTGTGCCGGCCCGTTCAGCCAACAGCATCAGTGCATCTGCGACTTCGAGCACGTGTTGCCATGGGCGCGTTGATTTAGGCGACCTGATCTTTAGTTCTTGGCCTTGGTCCCACGCGCGCATGGCATCGGGCACCAAGCGATCTTCCGACCAGTCACCGCCGCCAATGACATTTCCGGCGCGCACAGAAATCAAGCGCGTTGCAACTTTGCCAGCCGCCGGCTCATTGGCGAAATAACCTTCGGCGTATTGGGCGATGACCATTTCCGCCATCGCCTTCGACAAGCCGTAAGGCTCATGCCCGCCGAGCTGGTCGGTCTCGCGATAGGGCCAGATCCATTCCTTGTTGTAATAGACCTTATCGGTCGTCATCATAACGGCAGTTTTGGCACTCGCAACGCTGCGCAGCGCTTCGAGCAATGCGACGGTACCCATCACGTTGGCGCGGTAGGTTTCAAACGGTTGGCGGAAGGCTCGCCGGACCAACGGCTGAGCAGCAAGATGGAAAACTATCTCCGGCTTCGTCGCCTCGACCACGCGGGTCAGCGTCGCGACGTCAGCAATATCTCCGCGCTGATCGTTGATCAGTTCGCCAAGTTTCGATCTTTCAAACAAACTCGGATCGGTCGGCACGGCGTCGGAATAGCCGGTAACTTTGGCGCCTAAAGCCGCCAGTGCGTGTGCCAGCCAACCGCCGATAAACCCGGTATGGCCGGTGATAAGAACTTTTCGCCCGGCCCAGAACGCGCCGCGATCTCTGCCGCCCATCAGCTCCAAACCTTCCACTTGGCCTTCCCTTCGGCCCATAAGGAATTGAGCAACTGCATTTCGCGTAGCGTATCCATGCACTGCCAGAAGCCGTTGTGGCGGTAGACGCCGAGATCGCCTGTATCAGCCAGTTGCTCAAGCAGCCCCGTTTCCAAAGCGAAGTTTTCTTTGGGCGCGCGCTCGAAGGCTTTCTTTTCGAACACGAAGAACCCGCCGTTGATCCAACCCTGATCGACTTGCGGCTTTTCGACAAACGCTTTGACGGCATCGCCCGTCAGGCTCAATTCGCCGAAGCGTGAGGACGGATGAACCGCGGTTACCGTCGCCAGTTTTTTGCTTTGCTCGTGATTGGCGATTATGGCCGCCATGTCGACGTCAGCGACACCATCGCCGTAAGTGGCCAAGAAGCGATCGCCTTTTATATGCGGCAAGATTTTCTGAAGCCGCCGTCCAGTCAGGCTCTCGACGCCCGTATCAACCAGCGTCACATTCCAGTCGGCGACGCTTTCGTCACTTGAAATAACCTCGACAGTGCCAGTCCGCAGATTGACCCGCGTATCGACGTTCTGCATTTTGTAATTGAGAAAATATTCGCGGATCATGTCACCCTTATAGCCAAGGCACAGGATGAAATCCTTGTGGCCCTGGGCGGCGTAGATGCTCATGATGTGCCACACGATCGGCCGGTCGCCGATGGTGACCATGGGCTTCGGCTTAATCTCAGTCTCTTCACGGAGGCGGGTGCCAAGACCGCCGCAAAGAATGGCAACTGGATAGGTCATCGGACGGAGTCACCAAATAATATTGCGATTGCGGACCTGCAAAACGCGGCTGTTTCGCCTGGAGGGATGGCATGGCTTCCCAGGAAGTGCAACGATTTGTGGCTTCTAATTGCCGGTTATAACGGCACTTCCCACAGGCAGATGTCTGCGGGGCGCATCGATGGCCATCCGTCGACGTTGCAGCATTGCAACTGACCTCGACAAACGACTGGCAAACGGTCGCAGCGAGCGAATTTGGCGTGGTTTATGTGCGCGTTGCGGATTTCCCCGGTATTATAAAGGTATCACTGATGAGCTGCACAAGGCCGTCCCTCAATCCCGCGCCACTCACGCCTCGCGCCACTCACGCCCGCGCCAATCACGATTGCAGGTTTTGAACCAATGACGGCCGAAGTCGCCAAAATTCAGAATTCACCTGATTCCGGCACCGTTCGGAAATTCTCATATTTTTCGCCGCCGAGCGAGACCTTCCAATCTAATTGGCCGGGCCGGAATTCTGGTTTAGGGCCGGAGTTGGCGCCTGACTCAATTCGTATTTTATTGGCTTGTATGCCAAAAAGCGGTTCGACGTTCTTATCGACTGCGGTGTCGTGTTTGCCGGGAATGCGTCGCGCCGTCCTTTATCCGGCGCCGGTGCGGCGGCGTGAACAGGAGATCGATTTACTGTTCCTGCGCCAGGAGGAAGCCAAGACTCTGGCGCTGCGCAAAGGACTTGTTGTGAAAACAAGGCCAATGCCAAAGCCCAAAGCGAAGTCAAGGGCATTGGCGAAGCGGACTTGGACGGGCGTCCTGCGCGACGCCATCAAGGGGCCGGTGTTGGCTCTGAGACAAGTAACGCCTGCCATACCAACCTTTCCAACTGTACCACCTGGCGTTCATGGTCGTGGCTATATTGCGCAGCACCATATTCGATATACTGATCCGACACGCTGGATCATGGACGACTACGGAATTACGCCGGTTGTGCTGGTGCGAAACATTTTTGATGCGCTTGTCAGCCTCCGGGATCACATCAAAAATGACGCCATTTACATGTCGATGGGGTACTATAACGAGGACATGCGGCAGTGGTCCGACGAGAAGACTGCTGACTGGCTGATTGATATGGTTGCACCGTGGTACGTGAATTTCTTCGTCTCTTGGCAGGACTGTCCGAACCGTTTGCAGCTCTCTTTTGAGCAAATCCGTCAAGACCCGAAACAGTGCCTTTTGGACGTCGGTAACGCCGCAAAGCTTGAGATTTCGGCTGCCGACTGTGAAGCGGCTCTGGAGAAATCCAAAACCAAGCCGACGAGGCTGAATAAGGGTGTCAGCGGCCGCGGTGCGGCATTTACCGACAAACACCGGGAAACGGTTGCGCGCTATGCATCCTACTATCCCCATGTGGATTTCCGGGATATCGGGCTTTAATTTCGAACAAAATTCTGGCCAACCGCTAGACTATCTGGACTTCCAACCTGCCGACTCGCGCAGGACAAGCAGTGTGATCGTAATGCGTAACAGAGTCATTCAATCGACCGGGGCGCAACGTGATGACCATGAAACAGCAAGGCTCGACGCAGGCGACGGCACCCAATTCGGGTTGGTATGGACCCAAGGTCAAGAGTGCTCTCAAAGCGGCGTCCCGCATTGCGGGTTCATCGCGCGAGAAACCAACCCGGACTGCACTGCGGGTCAATAACAAAGCAAAAGCAGGTGTCAACTTGGCTGACGAGAGCACGATAGCCGAACCAGATAACAATGGCTCGCAAAGTTCGCCCGCGATCATGGTAGTGTGGCTTGCCAATTTGATTGCAAGGGCACCAGAGGGTGACCGGCGGCGCGCACTCGCAATCCAGGTTTTGCAATACTTGCGCCGCGAAGACCAATCAAATATCGAAGAAGTCAGTCGCATCTGGAAGATGATCACCAAGCCCCGCGCTGGCGGTGACGCCAATGGGCAATCCGCGAATGCGACCGGCAGTGGTGATCGCGATTTGCATTTTGCGATGTCAACTTGGCTGCAAAAACTTCTGATGCAAGGCGCGGACGACGACAAGCGCCGCACGCTTGCAATTCGCGTGCTCCAGTATCTTCGCAAAAAAGAGCATCCGAACATTGACCTCGTGACGAGGAGCTGGAACGTCGTCACCAACGCGCGCTTTGCAGAAGATGGCGTCGCTACAATTGCAGATACTGAATGGGTCGATGAGCCGAAATTCAAAAACGCCTATGAGGCTGGCCGATTGATCTCGGTTTGGGGCCACGACATCCGTTTTCGCGCCTACACGCTCATGAAAGCGGCCGAGCGCGCCGCAAAGCTTGAAGGTGATTTCGTCGAATGCGGCGTCGATCGCGGCGGCACGGCGACGTGCGTGCTGAACTATGTTGGCGCGGACAAATTTGCCAATCGTAACTTTTATCTGTTCGATACCTATGAAGGTCTCGTCGCTGAGCAATTGACAGACGAAGAAAAGCAGACGACGCGCATTACTGAAAGCCGCTATCCGAACATGCTTGAGCAGGTACGCAAGAATTTTTCAGCGTATCCGTTCGTGCGCATCGTGCCTGGTGCCGTGCCGCATACGTTGCCCGAATTCAAAGGCAACAAGATTGCCTATCTGCACATCGACATGAACGCGGCTTATCCCGAGGTCGCGGCGTTTGAACACTTCTGGCCGATGCTGTCGCCGGGTGCTCCGGTTATTTTCGACGACTACGGGTTTCCCTTCCATGCGCCGCAGAAACGTGCCTTGGATGAGATGGCGCGCAAACTCGGTACCGAAATCATGATGCTGCCGACCTGTCAGGGCCTGACCTGGAAATCGTAGGCAGCAACGGCTGGAATGGAACGAACCGAGTTAGCTACTCACACCTTCCGCCGGATCAACCCATCCGGGAAGTACGTCACCCAGGTTTCGGTTAAGCCTTCGTTGAAGGCTGGCTTCATGGGGGCCAATTCAAAATCCGGATTGGCATTGACGAAATCGAGCGCAGCTTGGCGCGGATTGTTGGTCGCCCAGTCGGGTTCGGT
>JANNFX010000042.1:0-13286 GCA_031380225.1 Hyphomicrobium sp.
TTCTTTGTCATAGTGCTCCCCTGATCTGTTCAATCTATCAGAAAAGCCCTCCACTTTTGCGGGGGAAGTCCAAGGCGCCGCCGACCAGCACCGGGATGACGCGCTTGGCGTTGTCGAGCCCCGCCTTGATCTCAATGGCGACGAAGTCATCTGGGTCGCCGGCACGCGCGGCCAAGAGATCGGCCCAGCGTGGACCGATGACAACGAGCAGCACGTCACTCGCCGCAACTTGGTGGTTGAGCACCTCGACAAAATCGTCGCCGGGTTTGATGTGGCCTTCGACGTCCATAAAAAGGTCATCGGCAGTGAACTCGTCTTCGAGGCGCAAATAAAGCGCCTGGGTAAATCCGGCATCATCCCCGCGCCGGTAATTGATAAAAATTTTGCCAGCCATTGGCCGCCCCGTACCTGCAATGGGATCAGTCTAGCCAGTCCGTGGCCGGATGTCAGGTAGGAATTGGTGCGCGGCCTCAGCCGCAGTCCGCCGCTTCACGGATACAGCCGCGTCACGTTCCAATCGCCTTCGGGCGTGTCTCGCCGGTAAACGAGGCGGTCGTGGAGACGGAACGGCCGGTCCTGCCAAAATTCGATTTCTACTGGCGTGAGTCTAAAGCCGGACCAGTGCGGCGGGCGTGGAATGTCGCCGTCACCATAATGCTGTGTCACGCGTTCGACCTCTGCCTCCAACGTTGCGCGATCAGCCACCAGGCGTGATTGAGCCGACGCCCAGGCGCCGATGCGGCTCTGGCGCGGGCGCGACGTATAATATGCGTCAGCCTCATCCGCAGACACGGCACTGATCAAGCCGCGCGCCCGGATTTGGCGGCGAATACTTTTCCAATGAAACAGCATTGCGGCTTGCGGGTTGGCGATGAGTTCGTGGCCCTTGGCGCTCTCAAGATTGGTATAGAAGACGAAGCCGCGGTTCGTTACGTCTGCGCCGTCCAACCCCTTAAGCAACACCATACGCACGTTCGGCATGCCCTTAGCATCGCTGGTCGCGATTGCGAATGCATTCGGGTCGTTGATCTCGCTGGCGCTTGCTTCTCGAAACCAGTCTTCGAAACGCAAGAACGGTTCTGCCGCTTGATGCAGACCGCTGATGTCAGGCAGGCCTTCTCTATTGATCTCTGCGGCGGTCACGAGGCGTTACTTTCCCGTTTACGAATGTCTGTCTCTGTACACCCGGCACACTGCTTCACCTTGAATTAATCATCAGGGAGCACACTCGCCGGGTCAGATTGTAATGCGTCAGTGTTGTTGTATTTGTCGAGTTGAGAGTTCAGTCAATGCGTCCTACACAGTCGTTTTTTACATTTGCCGCCGGTGTCCTGACCGGGTTTTGGTTTGTTGCAGCGGTGTTTCTAGCCCCCGGGTTCGCCGTCGCCGCGGATCAAAAAAGGGCCGTCACGTCCTTTGAAGACAAGTCCGCAAAGCCTAAAACCTTACCCAAATCCACAGCGCCATCTCGCTCAGCAGCACCGTCTTGCCAGTGCCCAGACCAGCGCGAACGCATGGCCAAGCCAAAGTTTGCGGCACTGCCAGGCCGGTTGGACGAGAGCGACGAGTTGGCTGCGCTCGCGAGCCTGCACATGGCGTTGAATTCAGCCGGCGATGGTCAAGCCTATGTCTGGCAGCGCGACAACGGCAAGTTGTCAGGCTTCATCAAGCCGGTATCGACGTTCCGCAACGGCGATAAGCAGATTTGCCGCCACATCCAAGTCATGCTGACAACAGGCTTCCGGACTGAGCGCATCGAAAGCACGGCCTGCCGCCAGAGCGGTGGTCAGTGGAAGCTTGAAGGTTGAGATTTGACTGAGCGCCGCCAGTCTTGCTGAGCAGCGCTCAACTCATCTTAGAACCTAATCGGGATCGCCGCGTCGGCGTGGCCGTTGGATTGGGCGCCTGCGATGATCGCCGGCACGATCTTTTCCGCTGTGTCGACGACTGTGAATCTGACCTCAAGCCCGTCGCGGATGAACGCGTCGTCGCGCATGTGGCGCAACAAGTGCAGGAATGGCTCCCAGAAACCGGCAATGTTGGCGACGATGATCGGCTTGGAATGCCGGCCAAGCTGAGACCACGTTAGTTGTTCGACCAATTCTTCGAGCGTGCCGACGCCGCCAGGTAAGGCGACAAATGCGTCCGACTTTTCGAACATCAGCCGTTTGCGCTCGTGCATATCCTCAACAATGATGCTGTCGGTCACTTCGCGCAACATTTGCTCGCGTTCAGACAAGAACTTCGGAATAATGCCGGTGACGTGACCGCCCGCTCGGATGGTGGCGCGCGCGACTTCGCCCATCAAGCCAAGTCCGCCGCCGCCGTAGACAAGGCCGATGCCCCTGGCTGCCAAATCAGTCCCGAGAGTGGTCGCGGCACTAGTATAAGCTGGGTTTTTGCCGCTTCCGGATCCACAGTAGACGCACACGCGCCGGATGGTGGACGTGGGGATCTTAACCAAGCCATTGTTTAAATTGGCTTTTCTGTTGGCCATCGTGGTCACATGCTTTCAATTCAGGTCCGCTTCAACCAAACGTTGGCACGGAGACTTTGACATTCTATGACAGCCCCGGCCGCAGGTATACGGACTGAAATGGCGAGTATTATGATGGTAAGCGTCAAGTAAAGATTGTTCCGCGCTAGAAGTGCCTAAAAGCGTCGGCTATCAACGAAAAAATGACCTCGATCTGGTCTAAACTGTTGACACGCCGTAGGATTGCCCAAAGCCGGGCGCTATAGACAAGCGGTGGAGATTTGAGCGCGCAACTGTTGGCTGTCGCGTTGCCGATGCGTGAATTGGAGTAAGAGCGTGCGCATTTTGAAACCCCTGTCCGGTTCCAAGGCCGGACTAACCTGTGCAGCGGTGCTCGCGACCGGCGCCGCTGGCTGGGCGACAGGGGAACAATTCGTCAATAATGCGCCGCTGCAAACTGCGGAGTATGCGTCCACGAACATCGTCCGGGATTTTACCGGCACACAAGACATTGAGACGTCTGCCGTCGAGATTGGAACGCTGGTTGCCGAAGCTTCGGTTGGCGGCGCGGCGTCAGACGCCGCGCCGCCATCGTTCTCCCGCATCGTTATAGACAAGACAGGCGTGTCACGCATCGACGGCGACGGAACTCCGGGCAGTCAGGTACTCATCAAATCCGAAGGCCGGGTCATTGGAGCGGCGGTTGTAGGTGAAAATGGCCGGTGGGCGGTTGCACTCGACAAAGTTCTCTCGGCCGGTGATCACCGGCTTACATCTGTAGCTGCCGGCGGCGACGAAGTTCGGCCGGGCGAAGAAGTCCGTGTTTTTATTCCGCCTGACTTCATAGGCGAAGACGTGGTTGCCTACGATCGCGCCACTGCCAAGAAATCGCCAACGGCAGAGGATCGCGCGAGCGATTTGGCAACCAAGGCGAACAAGCGGTTCTCTGTGATCGTGCCGGAGCCGGTGACCGCTGCTCAAGCGCCAGAGGCCGCCAGCTTACCCCAAGAATTAGCCCAAAGCGAACCTGCTCAAGCAGCCGAATCCGCCGCTGCCGCCGATGGGTCCGGCGAAAAGACGTCGTCCGAAACCGCGACTGACATGCTTTCTTCTGGCGTCGAGACAGTGCGCTCGTGGCTCAAAGATGCCAGCGAAATTTATCAGCGCGATGTTGCCGGACGGCTCTCAAAGCCGACAGGTGAGGCTGTCGTAAACGACGGCGATTCGCCGGCCGACGCGGCGAGAAAAATTACCGAAGACCGTCAACGCAAGTCCAAAGCTTGGGACGATGCGGAAGCACGTGAAGCTGCACAGAACGCCGAAAGAGACCGTGCTGCCGCAGCTGAAGCCGAACGCCGTGCGGCACTTGACTCCGAAGCCAAGGCCGTGCGGGAACGCCAGGCTCAGGCGGAAACCGAGCGCAAGGCTGCCGAAGCCAAGAAGCTCGAAGATAATATGAAGCGGCTTGAAGAGGCGGCTGCGCGCGACGTGGCGCCAAAGCAGCAGGCGCAACCGCCATCCACAGAGACGGCTGAGGCGAAGCCGGGCCCGTCACTTGCCGACCGTGCCCGCAAGTTATTTTTCCAAGTTGATGAGGGCAGCGTGCGCGATAAGCCGGCGCCGCGCCCCCAAGACATCGAAGATGATAGTGATTTGAGAGCCGGGGCTAAGGTGCCTCGAGATGACAGCCAGGACAGCCGCAGCAGCGACAACGGCCCACGGAAACTGGAATTCACTGTCGAGCCTGAGCGTAAAGAACGGAGCCGTGTGACAGGTTGGCGCGAACGGACATATGACAATCAACCGCGCCATAAGCAGCGCCAGTCATGCGGCAGCCATACTCGGGTCAAGAAAGGCAGCAAACCGCAATTGTATGTCGTGCAAGACGGCGAGACACTGTGGTCGATTGCACGCCGATACTACGGCAGCGGGATGCGGTATCAAAAAATCTATAACGCCAATCTGCGGCGTATGCCGAGCCCCCACGTGGTTCGCCCATGTCAGCGCATCATCTTGCCGGGCCGGCGGATCCATGCCTTCTTGATGCATCCGCAGGTCTAAGCTGATTGCGACGGCAGCGCCGTTGGACAACCGCGCGGAGCACCGTTAAGAAACTGGAATGCAGCCAAACCACGTTCCTGCCACCTCGCCGCCCGCGCACACTGATGCGCCAGGCCCGTTCCTCGACCGCTTCAAACCTTCGCCCGAGCAATCGCGGGTTTTGCGTGCGTTGTGGCCCTATGTCTGGCCGCAAGACCGCCCCGACCTGAGGCGCACGATCTCGCTGTCGATGGTGCTGATCGTGATCGCAAAACTGATCACGGTTTCAGTTCCGTTTACGCTCAAGTGGGCAACTGACGCGCTGGTCGAAGTGACCGGCGGTAAGTTACCCGAAAGCGAAAAAATGTTCTGGCTGATCGGCGCGCCGGTCGCCGCTAGTGTTGTTTACGGCTTATCGCGCATCGTGATGACGCTGTTGATGCAACTCCGCGAAGGCATGTTCGCAAAAGTGGCGATGCATGCCGTTCGCCAGTTGGCGCTGACGACGTTCGAACATATCCACCGGCTGTCGTTGCGATTTCATGTCGAGCGCAAAACAGGCGGGTTGACCCGTGTCTTGGAACGCGGCCGGGCCGGTATTGAAAACATCTCGCGCATGGCGTTGATGACGTTGTTGCCGACAATAGTCGAATTCATTCTTATCTTGGGCGTTTGTTACATCGAATTTGACTGGCGCTACATCGTCGCCATTGTCACCATGATCGTCTTGTATCTGTGGTTCACGATCAAAGCCACAGATTGGCGCGTCGCGATCCGGCGCAGCATGAATGATAGTGATACCGACGCCAATACAAAGGCCGTCGACAGTCTGATCAACTATGAAACCGTCAAGTACTTTGGCGCTGAAGAGCGCGAGGCACAGCGTTACGATAAGTCGATGGCGCTTTACGAAGCAGCAAGTGTCAAAACCTACACATCGCTCGCCGTCTTGAACTCGGGGCAGGCGGTAATTTTTACGCTGGCATTGATGGCGGTTCTGGTGATGGCGGTTAAGGATGTGTTGGCCGGTACGCATACCGTCGGCCACTTTGCCATGGTCAATCTGCTGATGCTGCAATTGTTCCAGCCTTTGAACTTCATGGGTATGGTCTATCGCGAAATCAAACAGGGCCTAACCGACATCGAGAAAATGATGGATGTTCTGGATCAGGCCCCAGAAGTCGCTGACAAGCCGGGCGCGGTTCCGTTGGCGGTTCGTGGTGGCACGTTGCGTTTTGAGAACGTGAAGTTTGCCTACACGCCGGAACGGGTCATTCTCCGCGATGTCTCGTTTGAAGTCGCGGCCGGCAAAATGGTGGCGATCGTTGGTCCGTCTGGGGCTGGCAAATCCACCATCAGCCGCATTCTCCTGCGCTTCTATGACGTGACCGGCGGCCGCGTTTCAATCGATGGACAAGACTTGCGCGACGTCACGCAGAAATCTCTGCGCGCTGCGATCGGCGTCGTCCCGCAAGACACCGTGTTATTCAACGACACGATCTTCTACAACATCAAATATGGCCGTCCTGACGCGACGGACGCCGAGGTCATCGAAGCCGCCAAACTGGCGCAGATCGATACGTTCGTGAAAACGTTGCCGCAAGGCTACCAGACCATGGTCGGCGAGCGCGGGCTCAAGCTGTCGGGCGGAGAGAAGCAGCGCGTCGCCATTGCACGGACCATTCTCAAAGGACCACCAATCCTCATTCTTGACGAGGCAACCAGCGCGCTCGATAGCCATACTGAAAAAGAGATCCAAGACGCATTGGACCGTATCGCAAAAAACCGGACCACACTTGTCATTGCCCACCGGCTGTCAACCATCATTCATGCTGATACGATCTTGGTGCTCGATAAGGGCCATGTCGCCGAGCAAGGCACGCATGCCGAGTTGATTGCCAAAGACGGTTTATATGCGAGCCTATGGAACCGTCAGCGTCAAGCCGAGAAGGCGCGTGAACAATTGGCCGAAGCGCTCGAAGCCGCCGAGCGTGAAGGCGCGCTGCGTCCTGCTGCTGTCACGGAATGAAACAAGCATGAGGCCGGTTTTGACACCGGCCTCATGCGTTTGGACTATGTTCCGAATTGCATCACGGCGTTTCGTACATGCTGCGGTAGGCGGCGGCCTGTTGCGCCGGCAAGCGCTTCAACAGCGGCCGCATGGTTTCATTGCCGACCATCTTGCCGTTGCGCTTATAGAGCCAGTCCGAAATTTTCTCCGGATTGATGTCGTAGCTCTGGCCGCGTTTAACGGATTTGACGGTTTCCGGATCGTTGCTGATGACGCCGACGATCTTGCCGTCCTTGCGGACAATGTCGGTCAACCAGAAGTGCTCGACTTCAGCCGGCTTCGCGCCTTCGATGGCAACCTTCAACGAGAAGTCAGACTCGCCGGGAGCTGGTGCGTCAAGCTTTGACCAGAACTCAGGCAGGGATTGGCGGGCTTTCGAAATCGCGGCGTTCATGTCTGTATCGCCGCTTTCGACGTTAATGACAGCGTCCGTGCGATTTGTTGCGGCTGCCTCCGGCTCTTCGACAGGCGTTGCCGCCGCGACCTGCATCGGCTCGTCTACAACTGCTTCAGGCGCTGGGCCTGAGACGATCTTTGGCGATTCAGGCGATGACATTGCCGGCACATCTGGTGCTGCTGCGACGGCTGCCGGTTTGTCCGTTGGCTCTGCCGGAGGTGCAACGGCGGAAGAAACGTCCACTGTGACGGGCGGCTGGGTAGAGCTGATCGCTTCTGCCTTTTCGGCAGTCGCTTTGGCCTTGTCGAGAGCCGATGCCATGTCACCGGCCTGCTTGAGGTCAGAGCCTTCGTTCATGGCGTCAGTGTTGACGGCGGTGTCAGCAGACGTGCTGTCGTTGGCTGCTATCTCAGGCGCTGCCGGAGTGTCAATGGCAGGTGCTGCTTCTGTTGCAACAGTGGACTGAGACGCAGGAGCTTCAGCCGCAACGGCCGCTGGTACGGCGTCAGCAGCAACCGCCGACGGAGTCGTCACTGAAGCCTCATCCGCTATCTCAGGCTTAGCCGGTGCCTCAGCCATCTCAGGCTTGGCCGCAGCTTCAGCAGTCTCAGACTTCGCCGGAGATTGAGCTATCTCAGGCTTAACTGGAGTTGGCAGTTCCGTCTTGGCGATGTCAGCTTTGGCGACTTCAGCAACAGCAGGTTCAGGTTTTGCAGCAGGCGGGGCAGCTGCGACTTGAGCGCTCGCGACGGGAGCAGGCGTGGTGGCCGGAGCTTCAGACTTAGCCACAGCTTCAGCGGCGGGTGCTGTTGCCTCGCTGCCCGTCGGCTGCTCGATGCGCTTCATCCAATCGCCGGAAGCTGCTTTCGGCTTATTGAGAGGCGCATCGTCTGCGCGGGCAACCGTCGTCACCCAATTGTTCGTTTGGGCGCTAGGAGACGGGGTCAAGCCCTTCAGCGCGGCGACGTTGTTGGCTGCGTCTGGCAGGCTGTGATAATTTTTCGGCATCGTATCGTAGCAGCCAGCGACACAGGTAACCGCCAACGCGGCTGATGCATCTGGGCCAGCCGCAGTCGGAATCATCTCAGCCGATTTGGCAGGCTTACGCGCCGATTTCGGTTCCATAAACATGATCTGTCCGGCCCTGCCCGAAGGACAACCGGCTTCACAAACGACAATGTTCTGGTCGGGGTGCTGGATTTGGATTGGATTCTGACGGCCCTTGATGTTGGCCTCGGCGCCGACCGCCTGTTTCGCGCGTTCGGTATAATAATCTTTGCCAGCTTTCGGCAGCTTGGCTTCGGCAGCGCTATCTTTTTTCTGTTTGGACTTGGTCTCAATTGGAGCCGGTGCAGCTGGTGCCGCGTCATCAATTGCAGCAGGTTCCGTTTGCGCCTGAGGTGCTTCGTCATCTGCTGCAGACGGGCCGATCAACATGGCGTTGACACCGGCACTCAGCAAAAGTGCGGAGCCGAGAACGCGAATAGACGGCAACTTCGATTTGAACTCACTCATGGTATTCACCCGCAACGCTACATAGTTGGTTGACGAAATCTAGCCGACTGTCTCAGACGCGCGTAAAGAAAGGTTTAGCAGCAGACTGATTTTGAACTGATGTTTCAGAACTTTGAAATCAATCAGCGTGCGTGCCGGAACCAGCCGTCGCCTTGACTCGGGTTGACGACCCGAACATTGCGGAAATCAGTGCCAGGCGCCGCCGATGCGGCGGGGCGAGGCAGTCGAGCTCCATCAAGCGCTGCAACGCGCTGCCGGCTATATTGGCCGGGTACGAAACGCTGAGTTGGTGCGGTCTCGGTCAGAGTTTTAAGATCGAGGGGCGCCGTGGGGCTGGGTGGAACAGCCGGCATGGCAGAGGGAGCTGGTGCGGCCGCGGCGCTTGGAGCGAGTGTGATGCCAAAATAACTGGCGACGCAGGCATCCGTGCGCTTCAATTCATCGAGTTGATCAATCTCGGCATAAACAACTCGGGCCTTGTCGCACAAGAACGCTTCTGCAGCCGCAGACGGGGTGGCGCCACTCGATTGTGACACCGCGAAGATCACACAGGCAAACGAAGCTCTAATCAACATGGACGTACTCCAAGCCAAACATCAGCTGTTAGAATACGGCACAGATGTTGACGATTGGTTTACCTCGGCGCAGCGGCCGGCGCTGGGTCGGCTATAATTGGGAGGAGCTTCGGGAAACGCCAGTATTTGCCAGAACCGAGCGGGATCACCTCAAGCGATGGCATTCTAATACTTGGGGCCGCCCCTGTTTGGACCAGTTTGGCGATATCATCGAGCAAGCGGTTATTTTCGGCATAGCCAGAATGATTGAGGCTCAGGCTTTCCGTTGAAACGCTGGTCACGTCCAATGTGTCGACGCCGTTGATAATCAGCGGGCCGGTTGCCGGCACGTCACCCGCTCGCGCTATGCCACCATTGAAGCGCCGCGACGCTTGTAAAGCCGTGTCATTCTCAGCTGCATAAAGAGTGATATTTTTTGCAAGGCCTTGGATTTCGGTGGCGATGTTTTCGAACGCGTCACGGTCAACATCGGGCGCGGCCAGAATGATCTGATTGAACACGACGCCATTGGGCCGCGCCGATCGCAAGTCCTTCAAGACCTGCATAGCTGGTTGATTGCCCATGCTGTGGGCAATAACGCTGACGGATTCGGCACCGGTTTGATCAATAATCATTTCAAGATACGTGCGCAGGAACTTGACCGACTGCCCCGAGCTTTCACGGTCATAGTTGTAGCCCGTTGGCGTAACACTATTGCCCGACGGCCAGCTGTAGCTGAACGGCACGCCATCGAACTTGAGATCATTGGCGATTTGCGCCGTGCGGAAGACGGCATACTCGAATGTCGTATTGAAGCCATGCACGAACACCAGAGCATGCTTCTTAAATCTCGAGGCCGCCGCCATGCGCTCCTGCGCGAGTTTGAGGAACTCGGCGTGACTAAGAACTTTGACCTCTTGCATGGTGAAATGCGAATTTGGATCCTCAGTCTCACCGATCTCTATATTGAGATAGGGGACACGAATGGTCCATGGCCGCTCGATCTGCGGAACTTTGTGGTTGCGCGGAATAGTGACAAGGGCGCGGCCGAGTTCTAAGCGTCGCGCGCGTTCGCCGGTGTAACTCACCAGTTCCGCCTCCGGGCCACGGGCGCGGTCGGTGCCATAGAATACTGGGACGATGTCCCACTGATTTTTATCGTCTTTTTTTGGCGGCGCAACGGCCGGCGACGGCGTCGGTTGCGACGCGGCTGGCGGCGGAGGAGGCTGCGCACTGCCAACGCCACCCAATCCGCGCGAACTGCCGCCACCGTCTTCGCCCATCGACCGGTCGCCGTCGTCATCAGGGGCACCACCTCCCGAAGGGGGAGGCATCTCTGTCTTTGGTCGGGGCGGCTCAGCTGACGGAGCCGGTTCAGGCGCTGGAGATCCTGCCATCGGACCGCCTGGCGCGCCGTCAGGTTCTTCAGGTTGGCTCGAACTCTGAGAATTGGCGGGGGGCTCGGCTTTTTTATCGTCGACTGACTGTCCGCAACCCGTCAAAGCCAACGCTCCGAGAACGATCAGCGCTGCCATTAATCCGGTGCGGCCGGTCCGGCACCCCTTCGAAGCATCTCTGATTTGTGCGCGAACCATGGTATCCCCCGTGAAATCACTGATTGCCGCGCTGGCTGCGGCCAAAAGACGTTCAGGCATCGAAATTAGCCGGTCTCGGCCCGCCCGGCAACGCTCAGCCCTTGCCTTATCCCGCGACGGCGGCAAATGTTGGCACTCGTCCGGATTCTAGGCTCAAGGTTTGACCACTCAGTGACCACCCCATCTCCGCAACGCACTGACCAAGCTCAATCAGCCGAGGCGCTGGCCAAGGCCATTCTCGCCGGCAACCGGCCGGTTTTGGCCCGCGCTATCACACTTGTTGAAAGTACGAAGCCTGAGCACAACCGGCAGGCGCAAGAGTTATTGCAGTTGCTCCTGCCCCATTCCGGGCGCGCGCTGCGGCTCGGCATTACAGGTGTGCCGGGTGTTGGCAAATCGACGACCATCGATCAGCTCGGCATGAACTTGGTGAGCGCTGGCCATAAAGTGGCGGTGTTGGCGGTCGATCCGACGTCGAAACGGACCGGCGGTTCGATCCTTGGCGACAAGACCCGTATGAGCCAGTTGGCCGTTTCGCCCGATGCCTTCATCCGGCCATCGCCGACATCGGGCACGCTCGGCGGCGTCACGCGAAAAACCCGCGAAACCATGACGCTCGTTGAAGCCGCTGGTTTTGATGTGGTGATTGTCGAGACGGTCGGTGTCGGCCAATCCGAAACTGCCGTCGCTGATATGGTCGATTTTTTCTTAGTGCTGCTGCTGGCGGGTGGCGGCGATGATTTGCAGGGCATCAAAAAGGGCATCATCGAAATCGCAGATATGGTCGCCGTCAACAAGGCTGATGGTGATAATGTGACCCGTGCCGCGCGCTCGGCCAATGAGTATCAGAATGCCATTCACATTTTTACGCCCAAGTCAGCGGCGTGGCAACCGCCCGTCGTCACCATATCGGGACGGGAAAATACGGGCCTCGACGCGCTGTGGGGCAAAATCGAAGAGCATCGCCGCGTGATGAGCGCGAACGGCAGCTTCGCCGAGCGGCGCCAGCGCCAGGCCGTTGAATGGATGCGCGATATGTTAAGTGACCGGCTGCTGGCGGCGCTGAAAGCCAACCCAAAAGTGGCCGGACGTCTACCCGCCATTGAAGATAGTGTCCGGGCTGGCACACTGTTGCCGACTCTTGCGGTCGACGAGATTCTGGCGCTGATGGGGATCGGTTAGGTCCGAAGTTCGTCGGCTCGCCGCCTGATCTCGCACCAGCGGTAACATTACCCTCAAATGGCACTCAGTTTACAGCTGAAATATAGTTCGTATTCGAATATTCAGTTGAGGCGGCTCCGTTCCGGCTCTATAAACGCATGTTATGATCATCAATGTGATCGGTGTCACCGAGCTGACGGCCGCTGATTTTATTCTGATCTGACAAGAACTAACATCTACGAACTCAATTGACGGAGGCTGCAACAAAGCGGCCGGTTTCGGGCTTGGAACCAAAATAAATGGGCCATCTCATCAATATAGATGATGGACAAACGGCGCGGCAGTGAACAGACTTGTGCTCAGGGAGCTGAAATTTCCAGCTTGGCGGCTGGATGCCCGTTTACCGGAGTCTTGAAGCGGTGGCTGGTTACCAAGTGTTCTGACTTTTTCAGTGCCGGCTGCCAGCCACCGCTTTGCTTACTTTGAAAATTTGAGGAGTGCCCCCCATGGCCACGAAACGCGGTACCAGCAAGAACGACACTCTCTCCGGCACAGCTGGCAACGACACCCTGCTTGGCCTAGCCGGCGACGATACGCTGATCGGTTTAATCGGCAACGACACACTCGATGGCGGCACCGGCAAAGACAAAATGACCGGTGGTAAGGGCAACGACACCTACATTGTCGACACCATCGGCGACAAAGTCATCGAGTTGGCCAATCAAGGAACCGACACCGTCAAGTCCAGCATCACGCTGACGCTGGGGACTAACGTCGAGAACCTGACGCTGACCGGCAGCAAAGCCATCAATGGCACTGGCAACACGGTGGCGAATGTCATCACCGGCAACGGCGCCATCAATACGCTCAAAGGTGGTTCCGGCAACGACGTGCTGATTGGCGGCGGTGGTGCCGACATTCTTGACGGCGGCGCGGGCACAGCCGATGTGGCGTCCTATGAAACCTCGAAGGCTGGCGTCATTGCGCTGATGGAGACGTTCATTGGCTTTACGGCCAATGGTGACGCAGCGGGCGACACCTATGCAGGAATAGAAATTCTGCGCGGGTCGAACAATACGACCACGGCAACGCTGACGGGGTCTATCAAAGTCAACGACCTTCTCGTTGGCGATGGCTTTGCAAACATCCTCGAAGGACTAGCCGGAAATGATGCTCTCAACGGCGGAGGCGGCGCCGATATACTGCGCGGCGGCACTGGCGAAGACATCGCCGTCTATCTGTTCTCGAACGGCGTCACGGTTGATCTATCCAATTCCGCCAACAACTCTGCCGGGACCGATGCCGAAGGCGATACCTACGATAGCATCGAAGATGTCATGGGTGCTTTTATCAACGCTGACATTCTGACCGGCAATAGCGGCAACAACCGTCTCTGGGGGCTCGGCGGCGCAGACGAACTGTTTGGCGGCGACGGTGACGATGTTTTGGCCCCCGATAGTGCATTCGGCAAAAACAT
>JANNFX010000094.1:0-9179 GCA_031380225.1 Hyphomicrobium sp.
GCTGACCGACGAGCCCAAAGTGCCGTGAGTGCACAGCAGGAAATCGCTTCGTGTCGTCGTCCAGATCATAGACTGTGGTGATGTTCCAATAGCCTTCGGTCACAACTTCGAGAAAATGATTGGCTCCGACGCCGCGTGCAATAGCGAGTTTGCCGCCGTTCTCAGCTCCAGGCATTTTCATCTCTGCAGATTGGCCGCCGAGGTCGATTGCTGTCAGTGAAAATTGCAACGGCGTTGCGGCCTTGAACGTGAACTTGCCGTTGTCATAGGCGCCGGTTGATCCGGATTTGAATTCGCAATTCAGCGCGGCCGGCAGGTCAGAGGCATGGGCTGCGCCGCCAGGATACCCGGCCGAACAAGCAATGATGGACAGCCACAGCACAGTCTTGCGTGTCATGCGATCCTCAATTCCAGTAGCGCCCCCGATTAGGCTTAGCCATTCAAGCCTTTTGGCAGGCCGCCCGCAACCGTGGCATTGTTTCGTCCCACCTGTTTGGCATCGTGTCGGCTGTCATACTGCGGGCGGGATTGGCCGCCAATGCTGGAGATTGTGGAAAGTGAAAATCAGTTGCTGATGGTTGGGCGATGCCTTGGTTGTTTGCTGATCTCGGCCATGCTGTTGGCCGGAGGCTGCGCCAGCGCACCAGCTCCAGACGCAGCACTCGTTGTGACGCCGGCGCCCGTCGAGGCGTTCGATTGTAAAAAAGTGACCGGCCAGATGCAGGTTCGCATCCTGCAAATTCGCGGCTTTGACGCCAGTAAGGCTCAAGGCTCGACGATTGCGTCGATGTTTGGTGCCAAATCGCCGGCTGATCGGTATGCGGCGGAGAAGGCTTGGCTTGAGGCCAGCAATGCCAAGCTGGCCGAAAAAAACTGCGCGACCTTTGATTTGGCGAAAGAACTTAGCACGCACGACAACCGCCACACGCCCATACCAACGCCACCGGCAATTCCGAAGCCGGGCGACGGTAAAAATCCTTGACTTTAGACGTTAAGCTGCGGCTTTCGCGGCTAGTGCTTTGGAAACGTCGCGCTTCAGTTGCTGGCAGGCGGGCGATAGTTCAACGTCGCGGGCCTTTAGCAAAAACGCATCAAGTCCGCCGCGATGTTCGACCGTCTTCAGGGCATTGGCCGAAATACGGAGTTTGACCTGGCGCGACAGCACTTCACTGATCAGCGTCACGTTCACAAGGTTCGGCCGGAACTTGCGCCGTGTCGCATTTTCGGCGTGAGAGCGAAGGTTACCCGAAAGCGGGCCTTTGCCGGTGAGTTCGCAACGCCTGGTCATGAAACGTTCTCCTTAGCCATGGCTCGCTGCCGTCGGGCGCCCCAAAGGGCTCGCAGGGCTGGCCATCAGCCTGATTTCATTAGGGCCATTCTTTCAAATGGCCTGATTTTCAAGTGGAAACGCCCGGCCGGGACGTCCCGCCGAGCTGCTCGCGCCACTCATAGGCTGGGGCTGGCTGATCCGTCAAGCTAGGCTGTGCCACACTTGCGCGGGACTTTGACGCAAGCTAACAACCGGCCTCGACCCGCTAAGGGGATTTCTCCGGCAGCACCCGGAGAGGTGGCAGAGTGGTCGATCGCGCCGCACTCGAAATGCGGAGTACGGGCAACCGTACCGGGGGTTCGAATCCCTCCCTCTCCGCCAAATTTTCCAAAATTAATCAGTTTTGGGAGGGACTTCCGTAACGGTCACGGTGCCGCCGCCTTAGCGGCTGCTGCTGATTTCGGTGACGAATTTTTGCCGGAACGCGCGTCCGAAGTCTTCGAAGCCTTGTGCCGCGATCAGGAACCCGGCCGGGCCGCCAATAACGTTGTCGCGGTACCAACTGTCCATGGTCGATTGCGCCGTGCCAGGACCGATCAACAGACCGTTCAATTCAAATCCCGGCGCGCGATAGGCGCCAGAGCCGACCACGTCGTTTTCACCTTTGACCATGATCGGCAGCCCGTTGATCGTGACGCCCATGGCCACCAGTTCATCGCGCTCGCGGGTTGTGTTCGATGTTTCGGTGCAATTGTCGATGCCGTCGCCCGAGACATCGAGGACGACGCGGGTCGCTTTGGCCGGCACGTCCGGAACAACGCTCTCTTTGACCATCGCCATCATACGCGTCAGGCAGGTGTACTCGCCGGTGCGCTGAGGCAATTCACGGATCGCGGCCGCAACGCGGCGCGAATCATCAGCTGAGCGGATCGATTGCCACGGCAGTTGCATTTGGGCGTGATCGGCCCACGACACGAGTGACAAGAGAATGCCACCCTTTTGTCCGCTGGTAATCGAGGCGATCACGTTCTCGTCTTCCAACGAGCGCGCAATGCCTTCCATTTGCAATTGATAGCGATTGGCATCGACAGAGTCGGAAACATCAACGGCCAAGATGAGCGCGGTATCAACATCCTCGGCAGCATTTGCCGGCGCCAGCACTGAAGTCAGGAGTGAACACAGCGCCGCCGCGGCGCTTCGTATCCAATACCGATGCGGACGCTGCTCACGCGTCATTTGAGGGCCTGCAGGCGCTGTTGGCAGGTTCGCGTTCGATTTTTTGATGCCTCGCAGCTGTCCGGACCGTCAACGTATCACAATACGCTGCTGGCAGTGCCAACTGATCATAGCTCTGGATAAAAAAAGCGGGGCAGATCTGTTGCCAGATCCACCCCGCTCAAGGTTATGCGCGTCGTCGAGGCTTACTGAGCAGCCATCTTCTTAGGCACGCGGAACGTCCAGACCATGCCGCCCTGGTTCAGGTTAGCAACAGTCTTGGCAACTTCGCCACCCCAGAGAGGCACAGCGCCACCCCAACCGGAAACGATCGATACCATCTGCTCGCCGTCTTGGTCCCAGGTGATGGGAGGAGCAACAATACCGGAGCCTGTGTTGAAGCTCCAGAGTTGAGTGCCAGTCGTTGCATCAAGTGCCTTGAACTCGCCTTCTGGAGTTCCGTAGAACACCAAGCCCGATGCGGTCGTCAGAACGCCGCCCCAAAGCGGAGCTGGGTTGTTGACTTGCCATACGATCTTGCCGGATGACGGATCGATCGCCTTCAACGAGCCAATGTGGTCTTCGAACACTGGCTTAATCGTAAAGCCAGCACCGAGATAAGCGGCACCCTTCTTGTAGGTGACGGGTTCGTTGTGGATGTTCATGCCCCACTCGTTGGCGGGAACGTAGAACAACTTGGTGTCAGGGCTGTAGGCCATCGGCTGTTGGTTCTTACCGCCGAGGAAGCTCGGAACGGAAAAGACTTCTTCGCCCTTCTTGCCATCGCCATTGCCCTTGGGATTGCCAGGGCGGTTCGCCGGATCGAATACCGGACGTCCGTCTGCGCCAATCGACTTGGCCCACGTGATTTTTTCAACGAACGGCGTTCCAGAGATGAACTTACCGTTGGTGCGATCGAGCACGTAGAAGAAGCCATTACGGTCAGCAGTTGCTGCAGCCTTAGTACCGTTCAGATCGAATGAGACAACTTCATTGACGCCATCATAATCCCAGCCGTCGTTCGGCGTGGTCTGATAACCCCAGTTGATTTCGCCATTTTCCGGATTGATGGCGATGCGCGAGCACGACCACTTGTTGTCGCCCGGACGCATGTGGCTGTTCCATGGAGCCGGGTTACCGGTGCCGATGAAGATCTGGCCAGTTTCTGCGTCATAGGTGCCGCCGAGCCAAGTGGCGCCGCCACCGGTCTTCCACAAGTCACCCTTCCAGGTTTCGCCAGCCTTGCCGGTCATGGTCGAAGGCTTGCCATTGAGCGTGCCAACATGGCCTTCAATGGTCGGACGCGACCAGACGAGATCACCGTTATCAGCCTTGCGGGCTTCAACGCGGCCAACGATGCCGAACTCGCCACCCGAAACACCGGTTACAATCAGCGGGCCGTGTGCCTTCGAGGGAACGATCAGCGGGGCAGCGCTGAATGAGTAGCCACCTTTGAAGTCGTCGATTTCTTTGGTCCAGACAACCTTGCCGCTCTTTTGATCGAGAGCAACGAGCTTAGCGTCGAGTGTTCCGAAAATGACATTTGCGCCGATGAGAGCAGCGCCGCGGTTAACGACGTCGCAGCACGGCAAAATGCCTTCCGGCAAGCGATGGTCATACTGCCAGAGTTCGCGGCCGGTTTTGACATCGATCGCCCACACGCGGCTGTACGAACCGGTGATGTACATCACGCCGTCTTTGACGAGCGGCTGAGTTTCCTGGCCGCGCATCTTTTCGCCGCCGAGCGACATTGCCCAAGCAGGCGACAATTGGCCGACGTTTTCTTTGCTTATTGCTTTCAACGGGCTGTAACGCTGGTTCTGGCCGCCGAGGCCAGCCGTTACAACGTCATTGGTGGTCGTTGCGTCATTGACAACGTCTTCAATCGAAACATCGGCAAGTACAGGCGTAGCCATTCCGACTGACAGCGCGAGTGCGCTCGCAGTCGCGAACCATTTCCAGGTTTTCATGAAAGTCCCCTTTTGCGTTTCCCGGCTGCGTCCCGTTCTGAAGTGCTCGCGATAAAGCGGTGGGAGTTTTGCCGTGCACGACATTATCGTTCGCGGGCTCTTGGATTAATTGACAATTGGTCTATTCGCCTTTGGTCTATTCGCCTTAAGGCGAAGGCCAGCTAAAGCCGCGAGGCGGCTTCAGTTCGCTGACTGTCCTTTTTCATCGACACGCGGCCAGCGTGCGGCCTCTAATTTTGGATAGAGGTGCATGACCGTGCGCTCATATTCGTAACGCGCAAGCGCAATTTTGTTTGTCCAGTCTGGCAGCGGTAGTGCCGTAGCCTCTGGGATATCCAGACCTTTTTCAAATGCGGCGGTAATTTGCGCTTCGACGGCTTCGAGCCAATCGCGGGTTTGTTGAATACAGCGATCACCAGGTTCTGCAGGTCCGTGACCGGGAACCAGCAAGTTGTGTGGAATGCCACCAAGTGTCGCGAGGGTTATGCGCCAGCGCTCGATATCGGCGTGTGGTGTCGTCGGTGCGCGGTCGAGAAACACCAGATCGCCGCCGAAAATTAATCCTGATAGCTCGTCAAAAATAACGAGATCAGACTTGGTGTGGCCCCGCAGCAGCAATGGCCGCAATTGACGATTGCCGAAATCCTCAGGTTCGCCGGTCACAACATGTTTTGGCAGAACGAGTTCCGTGCCGCGCATCCAGTCGCCGGCGCTTTTGTACATGGCATCGGCAAACGCGTTGCCGAGTTGACTAAGACCGTCAATGACGCCTTGGGGTGCAGCAATTGCACCCGGATCAAAGGCTTGATTGCCAAACACGTGGTCGGGATGAAAATGCGTGAGATAGACCCGCACGACGTCCTTGCCAGTCAGTTCTTTTGCTACGCTGTGAAGCGCTTCGCCATACCGGAGTGATGGACCAGTATCGATAATCACTGCGCCCGCGTCGGTGTCGAGAATTGAGACGTTGGCGATGGCTCCGCCATTTTTCGCAGATATGGCTTCCTGTGCGCCGCGCAATAGCCAGACGCCATCGGTCAATTTTTCGGGTTTCAGTTGATAGGCAAGCGGGCCAGCATTTGCATCGCCTATGCGCAGCCACGGCAGCAGTATGGAGCCAGCGAGCGTTGAAACAATATGGCGCCGCGTCAGAGAGAGTGGCGCCAAATCGTGATTCGAAATGCTCAAGGCAGTGCGCTCTGATGAGACGGAACAGGAAGCACAGATTTGTATATCGTGCCGTTGTTATCGCGCCCTTCAAATTGGATACTCGCATCGGACGCAGGTAACCGCACCAGCAGTGTTACGGTTGGGTCTTCTGAGACTGGTTGATATAACTCGAGGCCTGCAAGCGCTTCGCCACTCGAACTCCGCACATCGAATTTTTCAATGAAGAATGAGGGTGTGTTGTCCTTGGCAAGCCCCGTGTCCATCGGGTGACGAACGCGCAAGCGCACGCGCGCCGTGCCATCCAATTCGCGCCAGACCTTGCCTTGCGCTTGCCCAACCGTCTCCGTCCAATCGGCTTCATTGCGCGCCATCGACGACGCTGAACAACCGCCGCCAGAAGCATCAAGGAATATGCCGCCGACGTGCCATGTGCCATCTGACGTCATGGCAGCGGCGCGAATTGGCGTCCCCTGTTCAACTTTCATGCGAAACGAAATATATGGCTGAGCTTTTCCAGTCTGAAGGGTTAGCACTTTCTGGATAGGATTGAGATCTGCAATCACGACCATGCGCACGACACCGGGTAGAGCGCGCGCATCGGCCGTGATCGGCACTTGGGCTTGGTTTTCGACAATCGACGGAACGATGACTTTGACGCGGTCATCGAAAACAATTTCGCCGCCAGTTAGGTATTTTTTGGCGATGTCGCCCCAATTCGAGGAATGGAGCGGATCAGCCGGAACGCCGGCAACAGCGGCAACTGGAAACAGCGCGGCCAAAATTGCTAAGACCACGGATCGCTTTGGGGCGTTCGGCTTTTGCATGATCCGTCTCCGATTCGCGGTTGGGTTAAGGTGCGGGCGGGGCAACGTAGGTTACGCCATAGGACGCAAAGATACGCTCCAATTCGCCAGATCCCTTAATTTTCTCGAGGCCAGCCTGAACTGCATAGCCGAGATCGCGGCTATTGTCTTTCCACGCCATGCCGATGACCCAGTCGCTGCGGACAATTCCGGGCATTTTGGGAAGTATCGCTTTAGCTTTGACGTCTTCTGCGTGAAGTAGGCCTTCCAAGTTGGACCGAATGCCCATCAGTGCTGGCATTTCTTTGGCCAGAAAGCGCTTCACGCCGTCAGGCTGTTTGACATAATGGAGGATGTTGTCGATCAGCGCGCCGTCTTCGTAGGTCATCAGGAAATAGTCGGCCACGGTCCCGATTTGAACGCCAATCTTTTCCTTTTTAAACAGCGTGAAATCGATCGTATCAGGCACAATCGCCGGATCGGTAAAAACAGCGATCTGTTCTTGGAAGTACGCATTGCCAATGACGGCTTCGTTGTTGCGAATTGCGAACTCGCGGTCAGTTGGGACGTGCAACATGACATCGCCAACGCCTCCGCCCGTGAGTGGGCCTTTCCACACGCCGCCGCGCAAATCGTCGTCGGCCTTCTCACCCTGAAGCCTCAGCATGATCTCGGGTTCAACACCAAGTTCACGCGCCAGCGCGCGGCCGATGTCAACGTCGATCCCAACAGCTTTGCCGTCTTTTTCATAAGAAAAAGGCGCATTGTCGAGATAGGCGACGACTTTCAGGATCTTGCTTTCGACCACTTCATCCAGCGGGCGCGCAAGGGACGGCACCGCAAAAAAAAGTAGCAGTGCTAGGATCCCGGCTACGCGCCGAATCAAAGGACGTGTCATGCAGGCTCCCGGAAAGTTCACTCGTCAACGTGCTTTGAAACCAGATACGCGCGAATGGCCCACATCGCTTCTTGACTGAATAAGCCTTCGAAGGCCGGCATGATGGTCGTGCCGTCCTGCTTCTTGGCGCCATGACGAACGCGGTTGATAAACCAATCATCGCCTGTCGGGCCGGTTTCAAGCTTGCGCAAGTCTGGCGCAATACCGCCTGAGATCGCTTCAAGGCCATGACAACGCGCGCAATTTTGATTGTAGCCCGAGGTTCCGATTTCGATCGCCTTAGCATTACCGATGTAAGGATTTAGGGTGCGCCACTCTTCACCGAGCGCGTCAAGTCCTTCAGTTTCGATGGGTTGCGGCGTGACATCGCCGTGAGAGAACGCCAACTGAGAGCCCGAAATGGCCAACAAAGCCGACAAGATGACGGTAGCAAAACGGGCGGTCGACATGCATGGGCTCCTGGACTTGAAGCCGGGATCAGCCAATTGGCAGCCCGGTGGGGTTTGAATATCAGGTGGCTAGGGGCGGCTGTAATAAGCCTTTAGTCGAACGCGCTGTGGGTGTATGCCGTAAAGCGCCTGACGGGAAACACCGTACGAACGTCCAATTTCAGCGAGCGGACGGAGGCAGTAACTTCGGAGGAGAGTGTGAGACGCGACGGTACGCGCGTCTGACTTGGTGCGCGCGCTTTGAAGGCGCTGAACCGTCCAAGAGAGTCATGAGATGAACCGGGTGGCAATGTCCCAATTGGGACGTCTAACGCGAGACGTTTTCGCTGTCTGCTTAGTGGCCGGCAGCACATGTGGTTTCGCTTCTGCGCACGAAGCCTATATCACCAACGAAAAAGACAACACGATCTCTGTCGTCGATACCCAGCGGATGGAAGTCGTGCGTACGATGGCCGTTGGCAAGCGGCCACGCGGCGTGACCTTTTCTAAAGATTTCAGATATCTGTTCGTCTGCGCAAGCGATGACAATGCGGTGCAGGTTTACGACGCGGAGACGGGAACCCTGCTCCACAACCTCCCGTCCGGCGTCGATCCAGAGCAATTTGCGCTGGCCCCTGGTGGCCGCAATCTCTTCATCGCCAATGAAGATAACGCTGTCACCACCGTCGTTGACGTGGAAACCCGCCAGGTCGTGAAACAAATCGATGTTGGCGTCGAACCAGAGGGCATCGCAGTTTCGCCTGACGGAAATTTAGCAGTTGCGACGTCTGAAACGACGAACATGGCGCATATCATCGACGCCAAAACATTTGAGGTCATTGGTAACGTTTTGGTCGACCAGCGCCCCCGCCACGCCGATTTTACGGCCGACAGCAAGACGCTTTGGGTATCTTCGGAAATTGGCGGCTCGATTTCCGTTATCGATGTCGCCGCGCAAAAGGTAACTGGCAAAATCACATTCGCGATCGCGGGCGTTTCCACTGATACGATTCAGCCCGTCGGGTTCACGTTCACTAAGGACAATGCGACGGCGTTCGTAGCGCTTGGTCCGGCGAACAGGATTGCCGTTGTTGATATGAAAACGCTAAAAGTCACCGGTTACATTCTTGTCGGGCAGCGGGTTTGGCACACGGCGCTGACACCCGAGGAAGATTTGCTCATTACCACCAACGGCGTTTCAAACGACGTGACATTCGTTGATGTCAAAACTCTGAAGGCCTTGAAGTCGGTCAAGGTTGGACGTTATCCGTGGGGCGTTGCCGTGCGCCCGTCGGCAGAACAACTTGCGCGCACGAAATCCAACGAAGCCCAACCGAGATGAACCGGTCGCGCTGCGTCTCGCTCGGTAGGCGCCTGGGCATTGTCTTTGCGGCATTGACGGTTATCACTGGGTCTCAAGCATGG
>JANNFX010000113.1:0-18125 GCA_031380225.1 Hyphomicrobium sp.
CCGGCACTTGGTGCTGCAGAATATCTTTCTGCGCCGAAGGAATATTCCACGCGATGTGTACGTTATCAGTGCAGGCATGCACGCGACTGAGCCGGTCCAGATTGTGCCGGTCGTGAGTACACCATGCGAAGTTACAATGCCGTTGGGCATTCAACACCTTGAGGCTTCATGCATCTCGATCCTGTTATGGCCTTCTATGCATTGCCCTTGGCCGCGATCTGGAGCGTCTATGCGATTGCGCGAGGCAGAGCTGAAGCGCGCGCGGTCGTCTTGCGTCAGGATGCCATTGATGCTGGTTTAGGAGAACCCACATCGCTGCATCCGTTAATTGACCCTGCACTTTGCATTGGTTGCAAAGCATGCCTCAAGGCCTGCCCTGAAGGCGATATTCTAGCGCTCATCGACAACAAAGCTCAACTAATCGAACCGTCCAACTGTATTGGTCACGGGGCATGCAAAACAGCCTGCCCACGAGGGGCGATCTCGCTCGTCTTCGGTACAGCGACACGAGGGGTCGATCTTCCGGTCGTACAGTCTGATTTCCAAAGCAACGTGCCCGGCATTTACATAGCTGGCGAGTTGGGCGGCATGGGGCTGATACGAAATGCCGTTGATCAAGGCCGGCAGGCAATGGAGGCGATCGCTGCGCACCCGCGTGTGAATGGCGGTAACTTGCTTGACGTTGTTGTTATAGGCGGCGGCCCAACAGGGATTGCAGCAAGTTTAAGCGCGCTGGAACTTGGTCTCAGCTTCGCAACAATCGAACAAGATAGCCTTGGTGGTACAGTCGCACATTATCCGCGCGGGAAAATCATTATGACCGCGCCTGTCACGCTGCCGCTCATTGGGCCGATGAATTTCACCGAGGTCAGCAAGGAGCGCCTGATTGAGTTTTGGAGGGGCGTGGTCGCGCAGACAGGACTACAGATCAATTTTCAAGAACGCGTCGAACGCGTTGTTGCAATCGATGGCGGATTTGCCGTGCAGACGACGCGCGGCCACTATCTCAGCCGTCATGTCCTGCTGGCCATCGGCCGCCGCGGAACGCCTCGCCGTCTCGAAGTTGAGGGCGAAGATCTTTCAAAGGTCGTCTACCGGCTTATTGACCCAGCCCAATACAGGGGAAAGCATGTGCTGGTCGTGGGTGGCGGAGATAGCGCGCTCGAGACTGCGGCAAGTCTCGCCGATGAACCCAAAACCCGAGTCATGCTGTCGTACCGCAGCGCTGCATTTGCGCGAGCAAAGACGAAAAACCGCCAACGCGTCCGCGATGCCGCTGCCAGTGGACGTCTCGACGTTTTATTAGGTTCAACCGTCAAGCGGATTGGTATCGGTCATGTTGAACTCTTCCATCAAGACCGCCCGGTAATGTGCCGGAACGATGCCGTCATTGTTTGTGCTGGCGGCATTTTGCCGGCAGAGTTTCTGAAGAGTATGGGAATCGAAATTGAGACCAAGTATGGTACAGCCTAGTTCAACCGCCGTGAAACGGCTTCGCGCTTCGCTCTGCGCTTGCTTAGTGGCAGCAGGCTCGGTTCAAGCTCAGAATCGCGATCAATTGGTCAATCATTTGGGCGAGGCAGAAGCCGCATCCGCAGTACGGTCGGGGGATTTCGCGGCAGCTGCACGTTTACTTGAACGGCACGCAAAAACCGGCGATAGCGAAGCTCAATACCAGTTGGCATCGCTCTACAGAGCTGGCCGTGGTGTGCCGCAGGATGATGCCGTGGCGTTCAAGTGGATGCAGGCTGCGGCTGCAGGAGGGCATGTCAAAGCGCAATTCAATGTTTCCAAAATGATGTTGAGTGGACGCGGTACAATTGTTGATCGAAAGTCAGGCATATCCTGGTTGAAGAAAGCCGCGGACCAAGGCTACAGTGACGCCATCACGTTATTGACTGAAACCACATCTGCGGTGTCTTCAGAAATCGAAACGGCAACTAAGTCACCGGAAAAAGTCAAAGCGCAGCCGCCCGCGGCCGTTGTGAAATCCGGTCGATTGCCTGTCCAAAGTATGGATGCGGATGGCGCAACACCTGGTGGACGGCCCTCGCTCATAGAAGCGGCTTGGCGGGGGCAAATCAAAATCGTCGCCGCGTCACTTGCTCGAGGCGCCGATGTCAACGTGCGCGATACAATTGGAAATACAGCCTTGATGCTAGCCTCAGCGGCTGGGCAGCTCGAAGTTATTGACGCTCTGCTGGCAGCTGGCGCGACGGTCGATCTTGCCAACGCTGCGGGCGAAACAGCATTGATGATGGCTGTCAACAAGCGCCAGCCCGCGGCCACCGATCGGCTTTTGACACGCAAAGCGGCACTTGGGACTAAAAATGCAAAGGGCGCGACGGCTGTCGAACTGGCCGTCAAGACCTGTCAGCCCCAAATAATTGAACGGCTTGCAGCAAACGGCGCCGATCTCAAGATACTTAGCCAAAGCGGCGAAACGCTTCTGATGCACGCCGCACAGACATGCAATGAGGTCGTGATCATAGCAATTCTTCATCATGCGGGCCCTGTCGACGCAATCGATTCCGGCGGACGCACTGCATTGTGGTACGCCGCCGGCCGCGGAAATGTTGCTGCCGTTCGTGCGTTGATGGCTATGGCAGCACGAGCGGACATCGCAGATTCCAACGGTGAAACGCCTTTGATACAATCTATTTCAAGCGATGCATTCGATGCTGTGGCCTTGCTGTTGCCGGTTAGCGGCAACCTCGACCGGCAAACGAAGGCTGGCAATACAGCATTGATTTATGCGGCCAAGGCCGGCATCGCGAAGGTCATCGACGCGCTGGTAACGGCCAAATCAGGGCTCGATATTCGAAATGGTCAGGGCTTTTCGGCGCTGATGATTGCTGTGCAGGAAGGCCATGGTGCTGCCGTCAGTTCACTTCTCAAGGCCGGCGCAAATCGCGGCCTGAGGAACAAAAATCGTGAAACAGCACAAGACATCGCACGGGCATCGGGGCACCTGAAACTGGCAGACTTAGTCAAATAGCACTGAATTCCACTTCAAGGCGGACACTCAAATGTTTGCAAGCACTTGGTGAGTCCGACCCAGATAGCGCTCCGGCCGCTGCCCTGCCAGTCGGCGCTCGGCCATTTATTGCCCCAAGTGTCTCGAAGGCTTTCGGAGATTTCAGTTTTGCATTTTGACCAGCACAAAAAGATGGTCAGCTGTTTGAGGTACAGCGGTTTGAAAAGCGTCACCCCATCAAGTTTTGAGGTCTGCCGGGGCCGGCGCGGTCATCGCTCATTCTCAAGTATTTCACCCGAAGTTTAATTTTCTCGATTTGCGGTGCTTGCACCTCAATGTGTGTGAAAGCCTTAGCGAATGGAAATAGGGATTGACCCTGGTCACGAAACCCACCATCCTCGTGACCGTCAGTAATGAACTGCGGAAGAGTTCGGTCGATCAAGCAACATCGCCCGGCGCCGAAGGAGCAACCGCCCCGGAAACTCTCAGGCAAATGGACCGCAGTCCGATGACGCTCTGGAAAGTGGTGAGACGGTCAACCGTCGCACCCACCGAAGATGACAAGGTTTGTAAGCCGCTGAAATGAACAGCAGCTTCGAACTCTAATCTTTCAGGTTTCGCGACAGAGGGGGCTCGAACCGGCGCACACATCGTGCACGGCAGAGCTATGGAGCCCCCTGTGAGCGCATTGACGCCGACGACCCCAAACACAATACTTCACCGGACACCGCTCCACGCGCTTCACGTGGCCCGTGGCGCACGGATGGTGCCGTTCGCTGGCTACGATATGCCGGTCCAATATGCAGCTGGCGTTCTGAAAGAGCATTTGCAGACGCGTGCGGCCGCCGGTCTGTTCGACGTCTCGCATATGGGCCAGATTTCACTGCGCGCGAAATCGGGTGCCATAGCCGAAGCGGCGCTGGCGTTGGAGCGGCTAGTCCCCGTCGACATTTTTGGCCTGAAACCTGGACGCCAGCGCTACGCACTGTTCGTCAACGAAGACGGCGGCATTCTCGATGATCTGATGGTCTGCAATCGCGGCGATCACCTTTTGCTCGTCGTCAACGCCGCCTGCAAAAGCTCGGATGAAGCACATTTGAGAGCGCAACTCTCTGAAACCTGCGACGTGGTGCGCCACGATCGGGCGCTGCTGGCGTTGCAGGGCCCGCAAGCTGAAGTGGCACTGGCGCGCCTTGCGCCCGCCTGCCGGGATATGCGTTTTATGGACGTGAAGGCAATTGAGATCCTCGGTGCGGATTGTGTCGTGACACGCTCCGGATACACCGGCGAAGACGGTTTTGAAATTTCAATTCAACCCGGTAGCGCTAGCGGCTTCGCCGAAGCTCTATTGGAAGATCCGAACGTTGCGCTCATTGGTCTCGGTGCGCGGGATTCGTTGAGGCTCGAAGCTGGAATGCCGCTCTACGGGTCGGATCTCGATCAGACGACGACGCCAGTTGAAGCCGGACTGGGCTGGGCCATCCAAGCGGCGCGGCGCCGCAACGGTGCGCGCGAGGGCGGGTTTCCCGGGGCAGACATTATCCTCGGTCAGTTTGAGCATGGCACCTCGCGCGTGCGTGTGGGCTTCTTGCCTGACAGTCGTGCACCCGTTCGTGCAGGCGCAAATATTTTCGAGACAGAATCTGCGGAACAATCGTCCGGCATTGTCACGTCCGGCGGATTCGCTCCGAGCCTCGATCGCCCCGTAGCCATGGGCTACGTCGAAGCGGCGTTGGCTAAGACCGGTACGAGTGTGTATGCCGAAGTCCGCGGCAAACGCTTGCCAATGACAGTCACGACCATGCCGTTTGTTGGCCCGAACTTCAAGCGTCACTAGCGCAGTCTCTACTTGCATAAGGAGAACAGCCTTGATGAAATTCACAGCTGAGCACGAATGGTTGTCGCTTGACGGCGATGTGGCGACAGTGGGGATAACCGAGCATGCGTCGAGCCTGCTCGGCGATCTCGTTTTTCTGGAACTTCCCAAGACTGGCACGGCGCTTAAGAAGGGCAGCGCAGCCGCAGTCGTCGAATCCGTCAAAGCAGCGTCCGATGTTTATGCCCCACTCGATGGCGAGGTAGTGGAGATCAACGCCGCCGTGGTGAAAGATCCATCACTCGTCAACTCCGACCCTCTGGGACGCGGCTGGCTCTACAAAATCAAGCTCAAATCAGCTTCGGAATTCGACGGGCTCATGGATGAAGCCGCCTACAAAAACCTCATCGGATAGCAATCCAACTACGGAGCAGTTGATGCCTGGTTCTTATGATCCCTATGACTTCGCCAACCGGCGCCACATCGGGCCATCGGCCGCGGAAATTTCCGACATGTTGAAGGTCGTCGGTGCGGACAGCCTCCACGCACTGATCGATGAAACGGTGCCGGCGGCGATCCGACAGACGATGCGCATCGATTTTGGAAAGTCGCTGTCAGAACGCCGCGCACTCGACAAGGTGCGCGCGACGGCCAATAAGAACCGCCTGCTGACCTCGTTAATCGGCCAGGGCTATCACGGCACAACGATGCCGCCGGCTATTCAACGCAACATTTTCGAAAACCCGGCTTGGTATACCGCTTATTCGCCATATCAACCTGAAATCAGTCAGGGCCGCCTTGAAGCCCTGCTCAATTTTCAAACACTGGTTTGCGATTTGACCGGTCTCGACATCGCCAACGCGTCATTGCTGGATGAGGCAACTGCCGCCGCCGAAGCCATGGCCATGGCACGCCGGATCGCGACGTCCAAGGCTGATGCCTTCTTTGTCGACAAAGATTGTCTGCCGCAAACCATCGCCGTCGTAAAAACGCGGGCCGAGCCGCTCGGCTGGACGGTTGTCATCGGCGATCCACTCAAAGACTTAAAGCCGGAAAAAGTATTTGGTGCGCTATTCCAATACCCTGGGGTCAACGGCGCGTGCCACGATTTTTCAGGAGCGATCGCGAAGTTGCATAGCGCGGGCGCGATCGCCGCAGTTGCTGCCGATCCGCTGGCGCTGACACTCCTCAAACCGCCCGGCGAGATGGGTGCAGATATCGCGATTGGTTCGATGCAGCGCTACGGCGTGCCGATGGGCTACGGCGGGCCGCACGCTGCATACCTGGCGACGCGCGACGCACATAAGCGCACGATGCCTGGGCGTCTCGTTGGTGTCTCCGTCGATTCCAAAGGCAATCGTGCGTACCGCTTGGCGCTGCAAACGCGGGAACAGCATATTCGCCGCGAGAAGGCGACTTCGAACATTTGCACGTCGCAAGTCCTGCTGGCCGTCATTGCGTCGATGTACGCCGTGTTCCATGGACCGCGCGGGTTGAAAGCCATAGCGGAACGCGTGCATCGCGATGCCGTCCGTCTCGACGAGGGTTTGACGTCACTCGGCTTCAAGGTCAGCCCGGCCGCCTATTTCGACACAATCACAGTGGAGGTCGGCCCCTATCAGGGTTTGATCATGAAGAACGCCGTCGACAATGGCGTCAACTTGCGCAAGGCCGGTAAAGACCGTATCGGCATCACCGTCGATGAGCGCACCCGCCCGGACACGCTCGAAGCCGTTTGGCGCGCGTTCGGCGGCTTCGATCTGACCTATCAGGAGGCCTATCCGTCATCGCGGCTTCCGCAAGAATTGATCCGGACTTCTGAGTATCTGACGCATCCGATCTTTCATATGAACCGCGCTGAAAGTGAGATGACGCGTTATATGCGCCGCCTCGCCGACCGCGATCTGGCGCTCGACCGGTCGATGATCCCGCTCGGTTCGTGCACGATGAAGCTCAATGCGACCGCCGAAATGCTGCCGATTTCCTGGCCGGAATTTTCGGAGATGCATCCCTTCGCACCCGCAGATCAGGCGCTCGGCTACAAGGAACTGATCGACGATCTATCGAAGAAGCTGTGCGAGATAACTGGCTACGACGCGATCTCGATGCAGTCGAATTCAGGCGCGCAAGGCGAATACGCTGGACTGCTCGCGATCCGAGCCTACCACTGCAGCCGCGGCGACACCAACCGCGACGTGTGCCTGATCCCGTCATCGGCGCACGGCACCAACCCGGCATCGGCGCAGATGTGTGGCATGACGGTTGTCGTCGTCGGAACTGATAGCAACGGCAACATCGACGTCGCAGACTTTAGCGCCAAAGCCGAAAAACATTCGGACCGCCTCGCTGCGTGCATGGTCACTTACCCATCGACACATGGCGTGTTCGAGGAATCGATTGTCGAACTTTGCAGGATCACGCACGCACACGGGGCTCAGGTCTATCTTGATGGCGCCAATTTGAATGCGCTCGTCGGGTTGGCCCGGCCCGGTGATTTCGGCGCTGATGTCAGCCATCTTAATTTGCACAAGACGTTTTGCATTCCGCACGGCGGCGGCGGGCCGGGCATGGGGCCAATCGGCGTCAAGGCGCATTTGATCCCATTCTTGCCCGGGCATCCCGAAACGGACGGCCGGGAATTCACGGTTTCGGCGGCACCCTACGGATCGGCGTCGATCCTGCCGATCTCGTGGAGCTATTGCCTGCTGATGGGCGGGCGCGGTCTGACACAAGCGACGCGGATCGCAATCCTCAACGCCAACTACATCGCCAAGCGGCTCGAGGGCGCTTATCCGGTGCTGTACAAGGGCCGCAATGGACGCGTGGCGCATGAATGCATTATCGATACGCGCCCACTGCTCGAAAGCGCCGGCGTCACCGTCGACGATATCGCTAAACGATTGATCGACTGCGGCTTCCACGCGCCGACCATGAGCTGGCCGGTGCCCGGCACGTTGATGATCGAGCCGACAGAATCGGAGACCAAGGCCGAACTCGACCGCTTCTGTTCGGCGATGCTGGCAATCCGTGAGGAAGCGCGTGCCATCGAGCAGGGCCGCATCGACGCTAAGAACAATCCTCTGAAGAACGCGCCGCACACCGTCGAAGATCTGATCGGGGCTTGGGAGCGGCCGTACTCGCGCGAGGCCGCGTGCTTCCCGCCCGGCGCTTTCCGCGTCGACAAATACTGGCCGCCGGTCAATCGCGTCGATAACGTGCACGGCGACCGCAATCTGGTGTGCTCGTGTCCGCCGCTTGACGACTACAAGGCGGCCGCGGAGTAGCTGCGTTCCGTCTTCACTGCTGATGAGCCGGCGTTGATGATCGCCGGCCGACGGCACTTTACCGTTCCTGCGAAGCAACCCGGTTCCGCCCTCGAGGCATAATCGAACGGCGCTTTCACAAACAGCAGAATGGTCGTAGATGCAGTCGTACGGTGCCTGGCGCCGGTCCGCCAGTCTTTGGTTGCATTGAAGAATTCCGGAACTCTTGATGGCACAACTCACCGATGACTGTTTCGCCTTTGGCGGCCCTTTGATGACAGTTGAAGATGCGGCGTTGCTGATTGAGGCGCGCATCAATCCCGTTTCCGAAGTTGAGAGCTGCCTGCTGGCGGCAGCGCGCGGGCGTGTGCTGTCAGAAGACGTCATAGCGCCCATACAGTTGCCGCCGTTCGATAATTCGGCCGTTGATGGCTATGCGGTGCGCCATGCCGATTTGGCAGTTTCTAAATCAACGAGGCTTAAAGTTTCAGATCGCGTCCAGGCCGGTGCGTCCGCCGCTGCAGACATTGCCGCTGCAACCGCGATCCGCATTTTTACCGGCGCGCCGATGCCTGCTGGCGCCGATACGGTCTTCATGCAGGAGGACTGCGAGACCGACGGCGAGTTTGTGATTTTGCCGTCCGGGCTGAAACCGGGCGCGAACCGGCGCAAGGCCGGGGAAGATGTTACGTTGGGAAGGGTCGTTCTGAAAGCCGGCACGCGTGTCGCGGCACAGCACTCCGGCATGGCAGCGGCACTGGGATTATCGCACGTGCCGGTCCGTCGCCGCGTGCGTGTCGCTTTGTTTTCGACCGGTGACGAAGTGGCGCTGGCTGGAACGCCGTTAGGTGACGCACAAATCTATGATGCCAACCGGCCGCTGTTGGCTGAAATGGTAAAGGCGCTGGGCGGAGTTGTCACCGATCTCGGCATCCTGCGTGATGATCCGGCCGAACTTGCCGCTGCCTTGTCAAAAGCCGCTTCCAATCATGATCTGGTCTTGACCAGCGGCGGCGTATCAACGGGGGAAGCCGATTACGTGCGGCTCGCCGTTGAACGCATCGGCAAACTGGTATTCTGGCGCGTCGCAATCAAGCCCGGCCGGCCGGTGGCGCTGGGCGTGTTGCCCGGCGCGAACGCTTCATCGCAAGCAGCATTCGCAGGCCTACCCGGAAATCCCGTAGCGGCGTTCGTGACGTTTGCATTGATCGTGCGCCCGTTGCTGCTGCGATTGGCAGGCGCAAATGCTGAGCCGCTTCAAGGCTGGCCGGTGCGGCTCGGGTTTCCATACAAGAAAAAAGCCGGACGCCGTGAATACGTGCGCGTGTCGTTAAAAGCCGGCGCCGATGGCGCGATCGAGGCCGTTAAGTACCGGCAGGATGGCGCCGGTGTCATTAGCTCATTAACCGAAACCGACGGTCTATTGGAGTTGGCCGACGGCTTAACCAATATTGAGGCCGGAACGAGCGCCCGTTTCCTGCCCTACGCTTCGATTCTAGGGGCTAAATAATATTTTCGAAGAAGTTATCCCCGCCTGAAACTGCCCGGATATACTGGGGTCATGGCTCGATATTGGGCCGGGCACGATGCAACGGACGCAACACAGAGATATGGATTCACTAAAGCAACCCGCAATCCGGCCGAAATGCCCGAACTTTTCATCGGGGCCGTGCGCGAAACCGCCCGGTTGGACGGCGGCCGCATTGCAGCACGCGTTTACCGGGCGCTCGCATCGCAGTCTGGAAGGCCGGCGGCGGCTGAAATTGCTGATTGCAAAAACCCGCAAATTGCTCGGCCTGCCAAGTGACTATCTGCTGGCCATCGTGCCGGGTTCGGATACCGGCGCGTTTGAATTGGCGCTGTGGAATTTGCTCGGCGCGCGGGGCGTCGACGTATTGGCATGGGACAGCTTCGGTAAGCTCTGGGTGACCGATGTCGTCGATCAGTTGAAGATTAAAAACACCCGCCGGTTTGAAGCCGACTATGGCCTTCTGCCAGATTTGAAGAAAGTCGACTTCAATTCCGACGTCGTCTTTACCGCCAATGGCACGACGTCGGGCGTGCGCATTCCAAACTACGATTGGATCCCAGCAGACCGTTTGGGACTAACCTTGGTTGACGCAACTTCGGCCGTTTTTGCCCAACCCATCGACTGGAGCAAAGTCGACGCGCTGACATTTTCCTGGCAGAAAGTGCTTGGCGGCGAAGCGGCACACGGCATGCTGGTGTTGTCGCCGCGTGCGGTCGAACGGCTTGAGACGATTGCGCCGCCGTGGCCGTTGCCGAAGCTGTTCCGGATTGTCAAAGATGGCAAGCTTGACCGGGCGATCTTCGATGGCGAAGTGATCAACACGCCGTCGATGCTCTGTGTTGAGGACTGTCTCAACGCTTTGAGCTGGGCCGAAAGTATCGGCGGGCTCGCTGGCATGATGGCGCGCGCCAACCGCAATGCTGGCCTTGTGTTCGACTGGGTCCGGCGCACGCCGTGGATCGGCAACCTGGCGGTTGATCCGAAAACCTGGTCAAACACATCCGTCTGCCTGGAGATCAAGGATTCAAAAATTCTGACACTGCCCGCCCAAGGACGCGCCAGGCTCGCCCGTCAGATGGTCGATCGGCTCGAACGCGAGGGCGTGGCATTGGATATTGGCAGCTACCGGTCGGCACCGCCTGGGTTCAGGATCTGGACCGGCGCAACCGTTGAGGCGGCAGATATCGAAGCGCTGTTGCCGTGGATCGAGTGGGCGTTCGCGACCGAATCGGCGTTGGTTTATTCGTCATGACAAAAGAAAGAATGGTACCCCCCATGGACGGCCATAAAAGCTCCTTGAAGTCTAGTACCCACTATCATAATTCCCTGGTACCTCTGATCGCAGAGGCCGAGGCGATCCGGCAGGCGCGTGCCGAAGTGCGTAGCCTTAGCTACGGTCGAGGCGCGCAACGAACCGGGAGCCCGGGATCTGCGACCCGCAGGGCGGCCGAAGATGCACGCCGGGGGCGTCGCGCGGTCTTGACGGTGCGTCGTGCTTTGCAGGCGGGGCGTGATGCATCGCCTTCGACCACGCTCCTGCCCGGCCTGCATCTTGGGCCGTCAGCCGTACCAGGGAATTATGATAGTGGGTACTAGCGTTATGGAACGCAACCATTCCGGTAGCAATGGTCCGATTTTTTGGCGAGGATTAGAGATGCGCAATTTAGCCCCAATGCTTGCTCTGCTTTACATGACCACGTCCGCCTATGCGGCCGACGTTGTGGTCAGTTCAAAAATCGACGCGGTCACGGTGTTTCCATCTGGCGCCGAGGTTGCCCGCACAGCAAAAATCAAACTCGAAAAAGGCGAGCACACACTTGTGCTGCAGGACATTGCCGCCGAAGCAGTGCCGGGCTCGATCCGTGTTGAAGGCAAGGCCGCGGGCAAACTTGAAATCGGCTCCGTCGATAGCCGCCGCATGTTTGTGCCGCGCGCCGATGCCGCCAATGCCGAAACAGAGCGCCGGCGCATTGAGGATGAAATCGAACGTCTGCGCGATGAGAAAGCCGTCTATGAGGCCGCAGTTCAGGCTGCGGAAACACAAAAAACTCTGATCGCAAATCTGGCGCAATTGCCAACGCGGCCGGCTCCGCCTGCAGGGCTCGCCGAACGCGGCGAAGATTGGGCGTCTATCCTATCGACAATTGCGACCAGTACCACCAGCGCGCAGCGTGCGAGCCTTGAAGCCAACGTGCGCATGCGGGAGATCGATCGCAAAGTTGAAGACCTTGAAAAGAAGCTGGTGTCATTGGCACCGGCCCGGGAAGATCGCACTGAAGTCAAAGTCTTTGTTGCCGCCGGTGGACCTGTCGAGGCCGACATTGTCTTGCGCTATCAAATCCGTTCGGCGTCGTGGCAGCCACTTTATGATGCACGCCTGATCACCGGAGCCAAAGCGGCATCGCCGTCTCTGACCCTGACCCGGCGCGCTTCGATCACTCAGCATTCAGGTGAGGCATGGGATGATGTGGCAGTGACGCTGTCGACAACGCGGCCAACAGCTGGCGCGTCGGCACCTGAACTCAATCCCATGACGGTGGATTTTGAACAGCCGGTAGTCCTAAGCGATATGCGGCGTGAAAATCTTGCGGCGGCCAAGTCCAAAAAGTTCGATGGTGAGGGAGGTGGGCAACCGCCGGCGCCAGCCGCAGCAGCACCGGCTGCCACTGAAGATCGCGCCATGGAGCCGGTCGCCGAAGACATCATGCAACAGAGCGCGGCCGTGGTTGCAGCGCCCTTCCAGGCTACATACGTGGTTCCTGGCCGGCTGACGGTGCCGATGACCGGTGACGCCAAACGCGTGCAGTTGTTGGAAGAAGCGATTGAACCGCAATTGGTCGTCAAGACGGTGCCGAAGCTTGACGCGAAAGCTTACCTTTACGCCAAGCTCGCGTTGCCAAAGACGTCGTCGCCGATGTTGCCAGGCCAGGTATCGTTGTTCCGCGATGGCACCTTTACCGGCACCACATTCTTGCCGGTGTTATCGCCCGGCGAAGATCATGAATTGGGCTTTGGCACCGATGATCTGGTCCGCGTCAAGCACGCGATTTCCGAAGAGAAGCGCGGCGAAACCGGGTTATTATCAACCTCGCGCACCGACAACCGGTCCTACAAGCTGACGGTCAAAAATCTGCATGACCGTGCCGTCAAGTTGGTAGTCTTCGATCAAATCCCGGTCTCTGAAAATCAGGAGATCAAGGTCGAGAGCATTTCGCGCACAGCGCCGACCAAGCAAAACGTCGACGACAAGCGCGGCGTGTTGTCGTGGGAGTCGACGCTCGAAGCGGATCAAGAGCAGGTGCTCGATGTCGGCTACAGGATCACGTGGCCGTCCGCCAAGCAGATCATCGTGCGGTAACGCGCGACGGGTTTCATAAGCGGCGCAAAAATGCGCCGAACGCAAATAGCCCATCGGGCCACGGGCCGTGTCCACTGGCGACGTTGAGATGGCCGGCGTCGCCGCTTTCGATCAACGCCGAGCCCCATGCCTCGGCCATTTGCTTGGCGCGATCGAGAGAGCAATAAGGATCGGTCGACGAGGCGATAAGAACCGACGGAAACGGCAGTAGCTGCATCGGCACCGGCGCAAAACCGCCGCCATCGCCGCTGGCCTGGGCACAGTCGCCTTCAACGTCAGATCCGCCGTTCGCACTCGCGTGAAACGCCTGTCCAGCGGTAACGGGCCAGCCGCTGGCATTGTCGACATCGGCAGGGGCAACCAGAAATGCACCAACTGGCATCGCCGGTAACCGCGCCAGTTTTTCCGCCGCATGCGCAATGGTGATCACGCCGAGACTATGTCCAACGAGGACCAGCGGCCGGACGCTCGAAGCCGCCTCTTCGATGATCCGCCCGGCCCACAGATCCCGGCGCGGATTGAACCAATCGGCTTGCTCAACGCGACGTGCGGTTTTGAAATTGCGCGACCATCGCGACTGCCAATGGTCCGGGCCAGAATCCGACCAGCCCGGAACAATCAGAATATCTACGTCCGCTGTTTTCATGGCCGCCGGGTATCCGGTCTTGCGCGCTGTTGCAACCAAAACTTGATCGCGGCCCGCTGCAGGCTGAGACGGACGCTAATCGCTTAAGCTAGTGCTTGGCTGACGCCGAACCACACTGGCTTGGGGCCGCGCTTGTCGAGGAGTTCGAGGGCGGTACGGACGCCGGCCGGCTTATCGCAAGGCTTGCCGCCGTGGGGTGTCAACATCACAACCAAGGCCACGCCAACTGCGAAGTTGAGGGCGAGAACGGTGCGGGTTGTGATCATCCTTTGCATGGCCAATTGGCTCCAGGGGTGTGTCTGGAGCCAGATCTAAGACTTTTGGCCCCGCGACGCGGTTCCGCGGGGAACAGGGGCTGGAAAGGCGCCATAAGGCTTGTTCTTGGTGCGCCGCAGCATTAGGAGTTTGGCAGCAGTCCTCCACCCAACTCCACGAAGGCCAGATATGAAAAAGATCAAGGTTGCGGGCACCGTCGTTGAACTCGACGGCGATGAGATGACACGGATCATCTGGCAGTCCATCAAAGACAAGCTGATCAATCCGTATCTCGATGTGACGCTCGAATACTACGACTTGGGTGTCGAGCACCGTGACAAAACCAGCGACAAAGTCACCGTCGATGCCGCTCACGCCATCAAGAAGCACGGTGTTGGCGTCAAGTGCGCGACCATCACGCCGGATGAGGCGCGCGTCACCGAATTCAAACTCAAAGAGATGTGGAAGAGCCCCAACGGCACGATCCGCAATATTTTAGGCGGCGTGATTTTCCGCGAGCCAATTATTTGCAAGAATGTGCCGCGCTTGGTGCCCGGCTGGACCGAGCCGATCATCGTTGGCCGTCATGCATTCGGCGACCAATACAAGGCGACAGACTTTAAGTTCCCCGGCAAGGGCACGCTGACCATCAAGTTCGTTGGCGACGACGGCAAGGTGATTGAGAAGGAAGTGTTCAAAGCGCCGGGTGCGGGCGTCGCCATGGCGATGTACAATTTGGACGAAAGCATCCGCGAGTTCGCGCGCGCCTCGTTGAATTATGGCTTGACCCGCAATTACCCGGTTTATCTCTCGACCAAGAACACCATCCTCAAAGCCTACGACGGCCGCTTCAAGGATATCTTTCAGGAAGTATTCGACGACGAATTCAAGGCTGAGTTTGCCAAGCGAAAATTGGTCTACGAACATCGCTTGATCGACGACATGGTGGCCTCGGCAATGAAGTGGCCGGGCGGTTATGTGTGGGCGTGCAAGAACTATGACGGCGATGTGCAGTCTGATACCGTGGCGCAGGGCTTCGGTTCGCTTGGCCTTATGACCAGCGTCTTGATGACGCCCGATGGCGCAACCGTTGAAGCCGAAGCGGCGCATGGCACGGTCACGCGCCATTACCGCGAACATCAGAAGGGCAAAGAAACGTCGACAAACTCTATCGCGTCGATTTTCGCCTGGACCCGCGGCCTCACTCATCGCGCCAAGCTCGACAGAAACGATGCGCTGGCCAAGTTCGCGATGACGCTTGAGAAAGTTTGCGTCGATACCGTTGAAGCCGGCCACATGACCAAGGACCTGGCGCTGCTTGTCGGGCCGGATCAGAAGTGGCTGTCAACGGCCGGTTTCCTCGACAAGGTCGATGCCAATTTGAAGACTGCGATGGCCGGGTAGCGTTTAGCTCAATGCGCGCAACCTTAAATCCCATCCTCATCACCGGCCCGACGGCGTCGGGGAAGTCGGGCTTGGCATTGCAGCTGGCTTCGAGACTGGGCGGCACGATCATCAATGCCGACAGCATGCAAGTCTATCGCGATTTGCATATCTTGACGGCGCGGCCGTCAGCCGAAGATGAGGCTGTGGCAACCCATATGCTCTATGGCCACGTCGACGGCCACGAGGGTTACTCCGCTGGACGATTTCAGCGCGAGGCGGCGGATGCGATTTCAGCCGCCCACAACGTTGGCCGCGTTCCCATCATCGTTGGTGGCACCGGGCTCTATTTCAAAGCGCTGCTCGAAGGCTTGTCGCCAATCCCCGCTATTCCCGACGCTGTTCGCAGCCATTGGCGTCAGCAGGAACGAGAATACGGTGCTGACGCGCTCCACACCGTGCTTTGTCGTGACGACCCGGTGATGGCCGCGCGGCTCGACCCCAACGATGGTCAACGCATTGTGCGGGCGCTTGAGGTCGTGCACGCAACCGGCAAGTCGCTTGACGACTGGCAGCAGCAACCCGGAACGCCTGTCATTGATCCAGCAGCCTGCCTGCGTCTGATCGTGATGCCGGATCGCGATGTGGTCTACCGGCAGAGTGAAGAGCGCGTCGATGCCATGATGGCGGCCGGTGCGCTGGATGAAGTTCGCGCATTGCAGGTGCGCCATCTCGATGTGGCGTTGCCCGTCATGCGGGCTCTCGGCGTCCGTCCACTAATCCAACACCTGTCCGGGCAATTGGCGCGGGATGAAACGGTGACGGCCGTTAAAGCAGAGACCCGTCAATTCATAAAGCGGCAGTTAACTTGGTTCAAAGGTAATATGAGTGCGTGGAAAGCAATTACTACGCAACAAACGGAAAGTTATTTGGATGAAATTATCGCTTTTATTGATTCTTAATCTTGACCAGGCCAAGGTAGCATTGTCTAACACCGCGTCGCTCCGCGGCTGTCGATTTTTATGGCGGCCAGAGCTGCGGGATCAATTCAGACGTGAGAGTGAAGTCTATGGCACGCACGATGACGGGCGCAGAAATCGTTTTGAAGGCGCTAGCCGACCAAGGCGTCGAACACATTTTCGGCTACCCGGGCGGCGCCGTATTGCCGATCTATGACGAGATTTTTCAACAGGACAAGGTCAAGCACATTCTCGTGCGCCAGGAAGGCGGCGCGCTGCATGCAGCGGAAGGCTATGCGCGATCGAGCGGCAAGGTTGGTGTGGCACTGGTCACGTCGGGCCCGGGCGCGACCAACGCCGTCACCGGTTTGACCGACGCGCTCATGGATAGCATTCCGCTGGTCTGCATCACCGGCCAAGTGCCGACGCATTTGATCGGCAACGACGCGTTCCAGGAATGCGATACGGTTGGCATCACGCGGCCGTGCACCAAGCACAATTGGCTCGTGAAGGACGTCAACGATCTCGCGCGCATCTTGCATGAGGCGTTTCATATTGCGCGAACCGGCCGCCCTGGTCCGGTCGTGGTTGACATTCCGAAAGACGTGCAGTTCGCAACCGGCAACTATGTTGGCCCGTCGAACATCGAACACAAGACCTACCGGCCGCGCGTCAAACCGGAAAGTGAATGTGTGAAAGCTGCCATCGAGTTGATTGCCAATGCCAAGAAGCCAGTATTCTACACTGGCGGCGGCGTCATCAATTCGGGCCCCAAGGCGAGCCAACTGCTGCGCGAATTTGTGCGGCTGACCGGGTTTCCAATCACCTCAACGTTGATGGGGCTTGGTGCATATCCGGCTGCCGACAAGCAATGGCTCGGCATGCTCGGCATGCACGGCACCTATGAAGCCAATCTGGCGATGCACGACTGCGATGTGATGATCAACATCGGCGCGCGCTTTGATGACCGCATCACCGGCCGCATCAACGCGTTTTCGCCGGGATCGAAGAAGATCCACGTCGACATCGATCCATCATCGATCAACAAGAATGTGCGCGTTGACATCCCCATCGTTGGCGACTGCGCCTACGTGCTCGAAGAAATGCTGCGCCTTTGGAAGGCCAAGTCGCCGGTCGTCGACAAGGCGGCTCATAAGCAGTGGTGGAAGGAAATTGAGATCTGGCGGGCGAAGAAATCTTTGTCCTACAAGAATTCCAAAGACGTGATCATGCCGCAATACGCCTGCCAGCGCTTGTATGAACTGACTAAGAATCGCGACACCTACATCACGACTGAAGTCGGCCAGCATCAGATGTGGGCGGCTCAACACATCCATTTCGAAGAGCCGAACCGGTGGATGACATCGGGCGGGCTCGGGACAATGGGTTATGGCTTGCCAGCTGCAATTGGCGTGCAAATGGCGCATCCGAAATCGCTCGTCGTCGATGTGGCTGGCGACGCCTCGATCCTGATGAACATTCAGGAATGCTCGACCGCGGTACAATACCGGCTACCGGTCAAGGTGTTCATTCTCAATAATGAGTATATGGGCATGGTGCGCCAATGGCAGCAGTTGTTGCATGGCAACCGTTTATCAGAGAGTTACACTGAAGCGCTGCCGGATTTCGTAAAGCTGGCAGACGCTTATGGCTGGACCGGCATGCGCTGTGACCATCCGGCAGATCTCGATGATGCCATCCAAGCGATGATCGACACCAAGGGGCCGGTGATGTTCGATTGCCGCGTCGCCAAACTGGCCAACTGCTTCCCGATGATTCCGTCAGGCAAGGCGCATAACGAAATGCTGCTCGGCGACATCACCGATGAAGAAGTCGGTCAGGCGATCGGCAAAGAAGGCAAGGTGCTGGTGTGAGTTTATGTGCCGGTCCAAGGATTGATCAGCGGGATGCCGAGCCCCGAAAAATCTTTTGTATTG
>JANNFX010000167.1:0-7910 GCA_031380225.1 Hyphomicrobium sp.
ATCGACAAGGTTGCGTTGTTGCTGACCGTTAAGCCAGCGTTGGTCAACAGCCCGACCGTGATGCCGGTGTCCATCGTCAGCGTTGTTCCGGTGCCGTCGACAAGCACGCTGCTGCCGTTGGCGGTTTGCCCGCCGATATACATCGCCGCCGTCACGTCGGTGACGTCGATAGTCATATCGGCGCCGCCCGTCAAATTGAGGGTGCCCTTTTCACTCTGTCCGATCAGCGCGTTTTCGTTAGAGACCGACAAAGTGGCCCCGGTGCTGAACGTCGCGGCGGCATTGTTGCGAATCTGGAATGTGGTCAAGTAGTCGGTGCCAGCCTCGTTGATCCCAACCGCATTGAAGGCGCCAGCAAACGTGGTGTTGGCCAGCACTTCAATAAAGCCCGCGGTGCCTGGTCCGCTGATGACCTGCCCAGCCGAGCCGGTTATAATCGCGAAATCCGCGGCGCCGGGTGCATTCAGCGAGGGGTTGTTCCCGGTCGTGACATTGTTCCATTTGCCGGGCGCGTTGAACGCGCCGTTGCCGCCGAGCCAAAGCAAAACATCTGACATCGCATCCTCCAAGACACAACGGCCGCTGCGGGCAAGCTGGAGCGAAAATACCAAATGGGGTCACGGCAATTGAAGCCGGACCGGCAGTTGCTCAAACGTCAGCTACCTTCGGGGCGGCCGCCTATGGAACCGTGGAAACGTTGCAGCGCTCATAACCAGCGCTGCGATGGTGCCGTAAATATCCCTTAAACCTAGCGTGCGTCATCTGATTGTCAAATGACTTTAGGATGAAGAGCTAGCTTTCACATTATTTTTTGCGCTTGAGGGTTGGGCAAAAGTCTACCTAAACGACAATTTTGCCGGACGCCGCGGTTGGACGAATTGGTGGCGGTGAAATCACAAACAATAAAGCCCTGGCGGCAGCCTCGGCGCCGCGCAGGGCTCTCGATATGATATCGAGTTTCGTTTTGTCTTCGATAACCTGTCCAGCATAGCCGGACGCTAAGGCAAGGCTCTGAGCCCCTGGCCAAGGGCACGCCCTCGCATGAAACTTTACAACGATGTGTTTGATTGCGGCTGGCGAGTGAGATCGTTTATTGCTAGCGCGCTCGCCTAACCGCGGCCTGCGCTAAAGCCAGGCCAGAGGTGACTATTGGGTGGCGTCATCCTTCCTCCATCGGCTGTTGAACCGTGCGACGTGCATCCTCGCAACACAACGGTGCTGGCAGACCGCGCGATCCTCTTCCGGCGCGTGTTCCTGCGGCGGGGCTCGATCACGCAACGCGTCAGCGACGCCGTCACAACTTGGAGTTTGGACCTGCTGTGTTGAGAGTCAAGATGAAATCCTTACAAAACGAAATCGCCGCCGGTCAGCACTTTGTGCCCCGCGAGCTCGATCATGAAGTCAGCCTTGCCATCGCCATTGGTGTCGCCTTCAACGATGGTCTTGGTAGTGCCCTCGAAGCGGTAGTGCAGTTCGCCAGCAATTTTATGGAACGCTGCGCCGCTGATGAACTTGAAGTTCTGATTGCCAGCAGATTTTGTGCTGGCGTCAATCGTTGACAGATCGATGTCGTCTTGGAGATGCGTGAAATCGCGGATGATATCGCTCGTCGTCGATGCCTTGCCGGTTTCGCTGATGCTATTGAAATCAAAGTCATCGAGGCCGGTGCCGCCAGTCATGATATCGCGCCCGGTGCCACCGGTTAGAATATCGTTGCCAAGCCCACCGGTGAGAATGTCGTTGCCACCGAGGCCCGAAAGCGTGTCGTTACCGGCGAGGCCGAAAATTTTATCAATGTCAGAGCCGCCGGTCAGGGTGTTGGCTGCGGACGTGCCGGTCAGTGTTTCAGGCGTGACGTTAGTGATGTGAATTTCGATGACTTGAGCGTCCGTACCACCCAATTGATCGAATGCTTCTATCATCACCCCGTAGTCCGGATTCAAACTTGTTTGGTCAGTTGCCTCATAGTTAGGGGCGACAATAAAATGCAGTTCGTTGCCATTTAAGATCTGAAACGGAGTGTTGCCATCAAAATCCAGAAGAATTCGGAAACCGATCATTTGGCCGGCGTCCGGATCTGTCGCTGTTAAAACAGTCACCAACGTTGAGTTCTCAGCTATTGTCTTGATCACAGTTCCAACGCCACCGTCTGAGGTGATCGTTGGATTGTGGTTCATGAGTTGGGCTTGTGTGTACGAAATGCCGCCAAAGATCAATGTCTCGACGCCTGTGACGTAGTCGGAGCCATCAGGTGAGTCCGTTCGAGCATCTGTGACTGTAATTGCATTGGTAACAAAAGTAACGATGTAATTTCTCAAGTCTCCCTGCCATTCAGCCGTATCTGTACCTTCACCTCCGCTCAACAGATCGTCCCCGCCGTCGCCAGTCAGGTAGTCGTCATCATCGCCGCCGCCGACATAGTCGTCGTCAGCGCCACCCATCAGCACATCATTTCCGCCGAGCCCGTACAGGGTATCATTGCCCTCGTCGCCCATCAGCAGGTCACTGGCGCCTGCGTATAATTCGGCGCCAGCAAGAGCAACAGTGGCTCCCAATTCGGCAGCCCGGGTCATGATTAGGAAACGGATTTCAAGAGGACCAACGTCATCTAGCCCGGTGATCGTGTCGTTGCCGAGCCCGCCGTTAATCGCAGAATAGTAGAACAACCACACGCGTGGAGTATTGCCGATGCCCCCAGCACCGGAATACTGCAGATCAAAAGTGCTCGTCAGCGTTTCAGATAGATTGCTAGTTACTTCTCTGAACTCACGGCCGCGGTATGACCAGCGGTACTGCATGGTTGCACCGCTCGGCGGGCGAGTGTCGTAGAATTCGTACCAACCCTCAGTTGACCTGTCGAAAGCGTAGTCTGGCGTATATTGGGAGATAGGCATCGTCGCCTCCGAAATAACTTAAAAGTGGCCGTCACAATCAAACGTGGCCTGGAAGGGATCGCCGATAAACTCAAAAGCCCAAGGCGCGACGGGATCCAGAAAACCAGTGAAGGTTGCCATAGCTGCAACTCCGTTATGAAAAAAATGCCGTAAAAAAGCGTTGTCAAGTTTCGTTCAATGCGAGCCCTATTTTTGAAGTTGTAACGCTCGAACTTCAGCTGATAAAATAGCCGCTTGTGCCCAATTCAGCGTCAGTTCGGTTTATGTCGACTGTAGCCGGCGCCCAAAACGACCAGCTAAAAAATGAAATCTGTTTAACGTCCGTACACCCCCTGAAATGGACTGTCAAATCGAGTTTAACCGGAAAACGTAGTGCGTCCTCGTTCTGCGATAAGGTCCTGTAACTAGGCCTTGCGCGAGCTATCGACGTTTTATGTGTGCATTCTGAGTGTTGTGCATCGCTGGCGGATGGAAGGAGCGTCCACGCTGCCGCACGAAATTATTTTTAACCGCCCACGCCGCCCACCGGCCCACATCAGCTAACCTCGCGCACCTCGCCGGGCTTGATCGACTCCAACGCCTCGATCAGCTGTGGCACCAGCGGCAGGAGATCGGCGATCTTGTTGGACTTCGCGCGCAACACAAGGACGGCAATGTTCCGTTCTCGAAAGTTGACCTGCCATGGAATGCCGCGGTCACACGTAATCAAGACATCAAATTGACCCTCAATCGCTGCGAGCAGTTCCAAGTCCTCAACGAGGCTCAATCCCAAATAGCGTGCTGTTACGACGTCATGGGAAGGCAGCGTGTGCCGGAATGGCTGGGGGACGCAGGCATCAAGCACGACCTTCACAAGACCTCACGATGCTATTCCGCTGCGATAGGTGACTGCGTGACCCCAGCTATTAAAGCAGACTTTGAAAGCTTTAGAACGGCTTCTGCATGGGCGCTAGAAACATCGGGAAAATGGTCGAGAAAAACATTTAAGGTTTCGCCGCCCTCCATATATTCAAAAAAAGTTTGCACCGGTACGCGCGTGCCAGCAAACACGGGTGTGCCGCCCAGGCGTTTGGGATCGGACGTGATCAGCGGTTCAGGCAGGGCCATATTCTCTCTCCTGCGGTCAAGTTTAACATAATGAACCGCCCCACCCAAGCCCTAGACAGCTATGAATCCGCTGAAACTCTGTGGGACAACCCCCAACCCCACCCGCCGCATTGCCGCCCGGCTGCAGCTCGGCTAGATCATCGGACCATGGCAAAAACACCTAAATCCCCTGCTGATTCCCGCCTCATTTCCGACCCGGCGTGCTCCATCCTGGCGCGCGGCGCGCGCCGAGCCTTAATTCGAAAGGGCCCTCAATGCCCACTGTGATGCGCATTGGCCCCTATCGATTTTTCTTCTATTCTGGCGACGGCAATGAGCCGGCGCACATCCACATTGAGCGCGACAGCCAGGTGGCAAAATTCTGGCTCTACCCCGTTCGACTTGCCAAAAGCGGTGGTCTCGGCCGCGCGGAACTGCGGGAGATCGAAAATTTGATTGTAGAAAATTCTGCGGCACTTGTGGAGGCATGGAATGAGTATTTCGGCGGCTGAATTTAATCCTCCCCGGGCAACTCGCGTCAGCGTAACTGACGACACATTGACCGTCGATTTGTCCGATGGGCGGACCCTCGCAGTCCCGTCCACTTGGTATCCCCGCCTCGTGCATGCCACGGTTGCTGAACGGTCGAATTGGCGCTTGATAGGTGACGGCAGTGGCATTCACTGGCCGGATATCGAGGAAGACTTAAGCGTTGAAGGCCTGATCGTAGGGCGGCCTTCACGTGAAGCCAGCAGCTCACTCAACCGCTGGCTCGAAGAGCGCAAGAAATAGATCGGTCTTGATGTCAAAACCAACCAAGAAAAACACCCCCCGCCCCTCCTCCGGCCCGGCGACGGTAGTTCCCCCGCGCATCGCCCACAACACCATCAGCGTCCGGGGTGCGCGCGAGCATAATCTGAAGAACGTCAATCTCGAAATTCCACGGGACGCGCTGGTCGTGTTCACCGGCTTGTCGGGTTCTGGCAAGTCGTCGCTGGCGTTCGATACAATCTATGCCGAGGGCCAGCGCCGCTATGTCGAGAGCTTGTCGGCCTATGCGCGGCAGTTCCTCGAGATGATGCAAAAGCCGGACGTCGATCACATCGATGGCCTCTCTCCTGCTATCTCCATCGAACAGAAGACCACCAGCAAGAATCCGCGCTCCACTGTTGGCACCGTCACCGAGATTTACGACTACCTGCGTTTGCTATTCGCTCGCGTCGGCGTGCCGTATTCGCCAGCCACGGGGCTACCAATCCAGAGCCAGACCATTTCGCAAATGGTTGATCGCGTGATGGAGTTGCCCGACGGCACGCGATTACTGATCGTGGCGCCGGTGGTGCGCGGCCGCAAAGGCGAATGGCGTAAGGAATTGGCCGAGTGGCAGAAGCGCGGCTTCCAGCGCGTTAAGATCAACGGCACTGTTTATGAGATCAGTGAGGCGCCGAAGCTCGATAAGAAATACAAGCATGATATCGACGTCGTGGTCGATCGCATCGTTGTCAAGGCCGACATCAAAGCACGCCTTGCCGACAGCTTCGAACAAGCGCTCAAACTGGCCGATGGCGTCGCGATTGCAGAGTTTGTCGATAAGCCGCTAGCCAAGGATGGGGCCAAGGATGGGGTCAGACCCCGCACATCAGCCGCCAAGAAAGAGTCTGAGGCATCCGGTGTGCGGGGTCTGACCCCAGGATCACCGGAGTCGGGTCAAGAAACCGCCGCGCTCTCAATCAAAGGCGAAGAAAAAGACAAGGGCGTGTTGCAGAATAAAAACCTCACTCACGAACACATCGTATTCTCCGAACGCTTCGCCTGTCCGGTCTCCGGCTTCACCATTGAAGAAGTTGAGCCGCGGCTGTTTTCGTTCAACGCGCCAGCCGGCGCCTGTCCATCGTGCGATGGCCTTGGCACCGAGTTGCAATTCGAAGCCGACCTCATCGTGCCAGATGGTGCGATTTCGCTGGAAGCAGGCGCGGTCTATCCATGGGCTAAAACCGGCGCCACCTCGCCCTATTATGAGCAGACGCTTGAAAGCCTGGCCAAGCATTTCAAAGTGTCGATGAAAACGGCGTGGGAAAAACTCCCCAAGCACGTCCAACTCGCGATCCTGTTCGGCACCGGCGAGGACGAAGTCGAGTTCACCTATTGGGACGGCACCCGCAATTTCAAAACCGTGAAGCCGTTCGAAGGCGTCGTCAATAACGTGGCGCGGCGCTGGAAAGAAACCGATAGCGAGTGGGTGCGCGAGGAGTTGTCGCGCTATCAGAACGCGCATCCGTGTGATGCGTGCGGCGGCTTTCGATTGAAGCCGCAGGCTCTCGCCGTCAAGCTCGGTGGCAAGCACATTGGCGAGGTCGGCAATTTGTCGATCAAGGACGCCAATGTGTGGTTCGGTGACATCCCAAAGACGTTCACCAAGCAGCAAACTGAAATCGCGACGCGCATCCTGAAGGAAATCCGCGATCGATTGAAATTCTTGAATGACGTTGGTCTCGATTATCTGACGCTGTCGCGCGCGTCGAGCACGTTGTCGGGCGGCGAAAGCCAGCGCATCCGCTTAGCGTCGCAAATCGGTTCAGGTTTAACGGGTGTTCTGTACGTGCTCGACGAACCGTCGATCGGATTGCATCAACGCGATAACGACCGGCTGCTGGTAACGCTCAAGCATCTGCGCGACATCGGCAATACGGTGATTGTGGTCGAGCATGACGAGGACGCGATCATGTCGGCTGATCATGTCGTGGATATCGGTCCTGGTGCCGGCGTTCATGGCGGCGAGATTATCGCTCAAGGTCTGCCGCAAGATATTATGGACAACCCGAACAGCTTGACGGGCCAATATCTGACCGGCGCCAAACAAATTGCGATGCCGAAGTCGCGCCGCAAAGCCGTCAAGGGCAAAGCGCTGAAGGTGATCGGCGCGCGCGGCAACAATCTGAAAAACATCTCGGCTGAAATTCCGCTCGGGCTGTTCACGTGCGTGACCGGCGTGTCGGGCGGCGGCAAGTCGACGTTCCTGATCGACACGTTGTTCAAAGCCACCGCGCGGCGCTTGAACAATGCGCGCGAGCATCCGGCCGAGCACGACCGCATCGAGGGCTTGGAATTCCTCGACAAGGTCATCGACATCGACCAGTCGCCGATCGGGCGCACACCGCGTTCGAACCCAGCCACTTATACGGGCGCATTCACGCCGATCCGCGATTGGTTCGCCGGATTGCCGTCGGCAAAAACGCGTGGCTATGGCCCAGGCCGGTTCTCGTTTAACGTCAAAGGCGGGCGCTGCGAGGCGTGCCAGGGCGACGGCGTCTTGAAAATCGAGATGCATTTTCTGCCCGACGTGTACGTCACTTGCAGCGAATGCAAAGGCAAGCGCTACAATCGCGAAACGCTCGACATCACGTTCCGCGAGAAGTCGATTGCCGATGTGCTCGACATGACGGTGGAAGAGGGCGCCGAGTTTTTCAAAGCGGTGCCGTCGATCCGCGACAAGCTCGAGACGTTGGCGCGCGTCGGACTGACGTATATCAAGATCGGCCAGCAGGCGACGACGTTGTCGGGCGGCGAAGCGCAGCGCATCAAGCTGTCGAAGGAGTTGTCGCGTCGCGCAACGGGCCGGACACTGTACATCTTGGATGAGCCGACGACAGGCCTGCACTTCCACGACGTCGCGAAATTGTTGGAGGTGCTGCACGAGTTGGCCGATGCCGGCAATACCGTCGTCGTCATCGAACACAACCTCGAAGTCATCAAAACCGCGGATTGGATTTTAGACCTCGGACCAGAGGGCGGCGATGGCGGCGGGCTTATCGTGGCGGAAGGCACGCCGGAAGATGTGGCGGCTGTGAAGGCGAGTTACACCGGCAAGTATTTGAAGGAGATGGTGGGGAGACGGGGCGCCGGTGCCGGGAAGGCGGGCGCGGGCAAGAG
>JANNFX010000185.1:0-13641 GCA_031380225.1 Hyphomicrobium sp.
CGGCAATGGCTTCCCGCGCGAAGACGGTTTCGACATCACGGTCGCGTCTGAAGTGATGGCGATCCTGTGCTTGTCGATGGATTTGAAGGATCTTGAGCGCCGCCTCGGCAACATCATCGTCGCTTACACGCGCGACAAGCAGCCGGTCCGCGCTCGCGATCTCAAGGGCGACGGCGCTATGACCGTGCTCCTCAAAGATGCACTGATGCCGAACTTGGTACAGACACTCGAAAACAATCCGGTCTTCATTCATGGCGGACCTTTCGCCAATATTGCCCATGGCTGCAACTCTGTCCTCGCAACCAAGACGGCTTTAAAACTCGCTGATTATGTCGTCACGGAAGCCGGCTTCGGCGCCGACCTTGGGGCCGAAAAATTCTTCGACATCAAGTGCCGCAAAGCCGGGCTGTCGCCGGCCGCGACCGTGATCGTCGCAACCGTGCGCGCGTTGAAGATGCACGGCGGCGTCGCTAAGGATGATTTGAAGCACGAAAACGTAGCAGCGCTCGAAAAGGGCTGCGAAAACTTGAAACGCCACATTGAGAACATGAGCAAATTCGGGGTTCCGGCCGTTGTTGCCGTCAACCGCTTCATCACCGACACTGACGCTGAAGTCGAAGCCGTGATGCGGGTTTGCGAAACCATGGGCACGCGCGCCTTCATGTGCACGCACTGGTCGGATGGCGGCCGCGGCACGGAAGCCTTGGCGCATTATGTGGCGGCACTTTGCGATGGCGGCACGGCGGCCTTCAAGCCGCTCTATCCCGACGCCATGACGCTCCGCGATAAGGTCAAAACGATTGCGACCGAGATCTACCGCGCCGCCGATATCTCGTGCGACAGCTCGGTTGAAACCCGCTTCAAGGAATTGGAAGCAGCAGGCTTCGGCCACTTGCCAGTCTGCATGGCCAAGACCCAGTATTCGTTCTCAACCGATGCCAGCAAGCGCGGCGCCCCAACTGGCCATATCGTGCCAGTGCGCGAACTGCGTTTGGCGGCGGGCGCTGAGTTCGTCGTCGTCGTCACCGGCGATGTCATGACGATGCCTGGTCTGCCCAAGGTGCCGTCCGCCGAAGCGATCCGGTTGAATGATGCCGGGCAAATTGAGGGGCTGTTCTGAGGGAGCGGTGGGTGTTCCGGATGCGCTGACGGCGCATTGGGGCCGTGTTGGTGGGACAGGACGAAAATTTTTGTCAGGGGACACGATCCTGATTGCGCAACATCGGGCTACTACGTCGAAGTTATTTCAGGCGATTTGGTTATGTCCCCCAGAACGGGGACATGTTCCGAATGCCCTGCACTTGCATTCGGAGACGTGTCCCGGACAAAGTGTCAGGTATTTGCCCGGTCGATCAGGTTCCCCGCCTGACCCCGGTATCATGATGCAATTCCCCCGCTGTTCGACCAAATAAGCTAGAGGCGAATGCTCATGAATGATTCGGCCGGGCGCTTGACGGAATAGCGGAGAAATCGTGACCGCTTGCGCGAATAGTATCGCAAAGACCGCCCCACCCAAGAACGAGACTTCTCTTGCGCAGCGAACCAACATTTTCTATTGATCATGGGACCCATAGCCGTGGAGACTTCCACTCGGGCATCCGAATGATCGTCTTGAGCGAGCTTCTCCATGCCGGGCTTCAAATTATCAAGTTTCTCGAGTGCTGCATCGCGCTCGCCAACTGAACGCTCGAGCTGCTTTTTCGTTACCAAACCCATGTCGTGTCACACGTAGGGTAGTAGTTCGGGGGACACGTCACTTATTTGTCTACGGAGCAATTGGCACGAAGTCATGTTTGTCGGGGGACACGATCACGATTGCTACGCAATCGCGAGACCTGCGGTATCGGTCATCATATGAGCCGCATCAGAAATGAGGGCGAGACTGCCGGTCCAAATTTCAGCCACAACTTCGACGACAAAAAACGACGCTGTCAGCGCCAACGAAAGTCCGAGTGCGCGCGAATTCGCCGTGCGCTCACCGTGACCATGACCAGATCCCAAGACTCCCTCCCGCGTGGTGTTTAATGCCGCTTAACGTGCCGTTGCGTACCAGCAACATTTTACAATTAGCATAATTCTAAGGTGAGTAAATCTAGTAGACTTATTCAGTCCCTTCATTACACGTTGCTTCGTGATTAAACACGACAAGCTGATGGCGGGGCCTTGAACCCTGTTGATTGGAGGAATGATGACACGCAAGACCAAGCAGCTGGGCGCAGCCGCGGCCGGAATTATAGCACTCGTCTCAGCGACACGATCAACGTCCCCCGCATATGCCGGGCAAGACGCAAACTTCATGCTCTACAATCAACACATGGAAGAACAAGGCGCCGTTGAGGTGCAGGTGTTCTCAGACTATTCGCATGTGGGCAAGGGCGAAGCCAACTATACGGCGCAGCTCTTGGAAATTGAGTATGGCGTTACCGAGCTATTCTCAACCGCCATCTATCTTGAAGGCGTCAAGACCTTCGAGGATGACGGCGACTACGAGTTTGGCAGCTTCCGGTTCGAAAACCGGCTGCGATTGTTCCGGGACGAGACCCTTCTCAATCCCGTGCTCTATGCCGAGTACGAATACAAGAAGCCGGGAAGCCGGTTCGTTCGGGCCGTTGTCGGCCGTACAGATGGCGAGGAAGAGGGCGGGGAAGAAGAGGCGAGCGAGCACGAACTCGAAACCAAGCTCATTCTTGGCCACGATATTACCAGCAAGCTGAACTTTGCTTTCAATACCGTGCATGAGGTCAATTTTGCCAATGGCAAATGGTCTTTTGGATACGTTACCGGCCTGAACTATGCGCTATTCCGGGCATTTGATGCGCCTGAGAGCGGCTTGGATGCCAGTGGAACCGGCCTGCAGAAAGTTACCCTCGGCTTGGAATTCTTTGGTGGCTTGGGCGATTCGGAAAAAGGCTTGACCTTCGACGGCGACAAAACTGAACAATATGTTGGCGCAAGTTTACGGTTCGATCTCAAAAACGAAACGCATGTCCGCATTGGCGGTGCCTTTGGTCTGACACAAGATAGCGAGGATGCAATTCTGCGAGTCTCGGCTGGCATCGAATTCGAATGATCTGGAGTACAAAATCATGACTATGAAATCGTCGCTTCAATATTGCGTCGTCTTAGCATCAGCCTCAGTTACCTTCGCAGCATTTGCCGCTCCTGCGTTGGCCAAGGACATTTGTTCGGTTCCGAAAGCGCAATGGCAGGGGCAGTCTGTCCTGGTCAAAAAACTCGAAGGCCAGGGTTGGAAAATACGGAACTTGAAGATCGATAGCGGCTGCTATGAGGTTTATGGCACGGATGGAAACGGAAAATTCCGGGAGACACACTTCAATCCCGCAACTCTCCAGGCCGTCGCCGAAAAACATCAAAGTTAAAGTCTGGGACCCGTTCGTCCGCATCTTTCACTGGAGCATCGCTGCACTGTTCGCCTCCGCCTATCTGAGCACTGATTGGCGCGACGTGCATCTGTGGTCGGGGTACGCCGTCTGCGCTTTGCTGGCGGCGCGGGTGATATGGGGCTTTATAGGACCTCGCTACGCGACGTTTGGTAATCTCCTCAAGAGCCCGGCCGCCATTGCCGCGTATGTGCGCTCGGCGCTGGAGAGACGTGCGCCACGTTATCTTGGCCATAATCCAGCGGGCGGCGCGATGGTCGCTGCGTTGCTGCTCATGCTCGTTGCAGTTTCGGTCACGGGCGTGTTGTTGCAAACAGACCCGTTTTGGGGCTCTGAAACGATGCAGTCGTGGCACCGCGTGCTTACCAACATCACAGTTGCATTGCTTCCGATCCATATCGCAGGAGTCATCATCACCGGATTGCGTCAGCGCGAGAACCTGATTTGGAGCATGGTGACTGGATGGAAGCGTGCGCCAAAGGACAGCGATGTCGTTTAAGCGGCGGGATTGCCGCAGCCCTGCGCGGCTTTGAGGCCACAGTCAATTAAATCAGCCGATTAGGCCGCATTGGTTGCTTGAAGACCTGAATTGACTTGTCTACATTCTGAGTCGCAAGGGGTGTATCTCAATGACAGCTTGGCGCCGAGCCATTGCTATTTTGTTGCTGCTGCTTTTCGCTCCGGCAACTGTGCTGGCAGCGATACCGGCACAAATGTGCGTGGGCGCTGACGGGCATCGGGCAATCGAGAGCCGGCTTGCACCTAAGCACCACAAATTGGTGAGCCACGCCTACATAGGTCTGCACGAACAGAGTGGGGTAACCCACGACCCAAGCTCGTCTGCGACGGGCTATACGACGGTTGCTGATTTGGGCTGTGTGGATATCCAGCTCCAAGTTGCCAGTCAGTTTGCACCACGTAAGAACGATGACTCGAATGCCTTGAGGGATATGGCCGCCCCGGCTCCAGCAATCCCCAGTTACGCACAGCCTTGCGTTGTTTCCGCGCTAGGCGACTCAGCGGTGCAGCAGCGCCATGCGCAAGGGGGCGTCACGCACGACCCCCGTCTCGCCATTAGGGCGACGACAGTTTTGCGGAACTAAGACTCTCCACTTTTCACTGCCGTGCGTCAGGGTCAATGCCGCCCGTGACCGCGCGATCGCGCATGCGTCCGCGAACGCCATTGTGTTTAAGAAAACGAGGGTACGTGATTAGTCCTTTCAGCACTCAAAGCCGGTCCATAGCGCCAGGCACGAAACGGTCTCGTAAACTGTTCCGGCTTGGTGCTGCATTCGTCGCACTCGCCATGGGCGGTATCAGCGTTGTCAAAGCTGAGGAAGTCAGCAATGAGATCAAAATTTCGGCCGAGCAAATCAAAACGATCGGCATCGAGGTCGAAACTATTTCCAAGCACGCAGCGGTGCCAAAATTCAAATTTCCGGCGCGCGTTGTAATTCCCCCGAACCAGGTTCGCATGATCAGTACGCCGGTCGCCGGACGGCTGGATAGCATTGATGCTGGGGTCGATATGACAGTTCAGCAAGGTCAAGTGCTGGCTCAGTTGAGCGGACCCGCGTGGCAGAGGGCGCAATTCGAGCTCGTGCAGGCGGTCAAGCAACTGCAGTTTCTTCGTTCCACTCTGGACCGGGAGCAGTCCCTGTCCGCCGATAAGATTGTGTCTTCGAAACAGATACTTGGGACCAAGAACGACTATGCGCAGGCCCAGGCAACCGTGTCGGAAAAGCGCAATGCCTTGAAGTTGAGCGGCATGAGTGACGCCGAAATCGATGGACTTGCCTCCAAAAGCGAACTTGCGGCATCCTTGTCAATCACATCACCCATCGATGGTGTTGTTCTCGAAGCCTTTGCGGTCTCGGGGCATGCTGCCGAAGCCATGTCACCGTTGTTCAGGCTTGCGGCCTTAACTCCACTTTGGCTTGAGATCCAGGTTCCCGTTGCTCAAGTCAGCCGTCTGCGCGAGCAAGACGTGGTAACCGTTCCGCCTGATCTTGGCACTGGCAAGATTATATCGATCGGCAATAGCGTCGATGCCGCCAACCAGACCGTTCTTGCACGAGCCGAGGTCACGACAACGGATCGCAAGCTGCGTCCTCAACAAGTGGTTGAGGCGGAGATCACGCCTGCGACCCAAGGCGAGAAATTCTGGGGTGTGCACCCTGCCTCGGTCATCCGGCACGAAGGCAAGGGCTACGTTTTTGTTCAAACACCCGAAGGCTTCCGGGCTCAGGAAATTGAAATTCAGGAGGAGACCCCTGAACTGACGATTGTTGGCGGTCCCTTCGACGGCACGGAAAGCGTTGCCGTCAAGGGTTTGGTTCCTCTTAAGGGCGCTTGGCAAGGTATGGGCGGGGCGGAGGAGGACTGACATGCTCAACCGGCTCGTCGAATTCGCACTTGGTCAGCGGATTATAATCCTCGTCTTGACGGCCATGCTGGTCGCAGCAGGCGGATACGCATTCTATCGCCTGCCGATTGACGCTTTTCCAGACGTCTCGGCGGTTCAAGTCAAAGTGATCATGAAAGCTCCGGGCATGACGCCTGAGGAGGTTGAGGCCCGCATCACGGCGCCGATCGAACTCGAACTGCTGGGAATTCCGAATAAGAAAATACTGCGGTCCGTGACCAAGTACGCGCTGACCGACATCACAATCGATTTTATCGATGGCGTCGATATTTATTGGGCCCGCAACCAAGTCGCCGAACGCTTAAGTGGCATCACCAAAGACTTACCGTCGAACGTGTCGGGTGGCCTTGCGCCGATTACGACACCGCTGGGTGAAATGTTTATGTTCACTATCGAGGGTGGCGATCTCTCACTCATGGACCGCCGAAGTCTCCTCGATTGGGTGATCCGGCCTGCCTTGCGCACGTTACCTGGCGTCGCCGATGTCAACGCTCTTGGCGGATTGGCGCGCGCGTTCGAGGTTGTGCCGAACACGACAGCTATGGCGGCCCACGGCATAACCGCCGATACCTTACAGAAGGCACTTGAAGCCAACAACAAGAACGACGGAGCTGGCCGGTTGTCAGAAGGCGGCGAAGCGCTTCTGGTTCGCACCGAAGGAAACATTCAGTCTCTCGAAGATCTTCGATCGGTCGTGGTGATGTCGCGCGATGGCGGCGTGGTCCGGGTTGCCGATGTCGCGACTGTGCGTATCGGATCGATGACGCGATATGGATCAGTGACGAAAGACGGCACCGGAGAAGCCGTGCAGGGACTCGTTTTAGGATTGCGTGGTGCGAACGCCCGCGAAGTCGTAGAGGGCGTTCGCGCGAAGCTCGACGAACTGAAACCACAACTACCGCCGGGCGTAACCACTCAGGTCTTCTACGACCGCGGTTCGCTCGTGGAGCGTGCTGTCGGCACTGTTTCCAAGGCCTTGCTCGAAGCTATCGTGCTGGTGTTGATCCTGCTTATTTTGTTTCTTGGTGACTGGCGGGCTGCCTTGGTGGTCGCCTTATCGTTGCCGTTCGCGGCCTTCGCTACGTTCATTTTAATGCGCCAGTTTGGCATGTCGGCGAACTTGATGAGCCTTGGCGGCCTGGCTATTGCTATCGGAATGCTCATTGATGCTTCTGTCGTCGTCGTCGAGAATATCGTCGCCGAGTTGTCTCATAGCCGGAGCAGCACCAAGCTCCCGTTCATACATTTGGTCTATCGCGCAACGCGGGACGTCATATTGCCTGTCACGTCCGGCGTTTTGATTATCGTCATTGTTTTCCTGCCGCTGCTGTCTCTTGAAGGATTGGAAGGAAAACTGTTCATTCCGGTCGCACTGGCGATCACCTTTGCGCTGTCGAGCTCACTGCTGTTGTCGCTGACGGTCATTCCTGTCTTGGCTTCATTTCTGTTGAAGAGCACGGGCCATGGTGACACTTGGCTCGTGAGGAAGACAGTTGCGATCTACTCACCTGTTTTGAAATGGTCACTCCGGCATGAATTCGTGGTGATTGCTGCGTCAGTCTTGGCGCTGGTTGCGAGCGGCATTGTCTTCTCTAAAATCGGCAAGACGTTCATGCCGACCATGGATGAAGGCAGCCTCATTGTGGGCATCGAGAAGCTCCCCTCGGTTAATCTTGAGGAGTCGACCGCGCTTGATCTCAAAATTCAAAAGTCGATCATGGATCGCGTGCCAGAGGTGATTGGCATCGTCGCGCGCGCTGGTTCAGATGAACTGGGCCTGGACCCAATGGGGCTCAATCAGACAGACACGTACCTGATCACTAAACCTCAAAAGGAGTGGCGCGGGCCGGACAAGGAATGGCTGCTGGGGGAACTGCGCAAAGTTCTGAATGACCTTCCAGGCGTCAACTACAGCTTTACCCAACCAATCGATATGCGAGTGCAGGAGATGGTGATCGGCGTGCGCGGCGACCTTGCGGTGCGCATTTTCGGCCCTGAAATCGCGACGCTCAATAAGCTTGCCGAAGAGATTGGGGCCGCGCTCGAGACGATCAAGGGCAATGAAGACGTAATCGTGACGCTTAACGAGGGCGTGCAATACCTGCGCATTGGCGTCAACCGGCTCGAGGCGGGCCGCTACGCTCTGAGCGTCGATGAGATTGCTGAAACGCTGCGCTCAAAGGTCGAGGGCACTACGCTTGGCATCGTGACGGAAAAGGGCCGCCGCACGCCGGTGCTGATGCGCGGCGACGATGATTTGCGCACGTCACCAGCACGGTTCGCCAACATGACGCTGACATTGCCATCAGGCCAGCTTGTGTCTTTAGCATCTATCGCCAAGCTCGAACGTGTCGACGGTCCGGTGAAAATCGACCGTGAGAATGGTCTGCGCAATACGGTTGTACAAAGCAACGTGCGTGATCGCGATCTTGTTGGCTTCGTCGAAGAAGCCAAAAGCGTGATTGCCGCTCAGGTAAAGCTGCCACCGGGCTACAGCCTCACCTGGGGCGGGCAATTCGAAAATCAGCAGCGCGCCGCTGCTCGACTTTCAATCGTTGTTCCCATTGCGCTGGCGCTCGTATTTCTCATTTTGTTCACGACCTTCGTATCGATCCGCCAAGCGCTCTTGGTATTCGTCAACATCCCGTTTGCTTTGATCGGTGGCGTTTTTGCGCTGTGGGGCTCGGGAGAGTATCTGTCAGTGCCTGCATCTGTCGGGTTTATCGCATTGCTTGGAATCGCAGTACTGAACGGTCTGGTTCTGGTCGTGCACTTCAATCAACTGCGGGAGGCGGGTATGTCCCGAGACAGCATTGTGCTTGACGGGTCCTTGCGTCGCCTCCGGCCTGTTCTGTTGACTGCCAGCATCACGGCTTTTGGTCTTGTGCCTTTGCTCTTTGCGACCGGACCCGGTTCGGAAATCCAACGGCCTCTTGCCATTGTGGTAATCGGCGGCCTCGCAAGTTCGACTTTGCTCACGCTTGTTTTGCTGCCAGTTCTCTATCGCCGCTTCGGAATTCCCCAAACCCTGGCGGTGAAGCATGCCTGAGCTCATATGCCTGACACTTCACGCGCCACAAACGCTGGCGGACCGGCTCAGTGATTTTTTTCTCGATCACGAAGCGATGACGTCAGAATTCAGCACGTCGGATGTGCGATTTCACGGGTCCGATCTGGGCAGCCGGAGCCCCTCAGAGCAGATCCAAGGTCATGCCCGTCAAGTTCAAGTCAGCGTAATCATTGCGTCCGCTGAAGCTGATCAACTTTTGCAGGAGCTGGGGCAATCGTTTCCAGGTTGCGGTCTCAGCTACTGGATTGGGCCGGTTTTGAAATCTGGGGCTATCTTATGAAGTGCAAATGCGCCGGTTGGATGGGAAGCGCCACAGTGGCCGCATCTTTAGCGATCGCGTCCGCACTTCTCGGCGGGTGTGCAGCCTACGTACCTGTACCCGTTGAGCCCGCTGTTCTGGCCGCGGATTTCCAGTCCCGATCACTGCACGATCCGAGGTTAAACGAGTTTATGTCTGTCGCATCTCCAAATGCAGCCTCCAGATCGGGCCGCAGGTGGGATTTAACGTCTCTGACACTTGTCGGTCTTTATTACCACCCCGATCTTGAAGTCAGCCGGGCAAGGGTCGGCCAGGCTCAAGCCGCTATCGTCACGGCAGGTCAGATCCCCAATCCAGAACTCAATGCAACGGCGACCCTTCACTCAATCACGACGCCATCGCCGTGGACCGTGGGAGCGTTGATAAATTTTTTGCTGGAAACCACCGGCCGCCGCGAACTGCGTATTGCACAAGCGGACCGCCTTGCCGAAGCAGCGCGCTTGGATTTAACGTCCGCATCCTGGCTGGTGCGGGGACGTGTTCGTTCTGCGATGGTGTCGATTTGGGCGGCACAAACGAGAGGGAAGCTTCTTGCCAAGCGCAAGGAACTGCAAACCGAACTGGTCAATGTTCTGGAGAAGCAGCTTGACGCCGGTGACGTCACGGCGCTGATCGTTTCGCGCGAACGCTCAGCCCTCAGTCAAATCCGGCTGACAGCGGAAGATGTCGCCCGGCAATTGGCCGAAGCCAAGGTTCAGCTTGCGACTGCCGCCGGTATGCCGGTATCTGCGTTTGCAGAGGCCGAACTGGCGTTTGGTGCCATTGAATCGCCGTCGCAGAAAGCAATCTCGAATGCTTCAATGAACTTCCGGCGTGCAGCCATTCTCGGGCGCAGCGACCTGCAGGTTCTGCTGGCAGAATATGATGCCGCTGCGACCGCCGTTCAGCTCGAACTCGCCAAACAGTTTCCGAACATCACGCTTGGGCCCGGCTACACCTACGACCAGGGCGACAATCTCTTTTCACTTGGTTTTGTAGCGGAATTGCCGATCTTTAATCGTAACGAGGGTCCAATTGCCGAGGCCGACGCGCGAAGAATTGAAGTCGCCACGCGCTTCAATGCTTTGCAGGCACAAATTGCCGGCGAAGTAGACTTGGCTTCGGCAAGCTATATGGCATCGTCGAAGTCCCTGACCACTGCAGATGCTCTGCACGCGACGGAGCATGAGCGTCAGAAAAAGACAGCGCGGGCATTTAAGGCAGGCGAAATCGACAAGCAGACGTTCCTGGCCAGTGAAATCGAATTTGCAACGATAAGCGCAGCACGCGCCGATGTTCTTGCCCAAAACCGGCTTTCAATAGGCCTGCTTGAAGATGCGCTTCGCCGTCCGCTGTTTGACCCTGACGCTTTGTTTTTCTTGCAAGATCACGGTGCCACATCTTCATTCGGTGGGATGGCGGAGAAGTAGTGGCCCATGAGAAATACTAAACGCATTGCAAAACTTCACTAGTAGAAGGCCACCATCATCGGCGGTGACGCTCGAACAGGAGAAAGCCGCATGAACGGGCGACACCATTTGATACTTGGTTTGGGCACATTGGCGATCAGCGTAGTGTGCACGCAAGCTTCGTTTGCCGCCCAAGATAAGTATACCGATTTGCCGCTGACCCAATCAGCACCGTCGTTGCATGATCAAAATGTCAGAGCGCAAAACCTAATCAACCGAGGCAATGCTGCCTACCGCGCTCGCGACTACGCCGCCGCAGTGGCACTATTTACAGAGTTGCTCGGCATCAAAACGGATGACCCGCGCGTTTTTTATAATCGCGGCAACGCCTACTATAAACTTCAGGATCTAGACCATGCATTCAAAGACTTCAGCGCTGTTCTAGAAATAGATCCCAAGTTCTATTTGGCCTTAATGAACCGGGCTAACATTCACTCGCGATTGGGCCGGTACTTCGAAGCAATAGCCGACTATGATCGCGCAATCGCGATAAAGTCGGATGATTTTCTCGTGCTTTTCAACCGCGGCGTCGCCTACCAGCGGCTCGGCGATATTGCTCATGCACTACGTGATCTCACCGAAGCCATCCGCCTCAATCCGAAGGATGCACAATCATATGCGAACCGCGGCGCAGTCTATATTCAAAATGCACAGTCCAACGCTGCGCGTGAAGACTTTGCGGCAGCCCTGATGCTTGAGCCAAAGAACGAATTTGCTTCGCGCGGCTTGAGCCGATTGGACGGCAAAACAGCTACGGAGACGTCTGCGGAGGCACGCGAATTGCCAGTTGCCGGTGCTGCGAATGCAAATCCAACCGAGATCGAAGCACTTCTCGACCTGATCGAGCAGTCGTGCTTCAGCAATGGCGAACGTCCCGATGAACTCAGCGCGCTCGCTGCGTCACGGGCCTGGGCGCCGCAAAGCCAGGACGTGCTGCAGCGGGCGGCAACAAATGATAGCTCGGTGATTAACGGCTGGACGGCTGTTGGTAAGTTTGGCACGGCTGCGGTTATTCAGTCGAAAGTATTCGTCGAGCCGCTAACTTACGTTTGCTCAATTACTTCGAAATTTCCCGCGCCAAGGTTAGAGGCCATGTTTTACGCTGCGTTTGAAAAACATTTCCAGCCGACCGCAATCAACGCTGACGCTCAGACGGCAACTATAACCCATCGGTATTGGCTGAAACACACCTCCAATTGTGATGCCAAGGTTACAGTGATTGGGAGTGATACGGATCCAATCGTGACGATCAGAATGCTTCACGGACGAAAACAGACAGACGGATCTTGAAGGGGTGTATTGCGTACATGGTCTCCAGACTATCCAAAATGTGTCTTTCACTTGCAGTGTTTTTGGCGCTGTCGATAAGTCCTGTACCCGCAGCTCCGGCCGCGCCAAGTTTTGCAACGTTCCGGGTTGGGGGAACTGCCTTGACGCTCGTTGACGCGCACAAAACACGCCACTGCCACAACGTTCACCGGCATGTCTATTGCCACAAACGCTAACGGCTGCCGATGAACTTTCCGCCGCTCACAGTTACGCCGCACCGTGGATTTAAGTATCGCGCATACCAACTGCGGTTCCTGTGATCGGGAGTTTGAACCCAACTTCAACTTAGGTTTCGGAGTGCCCAAGACATGAAGCTTCAAACATGTCTGATGTAGACTGCGGCCTTAGTCTTGTTCACTGCCAATACGGCTTCTGCTCATGTCGTTCCTTGGCGGCAAGGGGAGTTCCGCCAAATCGGATTTGGGCATTGCGCAAAAGGCGCCTGCGTGAAGCGGACAAGTTTCGCGCAATCGAGGCCGCATGTGCATCGGATGGGGAAAATCACGTTTCCGAAAATCGCACCCGAATATCCAGCCAGCTGCAGTTGGTGGTGAGCCCTGTGGATGCTTCAATGGGCGGGCACAAAATTTCCGCTTTTGATTGTCTTTCAGACGTCACTGAAATCCAACAATACCGGCTTCGCTGTTGTTGCCAGACTTCCGTTTTTTCCGCCAAGCCGATGCAGCATGGTGATCTCAAAGTGGACCGATATGCTGCATCAGCCAACCTGACCAACCTGATTCCGACGTCGATCTCCTAACCCCTCCAAGCCACGCATCAAGGTCTGTGATGGCGTACAGGGCTTTTGCTTTTTTGCCACTTCCGCACTTTCGGTAGGCCGGACCCGATCCCTCGACGCGGAGCCATTCGATCGTGCGAGGCGACATCGGAAGATAGGTCGCTGCCTCTTTCATCGTGACAAAAGGGCTCCGAATGGGCCGGCCGATTTCGATGGGCTCGCTGCGAACAGACAAGTCCGGCTGAGTGTTGAGTGCAATGCTTCGCGGCTTCATGAAGGGTTCTTTGGCAGGGATGTATGGTCGAAGGTTTGAGGCTGCGGTATGGTTACGTTGGGGAGCGGATCAGCATGACCATACGCACACGTGCGTCGCTACACGCGCACGGTCGCGTATAGGTGCGTGCATGCGCGATCGGCTTTGAGATGATTATTGCCGCGCATGGCATGTGAATTTTTGAGAGCAGACAACAAGACGCGAGAACAGCAACGAACTGTCTTGAGTAGCCACTGGGTAGACATTCTATAATAAATGAAGATCGCAAAAATTGCTAAGTACTTGATTTTATCGGCCTTGCGTAGCAAACGCACCAATTCTGCCGCTGCCAATTCTACCTGATTTGGCTACCCTGCCGCCATGGCGGAACCGCACTCGATTTCCATTCTCACAAGAAAACGCGACAAAATCCGGGATACGATCGCGGCCTATGAAGCAAAGCTGCGGCAAGCCCAAGCTGATCTTGCACACGTCAACGCCACGCTCAGGCTATTCGCTGCCAGTGGTGAGCCCGAAGACTTCCCGCCGTATGTGGATTTGAACAGAGTGTTCCGGCGCGGAGAGACAACCCAAATCTGCCTAGCCGCGCTGCGTGAGGAAGGTCCTCTGGATACTCGGCAATTGGCCGTTCGCGTG
>JANNFX010000197.1:0-3976 GCA_031380225.1 Hyphomicrobium sp.
GCACCCGACGTCCATGCGCAATTGATGAAAGCCGCCGCCACACTTGAGCAGGAAAACGCCGACGTGCAGGACATCGAGTTCACAGTTCGACGTTCGGATCATCAAGCTGGTTCCAGAAGCTGACCTGCGTGCCCCCCGTCACTGAAATAACCTGCGCCACGAGATCGATGGCGACGCCACCAACAGTTCCGGCATTGGTCCAAACACCGGTCATACCAACACCACCGGAGCCGAAGCCCGTCGGGCTAATGCCCGTTACCCCGGTTAAAGCCGGCAGACTGGAAACGGATATTTGAAACGGCGCGAGGATGCCATCCCATTCAGGTGCATCGATCAGACCGGCCTCGATCGAGCCGAGCTGCTTTTCTAGATCCCAGTCACCGCCACGCTGCGCGGAGCCTGTATTGTCTTCCGATCCCGCAACATCGGCGCCGGTGATCGTTGAAAGTAGATCGACAGCCACTACGCCCTGACTGCCGGCTGCGAAGTTACAACCGTAGACCAGGATGTCGGCGTCCGCCGACAGGTGCGAGCCAATCGATTCCAGCGCCGCGCGGTAGACAGTCGCCATCGTATCGGCATTGAGCGTCGATGAGCCGAGTTCGATTTGGCCAGCTGAACCGTGCGAGACGATATGGACCCCAGTAATGCCGTCTTCGCCTCTGAGCGCGTCAGCCATTTGCACAACACCGTCACGCGAGCCGTCGATCAGAACGATACGTGTTCCTTCCGGGATGGCACTAACCAGCGTGCCGAGATCGGCCAGCCGGGAATCGATGAACGCGATCTCATGATTGGATGGCGCCAGATTGTGCGCATCAACGAAATTCTCGATGGAGCGCAGGAATTCGGCTTCGAGCGATATGCCCCGCTGCTCAACAATTGCCGCGCGCTCGTTTCCGGCAGCAATAATGGTTGCGGCAACACTTTCTGGAACCTCGGCTGAGTGATCGAGTGGCGCATCAAGCGTCGTCAGTTGATGTAATTCAGTCGCGATGGCGGCATCGAAAACATAGCGCGGCTCAAGCGCCAACATCCGGTTACCAATTGGCAAAACATTGGTTTGGATAGCTGAGTCAGGCTTCGTTTTCGCAATGGCCATTGTCGGGGTCCTGTGGGTCGGAGAGTTGAGGGGAGAAGCCAGTCATTTCCAAAAGTCAGGACCCGCCGCACATCCTTCAAGTGCAGCGGGCGGTCGCTTATTTGCGCGGAGTGGCGTCTGAGCGCGTTGGGTCAGCGCCGAGCGCCCAGCGCACACCAATCCGGAATTCGTGTGCATCGAGATCGGACAACTTCAGCGGTTGGCCGATGGTGCCACAACTGCATTCCAGCAAATCTGTCGACGCAGAAATCCCAGAACCAAGGTCAATGTAGCGGTAGCCGATGTCGAGCTTGGCATTCGGGCTGAGGTCAATGCTGGTGCCTGCCATCAGGGCCCAAGCGAAATTTGTTTGACTGTGGGATTGGCTGGTGGCGTGGGTTGCTTGGACTGTCCGCACGCCGGTCGCGGCATCGACAAACGTTGCCGATGTCGACGTGTTGACGCCCGACGCCGTTATGCTTGCGAAGCCGAGTCCACCGCCAACATAAGGCGTGAAGCCGGCGTAGTTGAACAGGTCCCAGTACCCGTTCAGCATTCCAGCGAAGGACCTGATTTTGCCGCTGTAATCCGTATTGGCCTGCAGCGATCCTGCCGGTCCCAATAATTCCGCGGTGATGTTGTCTCTGCCGGTAAAGCTTGTGCCTGCCCGGTATTCGCCGGTCACATCGAAGCGAAGGTGCGAACTCAACTGCAGGCCGATGCCGGCATCAATGTAAAAGGTGTTGCCTACCGATTGTGTTAGGAACGACCCGCCATTGTTGCTCAGGTCAGATTGCGAAAAACCGCCCGTTGCAGTGTTGCCAAGGCCAACATCGCTTCGAATGTAAATGTTGCGGCTGAAGTCACCTTGGGGCTGTGCGCCAACGTAGTTCGCGTCATAGGCGTTGTCCTGAGATGGCCCCTCTGAAACGTCTCCCGCGATGGCCACCGCGCTGAAACCGGCACCACTGACGCTCTGGAAAATAGCCACCGCAATGGCGCCGAATAATCGATACTTCCGCATTTCAATTGCTCCACTTATAGGTTGCAAGAACGCAGAACTACGACCTATGAGGGTATACTACAGACGAATTAACAACCTCAAGTTTATGTAGATGTAAAAATGCAACTTTTAGTAGATAATAATTGTATGATCTGCCTGGATCTGCCCCTTTGGTTGTATTTGACTGTGGAAAATTTGGCCGGAAATACTGGCCCCTGTCGCGACTTAAAAGGCCGGGCTCACCGTAAAAACTTTTTAGAGATGAATTTCAGAACGTGAGTTGTTGCTCGAACACAGGCTACCGCAGCGATTTTTGGCGGGGTGCTTAGACCGTTAGGGTGGCTCGTTAGGTTGATTGGCGCCGCGCACTCGCCGCGACTGCAAATGCCGGCAATTACAAATTCCTGGTTCCCGGAGACAGCGCGTGCGGCAGCGCGCGATGTCATCCGGGACCTTCACGGCTCAAGATTTTACGAGCAGCTGCGGCGCGGCACACCTATGTCTCGTGAAGATCCCGGATCAGATCGCTCACTTTTTCGATTGCGAACTGCTGCGCCGCTGACGCGGCGGATCGCAGCTCACTTCGTTCGCAATCTGTCCGGGAACCAAAACTGTGAGGATCGGTTCCGTATGATTGCGCATTGCTCTAAACAGCGCCGTCTCAAGGTCATCACCCGATGACAAAATCGCTGGCCAACAGGCTATCGCCAATAAATCCGTTGAGGACGGCGATCTGGACAATGGCAGCACCGCCCGCTCCGTCGATGTCGTAGTAGAGCGCTGCCGTATCTTGGTCGAAGATGATCACTGGTCCGGATGCGCCGACTCCTAAGCCTGGTACGCCACCCGATACATTGAATAAGTTGGTGCCGAGCGTCAGGGCCGCAATTCCGAACTCCGTAAAATTGAGCTGCATGCGGTCGTCGGTGAACACGAAGTCCGTGATGGTATCGAACACCCCGCCTTCAATGTGGAGCAGGAAGAAGTCAGAGCTAAGCCCACCCGTGAGAGTGTCGGCATCGGCACCGCCATCGATCGTATCGGCTCCACCGTCACCGTTAATTATATCGGAGCCCGCGCCGCCGTTGAGGGTATCACCGTCAGCACCGCCGTTGATGGTGTCACCGTCTGCGCCTCCGTTGATGGTATCGATACCATCGCCCCCATTGATGATATCGGAACCAGCGTCGCCGTTGAGGGTATCACCGTCAGCGCCGCCGTTGATGGCGTCACCGTCCGCGCCTCCGCTAATGGTATCAACGCCGTCGTCACCATTGATGGTATCGGAACCAGCGTCGCCGTTGAGGAAATCGGAATCAGCACCGCCATTGATCGTGTCACCGTCCGCGCCGCCGTTGATGGTATCGATGCCTAAGCCACCATTGAGCGTATCAGTGCCCGATCCGCCATTGAGGTTATCGGCACCATCGCCGCCAGTAATTGTATCAGCGCCGCCGCCCCCATCGATCACGTTTGCGTCGACGAGGTTGGCTGTGATCGTCTCGCCGTCACTGGAGCCAGTGATGTTGGCTCCGCGCGAACCGATACTAGCTAACTGCGTGGAAAGATCGAGTGTTACCGGCCCACCGCTGGCGGCAAGTATCAGAGTGACCTGAGACGACGGGTTGATCGCGTCAAAGCGGATCGTCGTAAGTCCGTCAAACTGCGCCGCAGTACCGGTAATCGTAAACCCACCTGTATCGAGCGTATTAATATTCGTAACCGTCAAGACCGAGAGATCGACGTTCCCACTGACAGTGAGCAAATTGCCGATGCCACCATCATTAGATCCGCCGTCGATGACCGACGTGTTGTCGGTAAAGCTCGAACCAATTACGATGACGTCGTTGCCAGCGCCACCGTCGATGGTGGTTTTGGTGCCCGCCAGATCG
>JANNFX010000219.1:0-10640 GCA_031380225.1 Hyphomicrobium sp.
GGTGGCGGCGGCGGCGGGGGAGCAACAGGCGCCTGCAGCGGAACTTCCGCGCACGACGGTTTGGGCGCGAGGCCGGCATCGTCCGGCGCTTTCGCGGCTTGAGTGGTGGCTGCGCTACTCGCCTTGCCGATCGTTTGGCCAGCGACGGTGTTGAAACTGGCGCTGACCGTATTCTGGATATTGCCCGCGCCGGCAATGGTATCCGCCTGCAGGTTCATGGTCGCCGTATAAGACGCATTCGGCGCCAATGTGACTTCGCCGAGGACGCACTGCACATGGTTGATGGGATCGTTAACCCGCTCGTTGCAATTCGCCGGCGGATTGGATTCAACGGAGACGAACTTGACTTTCGTTGCGCGCGTCGCCGCGTCGTTGGCGACAGAGGTGAGGTCCGTGCTCCAGTTTATCGAGGCGGTCACCGGTAGGGCGCTCGAGTTCGTGACCTTGAACTGCCAAGCACATACTGCACCGGACGCGCACGACGGCGGCGCGCCAAGCTCGAATTTCGTACCCGCGTTTTCGGTAACCTTCGGCTGGGGAACAGCTGGCGCCGGAGCCGGCTTGGTGTCGATCGCTGCGCAGTTGCGCACGGACTTCGCCGCGGTTTGCGCGCCGATCTTCAGCGACAGCGGCAGCGTCAGGCCCTCCGCCGGCACGGGACCTGGATGCTCGCAACTGATGGGCATACCTTTTGCGCACTGCCAAGGTGCCGGCGGCAAAGTGGCCAAGGCTACATCTTGCGCAAGGCCCAGCCCGGCTGGATTGTCCGGTGTGTCGACCACGACGATCTTGCCGGGCGTTCCCGGCGTCTTGCTCGTCACCTTGATGTTAAAAGCGCAGGGCTGGCCGGCGGTGCAATCTGCCGCTGCGGACTTCTGGATGGTGAGCCCGTTCCCCTGGTCTGCCGGTCCGCCGTCCTTCTTGCCGGCGACGACGACCTCGTCGTCCGGCTTGCCTTTGTCGCCGTCTCCCTCAATCGGCACGACGGCGCACTGTTCGGGCGCCGGTCCGGCGGCTTGGGCGCCCGCATCGCCCGCGGGGTTAGCGCCATCGCCGCCCGCACCTGCATTGCCGCCCGCGCCGCCGCCCTTTGCGGCGACCTCCGCCCGGCACTTCGAGACCGTGTCCCGCATCGGCAGCTTGAGCTTCTGCAGTTCGTCCTGGGACGCCAAAGGCGTCTTTGTCATGCACTCCTGCTTGATAGCATTTTCGTCGAGGACTGCCGGAATGCCAGCTTTCGCAGCGCAGTCGAGTTTGCTGATCTCGCCGAAGGTTATTGCTTTTTCTCGGGCGAAGTCGCCGCATAGGGTTGCGTTCAGGTTTGTCTTTTCGACTTTGCAGGCCGCAAGATCGCTCTCCATCTTGGACTTGGTCACTGCGGCTTTCTGCGGCAGCTGTGCGCGGCACAATTTTTTGAACGCGTCCGGGCCGGTCGTCTGCGTGATCGACGTCACGGCCCTGTCACATTTCAACGCTTTGAGTTCATCGTTGACGAGCGCCATGTCCTTGCCGAGCTGCGTGCAGTCGGCATCCATCGCCAGGCACGCTGCGAGTTCGGTCGTCCGCGCACCGGTCTCGGATTGCAGGAGCGGACTGTTGGCAGGCTGGCCCATGCACCAAGCCGCGTGCTCTTTGAAGTTGGTCGACCATCGTGAGGTTGCCGCGCCGCACTTGAAAGTTGCGAATTCATCGGCGGCTTCCTTGGCCTTGTTCGAGTAGTCGTTGCAGCGCGTATTGGCGACGCACTTCCACCACTTCTTGTCGCCGTTCAGATTGGCTTTGAAGCCTGTACCTGACGTCGTTGACCCGACGAAACTCCCGTTCTTGTCGAGCGAGCCCTGATAGGCGCCTTTGGTACCGTCCCGCCAGGCAACATTGAGGTTGACGACGCCGCTCACTGATATCGTTCCGGCGAAGGTGCCCGACATCGACTTGTTAAAGTCGTTCGTGGTCCACGATGCCTTTCCAGTCACCGAATTGTTCGCGCCTTTGACGATATCAGTGAAAACAACAAAGAAGCCGTTGGACTGCTCGACCCGGAATCCGCGCTCAGTTTCCCAATTCACGCACTGATCGGGAGGCGGGCCGCCGATGCCGGCGAGATGCAACAGGCGCGGATCGAACGACTGGTTTCCCGTGGTTCCGGACAGGCTGCCGCGGAAGCTGGCGAACTGGATCAGTTTGTTGCCGCCAAACGGCGCTTCTGTCTTTTTGTCCGGCGCGAGTTGTTGCGCGGGTGGAGGAACCGCTGGAGCAGCGGCAGGCGGCGGCGATTTCACAATCGCGCAGTTTTTCAGTTCCTTCTTGTCCGCGGGCGTGTTGGGCACGAACGACAACGGAAGATCAACGGACGCCCCGGCGGCCAATGGTCCGGGGTGCGTGCAGTTGACCGGTACGCCCTTGGCACAGCTCCATGGAGCAGGCGCCGCTACGTCGACCTCGACAGCTTGCGGTGCGTCGATCGTATCCTCGATGACGATCGGGCCTTTGACCTCGGCCGCGCTGTTATTCTTGACGGTGATCGTGAACGCACAGGGTCCTTTCGCGGTACATTTTGCGGGCCCCTTCTTGGAGACGACAATCGGTCCGGTCTGCACCGGCGCATTGGGATCGAGCGCGATGGTGGCGCACGTTGGCGCAGTGCCGCCGCCTGACTGCGAGGCACAGTTGCGCAGCACCTTCGCTTCCGGCGGCGTGTTGGGCGCGAACACGACGCGCATGTCGAGCGCGCCATTGGCCGGAACCGGGCCAGGATGCGTGCACTGGAACGGGGCTGCCTTCGTGCAAGTCCACGGCGCGTTCGGCTCGCCAGTCAGCGCGGCTTGCGGCGCTTCGATCGCCTCATCGATGACGATGGGACCGGGGATGTCTACCGCGCCAGGATTACTCACTTGAACGTTGAACGCGCAGCCGCCTTTCGGCGAGCACGTTGCGACGGCCGCGGATTTCGTGATCACCGGGGGGAGAGCTGTACCGCCTGGAGCCGGCTCTACGACGGGCGGGAAGGTCGGGTCGGTAACGACTTCGCCGCCAGTGACCGGCGGGAAAGTGGCACCTCCTCCCGCAACAGGTGGGAATCCAGGTCCGCCGCCGCCACCGCCGCCACTTGTAACCGGCGGAAAGCCTGGACCACCACCTCCAGCAACGGGCGGGAACCCGCTAGCACCGCCGCCACTACAATCCTGAAATGATGCAACGCCGCCGGCGATGCCGCGTACTGCAGGATCGTTCTGACGCGGATCAAGCGCGATGAATGCACTTTGCTTCGGCGGGACATTGGCCGGACGGACCAAGCCAATATCAGTCAGCTGAAAACCGTGGCCGCCGAGATCGGGCCCAAGTGCATCAGCCGATATGATGACGGTGCCGCCGCACGACGCAGTGTCGATGGTGCCATCGGGCCGATAAGAATACTGCAATGCAAGTCCGCCGGAGGTGGCGCGATGATCCTTGTCTTCGCTGACGGCGTATTCTTCGGCTGCGCTGTTCCAGTGTGCCGGCGTCGCCGGATCGTCGGGTGTCTCGGCCGAAAAGCGCAAAATCTGGCTCGAACCGGTCGCCACGAACTGTGAGTAGTCTGATTTGTTTTGAATAGAACCGCGCTGCGCAACGATCATGCGGCCATCACGATCAAAAGCGATGCTCGTTATTGGAAATGGTTGATCGCCTTTGACAGCAACTTCAAGTCGCGGATCGGCCTTGAAGCTGCCGTCCGTTTCCAATCCGACCGACCAGATTTCCGGTCCTTCAGCGACGGCGTAAAAGAGCCGCCCGTTTTGAACCGCGAGACCGTCGATCCGCCGTTCATTTGATGTGAATTTCCAGCTCTCCGGCTTCGTAGTGTCGAAGCCGGGGGACGTGATGTCGAGCCGCGAGCCATCATCTTTTACAGCCGGTTTGCCAGCCGCCGGCCGCGCGGTCACTCCGTGATCGAACTGGCCTTGATCGGCGCCCGCGTTTGCAGCGCTCAACCGGTGGATGAGGCCAGTGTCGAGATCGGAAGCATAAAGCGTCCGGCTTATGGGATCGAAAGCGAGGCCGCCGATGCCGGGGCCACCGTTGCGCACGCCACCATCACTTAAGTTAGTAAATAGGCTGGCGGTGCCCGTGGCGCTATCGATTTTCCAGATGCTACCAGGGCCGGCATCGGGTACAGGTCCAAAAAGCCCGTCGGCAAATTTCGCGCCTGGGCCGCCTGTAGTAAGGCGGTCAGGCTGTCCGTCACCATCCTTGTCCGGCCCAACGATGTGCAACCCGAACGCCGACGTCGCCGCCGCATAGAGTCCAGGCGTCGCCGTGCCGTTGGCTGGTGTCGTATCGACAGCGAGGCCAAAGACATGGCCGAGCTCGCGGGCTCTATACTCGCGCTTGACAGGTGAGTTGAGCATTTGGCCGGTCATCGGGCCATTGATGGAGCGCATGTCGAAAATGCGGAGCGTGACGCCATCTGGATCAATGACGGTCTTCGTGATTGGATCGACGCCAGGCTTCAGCGCCTCGACCTGAAGTTTAACGCCTGAAAAACCAGAGGCGGCAATATCACCCGGCAGGATTGGAACGGCCGCCTGCTCGGCGCTGCTAGGGGGCGAACTCAATAGGAGTGTGAGCAGAAGTGACGTGAGCGCCGCAAAGCGGCCGTGCGATTTGAAATGCGGCATTAAAAAAAACCTGCCCGTGACTTTGACCCGGCATTATCCATGAATCGGAGAAACTCGGGAGACTTCAGCGCGATGGAGGCAAAAGTTTTGGCTCTATCTTGCGATGTTAGGCCACATTTGAACTGGCTGCTTGGTTTGGAGCGAACCCGCGCGCACTAAAAATGAGTGCGCAATTGTCCAAAGCATCGCTTCATGGTATTGTGCGACCACTGCGCGATGCTAAATTTTTCATCAAGGAATTAACCACGTGGCGGCAAAGCGCGATCCTATTGGGCAGTGGCGCGAGGACTACGCCCGCTGCATGCTCCAACTCGATTTCGAACCGGCATCAGACGCGCCGTTTCACGTCTCAACGGAACCCATTGTCGAAGGCATACGCATCGCGCGCAGCTCATTCAGCCCCGACTTCACAATCCGCGACGAAGAACTTGTCAAAAACAGCGACGATTCTTTCGCATTATTGATCTCTCGATCGAAACAGATCAACGTCATGAAGTGGCGTCATTTCCAGCTCGGGCACGGCGATGGCTGCCTGATGCGGACGAGCGACCCTGGCACCCTAGGTTCGACTGAGCGGTTCTCCTACGTCGCGATGATGATCCCGTTCGCAGAGATGCAAAAGCGTTTACCAAATGCCGATGGATTGATCGCCGAACGTTTGTCGAAGAAGTGCGAGGGCCTGCAGTTGCTGAAGTCTTATATCAGGGCTTTGGAAACTGGGCGGCGCGCCATGTCTGTGCAAGCGCGGGCGACCGTCCAACGTCACCTGTTTGATCTTGCAGCGCTCGCTGTCGAGTCGCAGTCTCGTCTCGGCGAAAGCTCTTTGAGCGCCGTTGCTGCGGCGCGCCTCAGTGCTGCCCACACGATGATCGAGGCACGTTTTGAAGACCCAGATATTTCAATCGCGACTGTCGCAAGTGCGCTCGCCATTTCGCCCCGTTACCTGCAGCGATTATTTGGCCTGTCAGAGACGTCGTTTACCGAGTGCGTGAATAATTTGCGTCTTGGGCGCGCCCATACCTTGTTGACCGGCGCCCATGGCGGCACGTGCCGGATTTCCAACATCGCATTGCAGGTCGGGTTCTCAGACGTTTCGTATTTCGATCGCACATTCAAGCGCCGCTATGGGGCATCACCGTCCGAAATTCGCGCCCAAGCCTGTGCCAAGCGCAGATAATGTTGTGATCAAGTAATGTTGGCAGCGCTCGATGCCGGCGATTTCCAGATGTACTGATTTTTAACCGCAGCATCCGATTAGGCACCAGGGCTTCAAAACCTCTGGGGCTTGGCCAGCAAAACAGCTATCCCGCGCGTCGGATTAACCCCTCGCCAAGCCAGAATGTGTGTGCTATCTGCGCGCTCTTCCGGCCGGGTGCACTGCACCCAGCCCGAAAAGGTATTCCGCGGTAGCTCAGTGGTAGAGCATCCGACTGTTAATCGGACGGTCGCTGGTTCGAGCCCAGCCCGCGGAGCCAAATCCACAACATATCAGCGAAATGCGATGTTGCGTGCGCACGTGATCAAAGATTAGCGACCGTACCAGCCTTACGGCAGGTCCAGCTCTTCATCTGCCAACGCGGGTGAACGTCAACCCATTGTGCGATTTCGGGCATGGCGCCCATCATGCACTGCATCGACGTCATGCCATCCTCGGCATTGACGAGCGAAACTTCCTTGCAGCGAGCGGGGTCGTTCAGCAGGCAGACGGAAACGACGAGTTCGATCATGGTTGCACCCGGAATTGCGGCCCGGTTATCCGGGTCGAAGTTTCAGATCGGGCGCGTCCTCTCCATCGTTTTTAAGTCGTGGCCTCAGCGGGCACCTACAGCGTAAGTGATTTGCGGGCACGTCCGAAGATTGAACCACAAGCTCCATTGCTCAACTGTTAAGATGTTCTGCCTAAAAATTATGCAATTTTTGTCATTGTGAAGAGTTCGTTGCAAATTCGTGACAGTTTGCAAACAGCGGTTTGCAGACGTGCAACGCTTTCGACGTGTGGGCTGTTTGAGCCGCGATGTGGGGATGAAACCCAGCATCGCCTCGCCCCGCGGCCTCGAATCACAGAATGTGGCTCTACAAGTCGAACGTGGAGGCAGACATGGCGGGCGCGGCGCGCAAGGCAGACAAGAGCGGCAGCAAGGCCAAGAGCGGCGGAGCGGTGGTCAAGGCGCCGGCCAAAGCGCCGGTGTTGGTCAGTGTTCCTAAAGCACCATTACCCAAGACGGCCGCGGTCAAGCCGTCGCCGAATGCCAAGCCGGTTGCTGGTTTCACCAAAAAGACCATTGCTCTGGTTTATGACTTTGACGGCACGCTGTCGCCAAAGCCGATGCAGGAATATTCGTTCCTGCCGCAACTCGGTGTCGATCCGCAAGAGTTCTGGGCCGAGTGCGGGCGCATCGCCAAACAGCAGCAGGCAGATCCGCTCATCACCTACATGCACCTGATGTACAAGAAGGCGCGCGACAAGGGCCTGCGCATCGATCGTGCAGACTTGGTGAAACAAGGCGCGTCGGTTGAATTGTTCCAAGGCGTCGAGGCGTGGTTCAAGGAAATCGAAGCCTACGTTAAAATCCGCGCCGAGAGTGACGGCATTTCACTCCGCCATTATCTCGTCTCTTCGGGTTTGACGGAGATCGTCGAAGGCACGTCGATCTACAAAAACTTCCACAATGTTTTTGCGTCCGAATACTGGTTCGACGCCTACGAGACGCCGTATCCGAAGCGCGTCATCACCGACACCGGCAAGACGCAGTATCTGTTCCGTATCAACAAGGGCATTGAGGATTTGGGCGAAAGCATCAACGCGCATATGCCGGAAGCCGCGCGTCCGATCCCATTTTCCAACATGATCTATTTCGGCGACGGCGACACCGACGTGCCGTCGATGGCGTTGATGAGAAAGAGCGGCGGCCACGCGATTGCCGTCCACACGCCGGGCGCCTCAAATGAAAAATGCGTCGATCTCTTTCGCGCCGGCCGCGTCGACTTCTTCGCCCCCGCCGACTACCGGCGCGGGAGCGACCTGTTCAAGCGCACATGCCTGCTGCTGGACCGGATGCTAGCGGACATCCGGGTGCGGGAAGAGATGTGGGGGTTGGGGTAGTGGTTATTCAGACTGCGGCTCCAGCTTCAGGTAGCCTGGCGGAGATTGCTCTAGCCATCAGTATTTTGTCGTTACTAGTTGCGGGAGCTTCATTCGGCTGGAACATTTACAAAGAGATCGGATTGCGCGCCCGAGTGGGCGTTGACTTGAGTATCGTGACCTTGATTAGCGGGTACGAAGACATCAATCCGGTTTTTGTCATGGTTCACTGCGTCAACAGGGGACCGGGCAAAGTCAAGTTGGACAACTTACACTTCAAGTTTATCAAGCTGCTGGATCAAGGCAAAACGAAAGTTGGTTACGCTATTACAGCGTATGATCGAGAACATCCAAATAGCTCGTCTTTGCCAGTGGCAATCGACGTAGGTGAAACGGCAAGATTTTTAGTTCCATTCACAGCGGACTGCTTTTTGAAACTCGATGTTACCGATTTTGCGGTTAGCGACTCGTTTGGACGTGATCACTGGATCAAAAAGAGACAATTGCAAAAAGCCAGATCAGAGTATGTCGACACCTTTGTGCATGGAGCTGGAACAGAATAAACTCAGGCAGTCTTTCAGTGAGATACGTCAGATGTTGGGCTTCGCGACGGGCTCAGCCCAACCTACGTTTGATCGTCATACTCCGCGCTTACTCCTCCCCACAATTGTCATCCTCGGGCTTGTCCCGAGGACCCATTGTGCAGCGAAATCCGGCGCTGATTTCTTTGCGCGTCGCGGATGCAGCACAGTCATCGTTACCTGAGCGCTTTAAAAAATGGGTCCTCGGGACAAGCCCGAGGATGACAATTCTGGGTCGGCGAGTGCACGGGGATCGTCGCCGATTGTTTTTGCTGTTGCAGTCGATGACGTGTCCCCCTGACAAATTTCAAGGCCTGATTCCGCTTTCTCAAGTCTCGTCATTCCGGCGAAGGCCGTGACCCGCGAAACGCGCGATGGAGTGTCGGCGTGTGCAGTGGGCAGTAGGCAGTAGGATTCAGCGCTTAAAAAAACTCAGTACCGTAGGTTGGGTTAGCGGCGGCAAGGATCGAAATTGAAGGCCTCGTTCTTCATTCCGCCGCGTAACCCAACACCTTTAGCGAAGCAGATGCGGAGCGCAGCGTTGAATGCGCATGTCTCTGCAAAATGTTGGGTTACTTGGCGGAATGGAAATGGAATTCGATGTCTCGATGTCCCGGCCGCCGCTAACTCAACCTACGGGAGCGAGGGTATGATAGGGCGGTGATAACCTGAAGTCAGAAGTCAGAAGCAGAAAGAAGCGCGGCACTTCCCGCCGCCATATTAGAACGTTATGTCAGACAGAAGTAACTCGGCATGGGGCCACAATGCAGAAGCGATGCGCGATTACATATCTCAGCCCGCGGCCGCTTCTGGCCGCTGCATTAGGACTTGTGGGCATTGCGATTATGGCGCGGGTGCTTGCGACTTGGCCAGTTGAAGCCGCGGAGCCAGCTTCATCCGGTCCGGCCAACGCAACCGAAGCCTTTGTTACCAGCCAGAACAGTGACAGCCTATCAATCGTCGATCTGGCATCGATGACAAGCGTGGCCGAAATCAAGATCGGCGGCAAGCCGGCCGGTGTCGCAATGGCGGCCGATGGGCGTCACGCCTACTTGGCGGCGCCGGACGGTAAAGAGGTGATCGTTGTCGACGTGGCGTCGCGATCGATCGAGAAGCGGATCAAAGTTGGCGAAGGCCCGCTCGGCATTGCCGCCCATCCGTCGAACGGTTTGGTCTACGTCGCCGATTGGTACGCGACGCGGTTGTTCGTGCTTGATCCCGTGGCTGGTCGCGTGACTGGCGAGATTGCGGTCGGCAGCAGCCCGTCCGGCGTTGCTATCAGTGCGGACGGGGCTACCATCCTGACAGCAGACAGGGATAGCGACCAAGTCTCTATCATCGACGCCGCGACGCAGTCCCGGATGGCGGTGATCCCCGTCGGCACGCGGCCGTTTGGCATCACGATCAGCCCCGACGGTACGCGGGCCTATACCGCCAATGTCGGCAGCGACGACGTCTCGGTGATTGACCTCAAATCGCGGGCCTTGATCGGGCGGGTGCCAGCCGGCCACCATCCCTATGCCATAGCGTTTGCCAATGGGAGGGGCTTCGTGACCAACCAGTCGGGAGGCACGGTGACGGTGTTTGATCCTACAACCTTGGCGGTCGTTAAGACTATCGAAGTTGGCGACACGCCGGAGGGCATCGCCGCCGACCCGTCCGGACGCTTCGTCTATGTGGCGTGCTGGTTCGCCAATACCCTTGAGCGCATAGATAGTGAGACGCTTGAGGTGACGGCCACGGCGGCAACGGGAGACGGCCCGAGGGCTTTTGGCGCGTTTTTGAGGTAACGCCGCCGGTCATCGGGCCCGACCTTGCCTCACTTTAACTTGAACGGCGGGCTAGGTGCTGCTTTCTCAATAGACTGATGTTGAAGGGCAGGCGGTGCCTGACCTGACTCTGAAAAGAATGGCCTAACTTTGAAATGAATGGAGAGACGACGATGTTACGACGGTTTGCGGGAGCTTTTTTGGTGGCGCTTTTAGCCATTTCACCCTCCGGGGCAGCGCCTGTCGATCAGACGGCGGCGATCCAAATATTTGAAACGCCGCACATGGATATGGTTACGCGCGGCAACCGGGTGAACTACGCGTTTGAACGCACGGTTTCACTGGCCGCGTATGCGGCACCTGGCTTCAACGACAAGATCTATGTCGATGTCACCAAAGTCGAGCCCGATGGCAAACGTAACGTCGCGCTGCAGGTGTTCAGTGGAGAACGCGCCAAGTCATTGTGGGAAGAGACTGGGATGACGGGTAACCCGGTTCTTGGGTGGTATCTTGACAATTGCGTCAATCAGTTCCGCGCGGTCGCTGGTGG
>JANNFX010000251.1:0-15887 GCA_031380225.1 Hyphomicrobium sp.
ACCGCGTAAGTTATTTGCATATCCAAATACGCCGTGAGTTTATCGCACAACAGCTCGATTAACACCTCATCCATGAACTGCTGTCGGGCTGCGGAATTGATTGCGGCTGCACACGAACAATACTTTGATGCGGGGTTTCGACACTGCTGACGATCGTCTACTTGATCGCTTCCTTGATTAAAGCCTTGGATTCTTCGCTGTCCCAGGCCGCGGGGCCGGACAGACGGCCAGCTTCTTTGCCGTCGGCGTTGATTAAGATGGTCGTCGGCATACCGAGCACTTTTAGTGCGTTACCAGATTTTGTCGTTGGGTCGGCATAAAGCTTCAAATTCTCGACGTTGATGCTTTTCAAAAACTTGCCCGCAGCTTCGACCCCGGTGCGGTCAACTGCCAAGGCCACGACTTCGAATTTGTCAGAACCCATAGCTTTTTGCAGGCGGTCGAGGGACGGCATTTCCTCGCGGCACGGCGCGCACCAGGTCGCCCATAGGTTCAATAGAATGGTCTTGCCCTTGAAACCAGCGAGTGTCTTAGGCACGCCGCTGCCGTCGACAAAAGACACGTCGGCGACGTCAATGGCTGGGTTCTTGCGGACGAACGCCGCCAACTTGCTGACTTCAGCACCATCAGGTGCTTTTTCTGGCGCACCTACAACTTCGGCACGGTTAACCTTTCCTTCCGCAGCCGGACCTGGTTCGGCGACATTGCCAGCCCCCCCGAGCGTGCCGTATACGACCGCGAAAGCGATACCGGCAGCCACCGCTGCCGCCGCGACTGTAGCGGGCATGCCAGGTTGCTTGCCATTGCCGCTGCCACTGCTGCCACTATCACTGCTCATATGTTCCTAGTCCTGCCATCCATCAACCTGCGTCGCTGCTTTATACGGCTCGCATCGAGGATTCGTTTCTACCGTGACCGAGAAATCCGCCAATAAAATGTGGGGAGGCCGTTTCGGCTCCTCTCCCGCCCAGATCATGCAGGAGATAAACGTCTCGATCGGCTTCGACAAGGCTCTGGCGCCACAGGACATTCGCGGCTCGAAGGCGCACGCGGACATGCTCGGCGCGCAAGGCATCATTGGCAAGGGCGACGCGCGGGATATCATCAAGGGTCTTGAGCAGATTGAGGCTGAAATCGAGGGCGGCAAATTCAAGTTCTCGCGTCAGCTCGAAGACGTGCATATGAACGTCGAAAGCCGGTTGACTGAATTGATCGGCCCGGCAGCAGGGCGCTTGCACACGGCGCGCTCGCGAAACGATCAAGTGGCAACCGATTTCCGCTTGTGGGTGCGCGATGCCATCGACGATATCAGCGATCAGCTGGCTTGTTTGCAGCTTGAACTCGCTCAAAAAGCAGAAGCGCATTTTGATGCCGTGATGCCTGGATTTACTCACTTGCAGCCGGCGCAACCGGTGACGTTCGGTCATCATATGTTGGCCTATGTCGAGATGTTTGCGCGCGATCGCGGCCGCTTTGCCGATGCGCGTGCGCGTCTCAATGAATGCCCGCTGGGATCAGCCGCGCTGGCAGGCACATCGTTTCCGATTGATCGCAAAGCAACCGCCGAGGCACTCGGCTTCGACCGGCCGATGGCGAATTCGCTTGATGGCGTCTCGGACCGGGACTTCGCGCTTGAAATGCTGGCCGCTGCCTCGATCACCGCTGTGCATTTATCGCGTTTCGCCGAAGAGATCGTGCTGTGGTTCACGCCGCAGTTTGGCTTCATCACCTTAACTGACAAGTTCACAACCGGCTCCTCGATCATGCCGCAAAAGCGCAATCCGGATGCCGCTGAATTGACGCGAGCCAAGGTCGGGCGGATCGCCGGCGCGTTCCAAAGCTTGCTGATTGTGATGAAGGGCCTGCCGCTGGCCTATTCGAAAGACATGCAAGAAGACAAAGAAGTGACGTTCGAAGCCGTCGCGGCCTTGCGCTTGGCTATCGCCGCCATGACCGGCATGGTTGGGGATATGCAGCCTGTTCCAGTCAGAATGCGGGCGGCAGCGGGCGGCGGCTATTCGACGGCAACTGACCTTGCTGATTGGCTGGTCCGCGAGCTCAAAATGCCGTTCCGGGAGGCCCATCACGCCACCGGCAGCATTGTTAAAGCCGCCGAAAGCGCTGGGATAACCCTCGACACTATGCCGCTGGCGTCCATGCAGGCGATCGAGCCACGCATTACAAAAGACATCTACACCGTTCTTTCTGTTGAGAATTCCGTCAAAAGCCGGAAGAGCTATGGGGGAACTGCGCCACAGAACGTCCTAAAAAGCGCCCGAGCCTGGGTGAAGCGCTTGGAAAAAGCCGGAAAGTCCGGCTAGATGCATTTTAGAGTTTCTTAGGGCAGAGGCCGATCAAGCTTATGCAAAGCCGCGTCATAACTTTGGTAGTTGCTGTTGGGTTGGCTTTTGTGCTGACCGGCTGCGGCGTGCGCGGCTCACTTGAAACGCCAAAAGCGACGCCCGATCCAACCGCTGCCGCTGATTCTGGCCAAGGTAAAGCCGAAGGCGACGCGCCCAAACCGCATAAGCCCTTTGTGCTTGATGGGTTGCTCAGGTAGTCCGCGAGACGATGTTCTTCCATTTTTCTGCATGCTCCTGAACAGATGTTGGCCAATCATCCGGGACGCAACACGGACGCACGGTCCGCTTTGGCATTAGCAAGGGAAGATGGCCATGGGCCCGCCCTGCAATTCGTCTTTTCATGAGCCCCGCCGTTACCTAAGCGGCGAACCACACTCACTTGGGACTACCAAACCCGCATGAATGCGTTTCACTAGGCGCCCCGGTGCGTAACCGGTTTGCCAGAACAAATCCCAGTCCCAGCCTCATCGTCGCCACGATGAGACGCTTTCAAGAGCGAGTGCGGTCATCATGCGCGCGTGCCAGTGCGCGGGGATAACTTCGCGCGAATTTATTATCGCGAATTTTCGCGCGATGGTTAAGAGTGGCGCGCCTACCCAACAGACTCTGGACCAAACCCAAGGATGACATTGGTGGGGACGTGAAATCATTAGCCCAACCTCGTAGCAGAAACTTCGTAGGGCTGGAGGGGTGCCAATACCAAAACGCTCGCAACGCGGCGAAACCTAGCGGGATCATCGGCCCATTGCGCTGCCGGGCAGATGATGGAATACGCTTCGCTTAATTCTACCGGCTCCATCCGCCTGTTGGATAGCTCACGGAACAACGGCCGAAACCATGCATCACTTCTCTTACAAAAATGGCGTCCTTCATGCGGAGGACGTGAGCCTTGAGCGGATCGCGGCCGAAGTCGGCACACCGTTCTATTGCTATTCAACAGCAACGCTTGAGCGCCACTATCGCGTGCTCGCCGACGCGTTCAAAGATCAAAACGCGCTGATTTGCTTTGCCGTCAAAGCCAATTCGAACCAGGCTGTATTGCGCACACTGGGCATGCTTGGCGCGGGCATGGATGTTGTCTCGGAAGGTGAGTTGCGGCGCGCGCGCGCTGCTGGAGTTGCGGCTGATAGAATCATTTTCGCTGGCGTCGGCAAAACGCGCGAAGAGATGGCCTACGCGCTCCAAGAAGGTATCCTCGGTTTTAATGTCGAAAGCGAGCCGGAGCTCGAGGCGCTTTCAGACGTTGCTTCGGCGCTGGGTCTCAAGGCGCGAATTGCAATCCGCGTAAATCCCGACGTTGATGCCAAGACGCACGCAAAAATCTCGACCGGAAAATCAGAGAATAAGTTCGGCGTGCCATATGCTGCTGCACCAGCACTCTATGATCGCGCACGCAAGCTTGCCGGCATCGACGTTGCTGGCATCCATATGCACATCGGCAGCCAGATCACCGAGCTGTCACCGTTCCGCGATGCGTTCAAGCGCATGCGCGAGTTGGTGATCGGGCTGCGCAGCGCCGGTCACAATATCCGTCATCTCGATATGGGCGGCGGTCTTGGTGTGCCGTATGAGGCGTCAAACGAACCGCCGCCACTTCCCGATGACTATGCGCGGCTCATCAAAGAAACGGTTGGCGATCTCGGCTTGAAGCTGGTGTTGGAACCAGGCCGGATGATTGTCGGCAACGCTGGCGTGCTGGTGACGCGGACCATTTTCGCTAAATCAGCTGGGGGTCGCGTGTTTACGATTGTCGATGCGGCCATGAACGATCTGATCCGCCCGACGCTCTACGATGCGTTCCACGAAATTCTGCCGGTTGATGAAGGCAAGCGAAAGCTAGCGCCAGTTGTGCAAGATATCGTCGGACCGGTTTGTGAGACTGGCGATTATCTGGCGTTGGAACGCTCCCTGCCGCCGTTCGCGGCGGGTGATCTGATGGCGGTCATGACAGCGGGCGCGTATGGCGCTGTGATGTCGTCAACCTACAACACGCGGCTCTTGGTGCCGGAGGTTCTTGTCAATGGTCACGAGTATGCAGTCGTGCGTCCGCGCCAGACGTATGACGAGTTGATTGGTCTGGATGTGCTGCCGGAATGGTTGGCGTAGTCGAACTCGAATTCGGATGTAGGCCGGGTAAAGCGCCGTCGCGAGACCCGGCATAGTGTATAAATTGACAGGCATTACCGAGTCTCAGCTCACGCTCTACCCGGCCTACTTCTTTTCCTCCGGCTTCGACTGAGCCGGCTTCTCCGCTTCAACGGTTTCCATCAATTCCGCGCGCTTTTTAAACATGCGCTGCACCTGGGCGGGTGGAATCTTGAATTCCCAGCCTTGCGCTAGTGCCATCAAATCGGCAGCCGTCTTCAAGCTGTCGCCGGTACCGGTTGCGTCAATCGTCATCCAGTGTGTTTCACCATCCTTGCGGACCCTGAAATAGACCTTCATGCCTGGATCGATTTCCGCCCGAATTGTGCCAAACGGTGTGCCTTTGAGCGCGGCACTATCCACTTTCCGGGATTCGTCGAGATTGAAGGACGTCAATATGTCGACGATGTCGTCGGCCATATTTGCGAATTTTTGTTTCTGTCCGGCCGGAATATTGGCCAGACTGAACGTGCGCCCCTCGGGATCGCGCTTGATGTCGTAGGAAGGCTCTCCGTCAATTTCGACAGTGACCAAGCTGAATTTCTCTGCCTTGGCTTCGAACAGCCTCTCGCGAGCCCAATTGGCAAGTTTGACTCCAGCTGTAATCTGGCGGTTTGCGAGCCAGGTCTGCGATTCGGACGGCCGGCGAACATACGTTCCAGCTTTACCAGCGCCGAACGCTTCAGCCCGTGATTTGCCAACCACGATCTCAGCCATGACGGCGCCGGTCGCATCCTTGAGACGCATGAGGTATGAGTTTGCAGCATCATCGGCTGGGTTTTCCAGTTCGAGTGCTTTTTGCCCTGCTTCGCGATTGGTTTTTGCCTCGGCCAATTCGGCGGCCATCACATTTACAAGCAACGTCCGGACTTTGTCGACGCTCGCAGGGAAGTCGTTTTTTTCTCTCATGAGCCATCGCTCGCCAGATTTTTCTAGCGTCAGCTTCGATTTGCCTTGCGAAAATTCAATGGTCTGAACTTTGGCCGCTGCGTCTTGATTGAGGTTCGCGAACATCCGTCCGCCAGCCTTGGCTTGCGACCACGGCTTCGAGGCGGAGTAGACAGTGAGTGCCAACGTCAACATTGCGACGGCGGCAAGGGCCAAACTGGCAAACTGTTTCGGCGTCATGGCATCACTTGGGTCTGAGAACAGGGATCAATCGAGGCGTCAATTGGATGGGCGTTGGCGGCTGCGCCAGAACGAATAGGCGAGACCACCAAACCCGATCAGCAGCGGTACTAGGGCAATGTTGGCGAACTTCATCCAGCCATCGAGGTCTTCGATGTCTTTGCTCAACTCGTGCTTGACGGCGCGGAGTTCGCGGCGCGTCTCCAGCACTTGGCCCTTAAACTTATCAACCGCAGCCTGCTCGGATTCAGTCAACAACGTCTTGCCGGTATCGCTGGTGGTTTCGAGCTTGGCGAGATCTTGCGTCAGCGTTTGCAGCTTCTTGGTCAGTTCGCTTTCCTTTTCGCGGAACTGGCGCTCAGCGGCGCGGCGCAGGTTGTCAACAACAGTAAATGGCCGCTGGTTGACACCGCGGGCGCGCAATGCCGACAGCGAATTGTTCCCGGAAAGATTTTCGAGTGCACCGATGATGAACGCCGCGTTATTGGCGATCTGTGTGGGCGGCTGCCCTTGGCTATTCGCTTCCGGGCGCGTGTCGGCCCACATCCTGTCATGCAAAATATCAGTATCAGCCATAACAATGGCGTTTATCGTCCCCTTAGCCGTGTGATCCTTCATCGGGTCCGTCGCCGCGGCCGTAGCAGGTTCCACTTTATCAGAGCTTTCGGCCTTATCGTCTTTCTTGTCTCCGTCAGTCTTTTCGTCTTTGACAACATCTGCGCCGGGCCGGCCTTTCGGGAACGCTGAGTTGGCTTCGCCTGTTAGCCGGACACCTATGGATAAGGCACGGCCTCCAGCCTGGTAGTCGCGCAATAGGGCAAGTGGATCGGCGCCGAAGCCGACTTGGCGCGCTTCCAGCACCATGGCATCCGTGCTGGTCTGCAACAGCGGCGTTACGGTCACACTTGCTCCATCGGCACGCGAAAGGGTGCCGGCCGAAGCGACGTTGATTAGTTCGATGCCATTCGCGAGCACGTCACCCTTGGCGACGTTGTCTTTGGTCAGTGAAATCCACGGTATGAACTCGGTCACCATGGGCTTGCCATCTTTGCCGCCGAATTGGACGCGGCGCGCGTTTTTGATGTCGCCGGCGACCTTTGTGGCATCGAACGCCAAGCCCCATCCAGCCAGCATCTTGCCAAGTTCGACGCGCCCTGCCGTGCCCTTCTGGATCATGGCGAGCTGAGCTGCTTCGGCCACGGGATCAATGAACACCAGAACTTTGCCGCCCTTCAGGGCGAACTGATCAATGGCGTAAGCGGCCTTCGGTGTCAGACCGACCGGCTGCGCGACCATCAGCACGTCGACATCCTTGGGGATCAGGGTGGCGTTTTGTTCAATCGTCTTGACCTCGAAGAACTCGCGGATCTGATCCATGATCAGCCACGGCGGCGTCGGCTGCGCCTGCTGGCCGGCCATCATGTTGGGCGCCGACATGCCGCCATCTAGCGGCAAACCGGTGATCAAACCGACGACGCGCTTTTTCGGGTTTAATAGCGCTTGTATTGCTTTCGAAACGTCATACTCCAGGAAACCTTCACGATTGGGATCGAAGATTTTAATCGTCTGCTGGTTGTCGGTCGAATTGGTGGCATCCATACCGAAGTAGCCAGCTTCGCCATCAGTGCTGAGACGCAAACCCTTAAGACCAACGGCGACGGCGCGGTCTTCGGCGTCTGAGAATGGTTCAGGGTCGATAAAAGTGACTTGGAAGCGGTCACGCGAAATATCGCGATATTGCTCGAGCAGCGCCCGCACGCGGTCAAAATAGCGTTGGTACTCGGGCGATGCCTCACCGAGCTTTTTCGAAAAATAAACGCGCGCCGTGATCGGCTCATCAATCGACTTCAAGATCTGGCGTGTGCCATCCGAGATCGTAAACAGGTTGTCGGCGGTCAAGTCGGCTTTCCAACCGCGGAGCGCGGTCGAGGCCAGCAAATTGACGGACAAAAGGATGATAGCGCCGAGACCAAGCCCGCCCCAAGCCAGTGCTGACCGGCTGAGCGTTGAGACCCATCTGATCAGCCGGTCCCAGTACGGCAGCAGAAATGGCAGAAAAGATTCGAGGAGATAGCGCATGGAATTTCTCAGGCAGCTTTCTTCTGATCTATGGCGATCACGTTGGCGAACAGTGCAAACGTGATCAGCGACAGGAAAAACACGATGGAATGCAGGCTGACCACGCCCTGCGTGATCTGCTCATAGTGCGATAGGAAGCTCATTGAGCCAATTGCGGTTACGACGAACTCGGGCATCCAAGCGCGCATCGTGTTCTGCACCATCTCAAGGCCCGATAGTACGAAGAAGAAGCACACCGTCGCCGACAAGATGAAGGCGATCACTTGGTTCTTGGTCAAAGCAGAGATGAACGATCCAATTGCGAGGAACGCGCCGGCCATCAGGAAACTGCCGAGGTAGCTCGTGAAGATCACGCCGTTGTCGGGATCGCCAAGGTAATTGACCGTGATCCAGATCGGGAACGTCAACACGAGTGCAAGACCGACGAAGGCCCAAGCGGCCAGAAATTTTCCGAGCACGGCTTCGACGGGCGAGATCGGCAGCGTCATCAACAATTCGATAGTGCCACTCTTGCGCTCTTCGGCCCACAGCCGCATGGCGACAGCGGGTACCAGGAACAAATAAAGCCAAGGATGATAGGCGAAGAATGAGCCCAGTTCAGCTTGCCCGCGCTCAAAGAAGCCGCCGATGTAGAATGCCATCGCGCCGGTCAGCGCCACGAACAACGTCAGAAAAACGGCGGCGAGCGGTGTTGCAAAGTAGGCAGCAAACTCGCGCTTGGCGATAATCCAGGCATTGGCGAGCATGTCACGCATGGGTGCTGTCCTTTGCGGCCACGGTGATCTGCCGGAACACGTCATCCAGTTTGCCGCGTTCTACGAATAGTTCATCGACAGCGAGCGACTTGGCAGCCAGAGCGGCCGCGACGTCTGTTGCAATCGTGGCGCCATTCTTGGGCATCGCCCTGAGCCGCGTCATGCCATTGTCCTTGCCCAACACTTCGACTTTCGTGATGCCTTTCAGGCCAGAGAGTGCGGCCTTCACAGCCTCTGACTTGTCGTTGGCAACCTTGATGACAACGGCGCCGTGATAGTCGAGACGCTTCATCAAGTCTTCGGCGGTGCCGTCGGCAACCACTTCGCCTTTGGCGATCACGATCGCACGCGAACAGACCGCTTCGACTTCTTCGAGGATGTGGGTTGAAATAATAATTGCCTTGTCGGCGGCCATGTCGGCAATCAACTTCCGGACATGAAATTTCTGATTTGGGTCGAGACCATCAGTCGGTTCGTCAAGGATTAGAACCGGCGGGTCATGTAAGATAGCCTGCGCGATGCCGACGCGGCGTTTGTAGCCTTTTGACAGCGTCTCGATGCGCTGCTCAAGTACATGGTCCAGTCCGGCTTTAGACGATGCAGCCGAGATGCGGCGCTTGATTTCGTCGCTGTCAAAGCCGCGGATTTCGCCGATAAACGTCAAGAAACTGCGCGGTGTCATTTCACCATAGGCCGGTGCGCCCTCGGGCAGATAACCAAGACTGGCTTTAGCGAGCTTCGGCTCGTCCTGGACAACGTGACCACAGATGCGGGCCGAGCCAGAGTCAGGCTCCAAAAATCCCGACAGCATTTTCATCGTCGTCGATTTTCCTGCGCCATTCGGCCCGAGGAAGCCGAGCACTTCGCCCTTCTTGACCTCAAGCGATATGCCTTTGACGGCAGTGATCGGGCCGAACGTCTTTTTGAGTGCGTTCGCCTCGACAAGCACGGTCATGGAGCGTCTCTCCGGCAGGCTGCAAAATGCGGGTGGAGGTGGAGCTGGCATCAGAAACCCGGGCCCTCCACCAAGGACTCCGGACCTAAGTCATGGCGGCGCCCGTTTCAAGTGTCGAAGTGTTAAGACAGCCCCCGAATGCGCTTAGACGGCTGCTCAAATGCTATCCATTACCCTCGATAATGCGCAAATTGGCCTTTGGGTTTGAAACGCTCAAGATAGCCCGGAACAACTGCCGCGATCGATGTTGGGGTCGCAACGCCGAGTGCCGCAATTGTCCGGCCTTCCCTGATGGCGGTGTCGCTGACCACATTGTCGTTCTTCAGAAGCCGGACTTGATCAACCGTAATCGGCCGGAGCGCGTTCGGCAGCGGCGACATGAGTGCGGCCTGCAACTTGGCGATGCCCGGCGTCAAACGCAGGTAGAAGCGCTTGCGGCCGGTATACGCTTGCACCCGGTCGAGCAGTTCGCGGAACTTCAAGACTTCCGGCCCGCCAATCTCGTAGATCGTTCCTGGCTTGGCATGACCCTCAACAGCCGCCGCAATCGCGGTTGCCAGATCACCGGCGAAGACCGGCTGGAAATTCGTCCAGCCACCATCGATCAACGGCAGAAACGGCGACATCTGAGCCATGGCCGCGAACCGGTTGAAGAACTGGTCTTCAGGGCCGAACACAATAGACGGCCGCAAAATGACGGCGTCTGGAAATTCCTCAAGGACTGCGGCCTCGCCTGCAGCCTTGGTCTTTGCATAGACGGATTTGGACTTCGGGTCGGCACCAATGGCCGACACATGCACGAAGCGTTTCACACCCGCCTCACGGGCCGCGCGCGCCATTGCACGCACGCCGTCGGTATGAATGGCTTCAAACGTTTGCTTTCCAGATGGCATAAGGATGCCGACGCAATTCACGACTGCATCGGCGCCAACGACCGCCGCGGCCAACGTTTCGGGAAACCTAAGATTGGCCTGGACCGGCAGAATTTGCCCGACCACGCCCATCGGCTGCAAATGTCCACTGAGATCAGGGCGGCGCGAAGCGGCCCTTACACGCCAGCCGGACTGAGCCAATGCTCTGACGGCATAACGGCCAACAAAGCCTGGCCCGCCGAAAATGGTGACAAGTCCTGACGAGCGGCCGGAAACTGGCATTCGAACGATCCTAACGTATCCATAAGTGCCATAGTCACTAAACGCCTGTTCGAGGCGAGTTGGTTCATGGGATTTAGTCGCCCCCCTTTCAATTGACAACCGGCCTTGGCGCCACTAACTGATGCCACTTCGAGCCCCGGCTCGCCCAAATGGCGGAATTGGTAGACGCACTACTTTCAGGTAGTAGCGCTGGAAACGGCGTGGAGGTTCGAGTCCTCTTTTGGGCACCAAACCGGCAACCTGCGCCGGCTCCGATACGCAAAAATCGCAATATCCCATGCTATTTTCGAGCGCCTTTCCCATCTGCTGTGGGCTATTCCGACTGCGTTGATTGAACTGCCTGCGCATACGGCAGCTGTATTGACATATCTGCTCAATTTTTGTGCTCTCGAATGCGACAGACTTCCCGTTGGGCATCGTTCAACCCACATTTTAAGCAGTTATGAAGCTTTGCCTAACTTTGGCACAAAACTTGATCTGTGTGCGATTCAAGCAGGCAATCGGCGAAATCATGATCTTTTTGCCTAAAAAATAATCACTGCTCGGGGGAGTTCGGGAATGGAATATCTACCACACGGTTCAGACGTGTTTTTTCTACTGATGGGGGCGATCCTCGTCTTTGCTATGCATGGCGGCTTCGCGTTTCTTGAAGTCGGCACGGTTCGGCACAAGAACCAAGTCAACGCTCTCGTCAAAATCATCGTCGATTTCGCGATTTCGACCATCGCTTACTTTTCGATCGGCTACTGGATCGCTTACGGCGTGACGTTCCTGGCGGACGCCGCCACAATCTCGAGTGGTGACTACGGTCCACAAGGCCTTGGGCTCGTCAAATTCTTCTTCCTGTGCACGTTCGCGGCCGCCGTGCCTGCGATCATCTCGGGTGGCATTGCAGAGCGCGCGAAGTTCGGGCCGCAATGCGTCGCCACTGCAATCGTAGTTGGTCTCGCTTATCCGTTCTTTGAAGGCATCGTCTGGAACAAGAAATTCGGCATCCAGGCTGACTTTTTCGCCAAGTCGCTCGGCGCTGAATTCCATGACTTCGCCGGATCGATCGTGGTGCACGCCGTCGGCGGCTGGATTGCGCTTGCAGCGGTTCTTTGGCTCGGTGCACGTCTCGGTCGCTATGAAAAAGGCCGCGCCATTGCGACCCCGCCGTCGTCGCTTCCGTGGCTTGCCATGGGTTCGTGGCTGCTGTGCATCGGCTGGTTTGGTTTCAACGTCATGAGCGCGCAGAGCCTCAAAGGCGTTTCTGGCCTGGTCGCCATGAATTCCCTGATGGCGATGTGCGGTGGAATTATCGCGGCGCTGTTCGTTGGCCGTAATGATCCGGGCTTCGTCCATAACGGCGCGTTGGCCGGCTTGGTTGCAGTTTGCGCGGGCTCGGATTTGATGCATCCGCTCGGCGCCTTGGCGACGGGCGTGGTGGCGGGCATCGTGTTTGTGCAGATGTTCCAAGTCTCGACCAACAATTGGCAGATCGACGATGTACTGGGCGTGTGGGCGTTGCATGGTCTGTGCGGACTTTGGGGTGGCATCGCTTGCGGCATCTTCGGGTTGACCGAATTGGGCGGCATCGGCGGCGTTACATTCCAATCGCAGCTGGTCGGAAGTTTGGCCGGTGCTGCATTTGGCCTTGCGGCTGGAGCCGTCGTTTATGGGCTTTTGGACGCAACTATGGGGCTGAGGCTGAGTGCCGACGAAGAACGCATGGGTGCCGACCTTGCGATCCATAAGATCAGTTCGAATCCGGAAGAGGATCTGCGCGCTGGCCGGATGTAAGGTCCACCACATCGCTCCTTACGCGAGATTAAATGAGGGGTTCTTGGCATCGACTTGCTGAGACCCCCTTTTACTTTGGGGTGCCATCAATCGTCCTTTCGGCCAGCGGCTGGCTTTGTCTCGCCTTCGCTTGGCGTCAGTCCATAGGGCGCGACGAGTTTCCAAACGTGAGATGGAATCATGTGTTTCATGCGCCGTGGGTGTTGGCGCCGTAAATGTAGCACGGTTTCTATGGCTTTCATTTCGAGCCGCGCGCGTGCGAATTCAAGGCCGCGCGGCCCAACCTTGGGCATCAGCCAGCCCATCAACGGCCGCAAAAAATTTGGCATCCCTCTAAGCGGTAAACCGCCGGCGGCGCGTTCGGTGTTCTTTAGAAAACCGCTGACCGGTCCACTACGCTTGCCAGCTGAGCCGGGCTCCGACAGTTTGACATCGTCGCCTAAAAGCGCCAGCAACTCCTCGCCCCGATCATTGCGAACAATGAGCCACTGCTCGCCTTGTCCGCCCATGTAGCCGACTGTGATGTCCGCCAGCACGTTGGTGTAGTCAACGCAGGTCCGGCAAGTCAGCGGGAAGAAATCACCAGGAAGTTTTGATAGCGGCAACAACAGGAACGGGATTTCTTTCACGCGCCCATCGTTGAAGCGGATTTCAACATGATAGTCGGCGCGGAACTCGAGATAGGTGATGGTCTCAGGCTGGTCTGACAGGAGCGCCAGAAATTCGTGAAACCGTGCGGTCGTGGTGTTGTCCGAGCACGGCGTGCCGATGACATAGATTTTCTCGAAACCTAAATCCGCTTCGAGCGATCTGAGCGCATAAACTTGGCAAGGAATTCCAATAATGGCGACACGCTTATAGCCCTTGGCGCGCGCCGGTTCGAGCAGTGCCAGCAGTGGTGCGTAGCCCATGCGCATACCGCGGCACTCGGCCAAGCCCTCGGCCTTGGTGACGATGACAGGCACCGGCCGCCATTTGTCGTCAGGATCGGGGGCCATGGTTAGGACCGCGTCGACAGCGCCAGTGTTGAGCAAACGTTCAGCAATCGTGGTCGTAATGCCTGTCCATTGGGCCCCGGCGCGCGGCTCCCGCATCGCGGCGCGGACCATCCGCTTCATGGGTCCGAAAAAAATCTCGTCCGGCCGCAACGGATCACGGGTGCGGCCGTGAACGGCTGCTTCCAGAGTGTCGTAGTCTGGCTTGATAAATTGGCAGGCGCCGCCGCAGCGCTTGGCATCCGTAGTTCTTGATATCCCGCAATCGGTGCACAAATCGCGGTGGGCGGCCTTTGCGATTTCGGGAGCCCACACCCCAGGCATCCCATTTTGGCCGTTGCCCGTCACAGATCGCAGGTCCTTTTGCGCAAGAAATTAGATTTTCACTCATTCTAACGTGTCGCCAAGCCCAGCACCAGTCTCGCACGTCGACTGAGTTTGTTTCCGAGAGCTATCTGGCTCAAAAACTTGGGCAAAAGCCGGTCGCCCTTGAAGTCAGGCTTGGCTGCACTATATTTGACAGTATCGCCGTCGCCCAATTTGGGGATAGCGGCAAACGAGTGGCAGTCTTGCGCTCGCATTACAAACCCGAAGGTCGCTTCAGCGAGGGCTTTCTATGACGCGCTTGTCCCAGATATCGAACCCGCTGTTGCTGGGTTTCGAAGAAATCGAACGCCTGATCGACCGTGCCGGAAAATCCGGCAGTGACGGCTATCCGCCCTATAACATTGAGCGCATCGGCGCGGCCGAAAATGGTGGCAGCGCGGAAAAGCTCCGCATAACACTCGCGGTTGCTGGTTTCACCGGCGACGATCTCGAGGTCACTCTTGAAGACAACGAGTTGAACATTCGCGGCCGACAGGTTGATGACAAATCGCGAGTGTTCCTGCACCGCGGTATTGCGGCCCGGCAATTCTCGAAGGCGTTTGTTCTTGCCGATGGAATCGAAGTCCAAGCCGCAAGTCTTGCCAACGGGCTTCTGGCAATTGACTTGATCAGACATGAGCCGCAAAAATTGGTGCGACGCATCGAGATCAAATCGCAACCAACTGCGGCGAACGGCCTCGACAAATCTCGGCGCTAGATGCCGCGGGGATACAGAATTCCACCATGAATCGGCGTTATAAGCTGGAGGAGATCGCATCTTCGCGACTCGATCCATGACGCCGGATCACCTCTGGACTTGAGGAGCACGTCATGACTGAAAACACCCAAAAACGCTCGAAGCCGGCGCGCCGTAGTGTGCCTGCAGCCGCCATCAGCCAGCTCGATCTGGCGCGTCTCGGCGGTGGCCATCTTGCCTACATCAAGATGCTGACCTCTGATCAAGCGCGGCGCATGTTCCCGGCTGTCGAAAATCTGCCAAAGGGCATCAACGTCTATGCGTTGCAGGCGGCAGACGGCACGCCAATAGCGTTGACTGATACGCGTCAGGCTGCATTGAGCCACGCTATGGACGGCGAATTGGCGATCGCAAGCTTGCACTGAGTTTGGCAACACGGGGCTGATTTGAAGGCTTTGATTTATGCGCGCCAGTTTTCTGCGGAAAGGACTGCTGGCGCGCACCGCTAATCCATTTTTTCGCGCAAGAGTTCCAGTTCAAGCCAGCGGTCTTCTAGGATTGCGAGCTTCGATTGCGCGTCGCCAAGTTTGGCGCTGGTGTTCGCAAAGCCTTTCGGGTCACGGCCATAGAACCTTGGATCGGCCAACGATTTCTGAAGCTTTGAAATATCTGTATGCAATGCCGCCATATCCGTTGGGATCGACTCCAAAGCGTGCTTTTCCTTGAACGACAGCTTGCGGCGTGTTTGAATCGTTGCTTCTGTCTTCGACGTCGCTCCATTCCGCTTGCCGGGCTTCAAGTCCTTTGATTCTTCAACTGTTAGATCAGCGCCGCGGCGCTGGGTCAGCATGTCGGAATAGCCGCCGGCATATTCGCCCCATTGGCCGTCGCCTTCGGTGGCGATCACATTTGTCACTACGCGATCCAAGAAATCGCGGTCATGGCTGATCAGGATAACGGTGCCGGTATAATCGGCCAATAATTCTTGCAACAGATCAAGCGTTTCGAGATCAAGGTCGTTTGTCGGTTCGTCAAGGACCAGCACGTTGGATGGCTTGGCAAGAGCACGCGCAAGCATGATACGCCCGCGTTCACCGCCCGACAGCACGCGCAATGGCGATCTGCCCTGCTCAGGGCTGAACAGAAAATCTTTCATGTAACTGGCGACATGGCGCGCCTTGCCGTTAATGACGACCTGATCACCACGCCCGCCCGTCAAAGCCTGCGCCAATGTCCATTCCGGATTAAGTTCGTCGCGGCGCTGATCGAGTGTCACAAGCTCCATGTTTTCGCCGAGCTTGATGGTGCCGCTATCGGGCGCCAGCGATCCGGTGAGGAGACGCAAAAGCGTGGTCTTACCGGCACCGTTCGGCCCTACAATGCCGACCCGGTCACCGCGCAAGATGCGGGTCGAGAAGCCTTCGACGATCGGCCGCCCGCCGTAGCTCTTTGAGATGTTCTCGGCTTC
>JANNFX010000014.1:0-5135 GCA_031380225.1 Hyphomicrobium sp.
GTGCTCTCACATCCCCCGCGGTTTGGCCCGCGCGGTCGGCAGGGCGTTCGCCGGGTCGTCAGGCCAGGGATGCTTCGGATACCTCCCCTTCATTTCGGATTTTACCGCTGCCCATGACCCCGACCAAAACCCTGGCAAATCACGCGTGATCTGGATCGGCCGATGGGCCGGTGACAGTAAATTCAACGTCAGCGGCAATCGCCCATTCGCAATGGCTGGATGCACTTTCAATCCGAACAATTCCTGTACGCGGATCGACAACGACGGAGCCCCCGCGCCTTCATACTCTATTGGATGTTGATTGCCGGTCGGTGCTTCGAAGTGTGTCGGTGCCTCCGCTTCGAGCCGGCGCTTTAAAGCCCAGGGGATCAGACCATCAAGGGCCTGACCAAGATCATCGGCCGAAACATCGGCGAGCCGCGTTTTACCGTTGAGATATGGCGCGATCCAGTCGCTGACCGTCGCTGTCAGCGCAGCATCGGACACATCGGGCCAGCCATCACTGCTGTCAGATTGGCGGAGAAATGCAATCCGATCTCTCAGCTGCAACTGAGCCTTGCTCCACGGCAGACGTCCGATACCAAGCGAGGCAATGCCTAGCGCAAGTTTTAAGCTGGTTTCGCTATCTGCCGTCACTGCACGCGTATCTGACGACAACGTGATGGCGTCGAGGCTCCGGATGCGGCGGCCACGCAATGCGGCGGCATCTTTGTCAAAGACGACTTCATTGGTTGCGCGCACCCGGTCCGCTGCGATTGCCAGAACCTCTGCCTCCTCCGTGCGAGCAGCGAGCAGGATGCGCGTTGCAGCGGCGATCCCCTGCATTTCGCCGACGATCAGAAACGGGGCCTTTGCCAGTGGATCGGTCGCATCGACCAGAGCTCCACGGCCATTGGCGAGCAAAAATTGTCCCGGCAGTCCGCGCGCTTTCGCAATCCGGTCGGGATAAGCGAGGGCCAGCAACTGCGCTGCACTGGGTTCAGGCGCATTGTGAGATCGGAGCGATGAGGCGAGCCCGCTTTCCGCGAGTTTCGCCCAACCACTCGCAAGCCGGCGCATATCCTCGGCGCGGCGGCTGCGATCACGTAAATAGTTCGACAACCGGTGATCGAGATCGGTATCGTTGCCGCCCAAGCCGCGTTCGACCATCACCGCGGCTATGTCAGCTGCGGCTTGCGCGGCCCCTATTGCGGCAGCTTCGATCACCATTCGTGCCAGCCGCGGTGGCAACGGCAGCGCGCGAATTCTCCGGCCAAGACTGGTTATACGGCCTGTTCCATCAACACCGCCAAGCGTTGCCAACTCGGCTTTAGCTGAACTCAGTGCAGCACTTGGTGGCGGATCGAGCCACGCCAGCGTCAATGGATCGGTGGCACCCCACTCGGCGCAATCCAGAACCAGTCCAGCCAAATCGGCTGCGCGGATTTCAGGGTCCGCAAAAGCCGCAAGGCTTGCCGTCTGCGGCTCATCCCAAAGCCGGTAACAGACGCCTGGTTCAGTTCGCCCTGCACGTCCCCGGCGCTGGTCGGCAGAAGCACGGGACACACGAACAGTTTCGAGGCGCGTCACGCCAACATCGGGCTCAAAGCGCGGCACGCGTGCCAGGCCACAATCAATCACGATTCGGACGCCTTGAATCGTCAGCGAGGATTCCGCAATCGACGTCGCCAACACAATTTTTCGCTGTCCCGGACCGGCGGGCTCCACAGCCCGGTCCTGGGCCTGCATATCCATAGCGCCGTAAAGCGGAGCAATAATCACGGTGCCGTCGCGAACACGCTCATTGAGCCGTTCCTCAACGCGGCGAATTTCGCCTTGTCCGGGTAAGAACGCCAGCACTGAACCCGTTTCACGTTGAAGCGCTTTCAGAATCGCATCGGTCATTTGATCTTCGTTGCGCGCCGACTGCGAACGGCCGAGATATTCGGTTACGACCGGATAGGCCCGTCCTTCACTTTCAATGACCGGCGCGCCGCCCAATAGCCCGGCTACGCGTGCGCCATCGAGCGTTGCCGACATGACGAGAATGCGGAGATCGTCCCGCAAGCCTCGTTGGCATTCGAGCGCGAAGGCGAGACCAAGATCGGCATCAAGCGAGCGCTCATGGTATTCGTCGAACAACACCACCGCGATGCCCTCCAACGACGGATCATCCAGGATCATGCGCGTAAACACGCCTTCTGTGATGACCTCAATACGAGTCTTTGGCCCGGTCTTGGACGATAATCGCGCGCGAAGCCCGATTGTTTCGCCGACGCGGCCGCCCAACGTTTTGGCCATCCGCTCCGCAGCACCGCGCGCAGCCAAGCGCCGTGGTTCAAGGACGAGGATCTTGCCGCCCTTGATCCATGGCTCGTCCAAAAGAGCAAGTGGCACGCGTGTCGTCTTGCCGGCCCCTGGTGGCGCGACCAATACCGCCACATTCGACCGCGCAAGTGCTGCACGCAACGGCTCCAAGACCTCGTCAATAGGAAGTGCAGCACTGGTCACGCATCGGCCTTTGGTTGCGATTTTCTGCGGATCGCATGTGAACGGCGTTGCCCGGCTTCTTTGGCCGCCTTTTGCAGGTCACGGCGGAATATGTCGCGCTGTTCGTGGATCGAAGCGATCACCGGCCCAGTTTGGACGCCAAGCCCGACAAGTGCTGCTTCTGACAATTGCAGGCTGGCTTCGATCGTCTCGGGCACAGCATCCGTCACGCCAATCTCGTAGAGGTGGCGAGCGTGAACAGCATCGCGCGCGCGCGACACGATCAAAATATCCGGCCGCAGTTTCCGAACCTCAGTGACGATCTGGTCTATCAAACTATGCGTGTGGATCGTGATGATGATCCCGGCCGCATCCATCAAGCCGCAGGCCTTTAGAAATGCTGAATTTGAGGCATCACCAAAATACACCGCCTGCCCGTTTGCACGAGCGGCATGCACGCCATGAGCATCGTGATCAGCGGCCGTGTAAGTCACGCGATGCTCTTCCAGCATGCGGCAGACAATCTGTCCAACGCGGCCGTAGCCGACGACAATCGCATGTTTCGATTGCGGCAGCGGCTGAACCGCGAGCAGTGGATCGGCGGGCTTTGGCGGCACCACCGCTTTGATAATACGATGCGCAGCGACCGACAGCAGCGGAATCAACGCCATCGACAATGATGTGACGGCGAGCACGGGCGCCGCATCGACCTCAGTTATCAGCTTGTAAGTGAGCGCAAGACTGATGCCGACAAACGCAAATTCACCACCCGGTGCCAGCAGCAGCCCAGTCTCGATAGCTGCCGGCCACGACTGGCGGTAAAGCCGGGCCAGCGCGATGATGATCAGCGACTTCCCCGCGATCAATACGAACACAGCAGCCAGCAGCAACAGCGGCTCGCGCATGATAATGCGCACGTCGATGGTCATGCCGACGGTGAAGAAAAAGATGCCGAGCAGCAAACCCTTAAAGGGCTCAATCGTGGATTCGATGGCTTTGCGGTATTCGGTCTCCGCCAACAGCAATCCGGCGACAAACGCGCCGAGAGCCATCGACAATCCAGCCGCCCCAGCAATCACGCCAGTCCCGACAATCACAAACAAAATGGCGGCGATGAACAGTTCGCTCGATTGCGTGCTAGCAACCAGCCGGAACAGCGGCCTCAACAGCGTTCGCCCGACAACAACAATCACCGCAACCGCTGCGAGCGCTTGCAATAGCGCTGTCCCGGCGGTGGCGAGCAACGACGAGGAACGGCCAGCGCCTAATACCGAAATGAACCTCAAAAGTGGTATGACCGCCAAGTCTTGCGCCAGGAGGATCGAAAAACTGAGCCGTCCAGTGCTCGATGGCAACCGGCCCTGCTCGGACAAGACGTCAAGAACGATCGCCGTCGATGACAGAGCGAGGCACGCACCGAGCAAAATCGCGATTGGCGGCGTTTGACCTAAGCCTGCGAAGACAGCCGCGATCAAACTGCCTGTCAAAATGACCTGCAAGCCGCCGAGCCCAAAGACCAACCGGCGCATGGCCTTGAGGCGCTCGAAGGATAATTCCAAGCCGATCAGGAATAACAAGAACACGACGCCCAATTCGGCAATGCCGGCGACATTCTTGGCATCGACAACGGTGACCCAGTAGAGCAGCGGAATTTGCGCAATAAACGATCCGAGCCCGAGTGGACCCAAGAGAGCGCCGGCACCGAGATAGCCCAGCACTGGGCTGATGCCCCAACGCCGCACCAAAGGCACCACGATGCCCGCAGTGCCCAGCACAACCAGCGCATCGCTATAAGCCGGAAGATTGATTGGTGCTGCCACTAGTTGCGCGTCCTCGCGACCTGCTGTTTCGCCTAGCAGCACAGTAATCAGCAGCGATGACGGTGCAAGCTTGGACTTTACGACGTAAAAAGAACGATGGAAACCTAAGGGCCGGGCCAGCGGCATCCGTGCCACCGCACAAGTGTCATCCCCGGGCTCGGCCACCCCCCGAGGTTGAAACGACAAGCGCCTGTAGGTTGGGTTAGGCGGCAGGCCGTAACCCAACATTTATGCGAGCGGAACTACGTTGGGTTACGCGCTCGGCGCTAACCCAACCTAAGGTCCGGGAGCGCACCATCATTGTTGCCGCGCAACTTTGGCGCTTCAGCACTTGAACTCATCAATCGTTGAAAAGGCGTGGCGCAAAGCTTCAGACCAGCTAGCCGACATGGCCTTGAAGTAGTCGTCATTTTGTTCGACGCGGCGCTCGCGGCTGACGTCGAGACTGTCCTTTTCATAGATCAAAACGTCGATGGGCAATCCAACTGACAAATTCGAACGCAGCGTCGAATCAAATGACAGCAACAGCAGTTTCGCCGCCTCGCCCAAGCGCATATCGTTGCGAGCCACGCGGTCGAGGATCGGCTTGCCGTACTTGTGTTCGCCAATCTGCAGGAACGGCGTGTCGTCGGTCGCTTCGATGAAATTTCCTTCTGCGTAAACTTGGAACAGCCGCGGCGGTTGCTTGCCAATTTGCCCACCGAGCAGGAACTGCGCTTGCATGCCGCTGCGATGCACGCTGTCGGGTCCTGCTCCGTCAGCGCGCCGGACTTCACGAATTGCTTCGCCGACCACGTGCGCCGCCCGGTACATTGAGGTGACGTTCAAAAGTGTTGCCGTATCCGG
>JANNFX010000029.1:0-2089 GCA_031380225.1 Hyphomicrobium sp.
ACCATGGGTAAGCCGACAGGATTTCTGGAACTCGAGCGCGAAGACCGCACGTATAAGCCGGTCGAAGAGCGGGTGAAGCATTGGCACGAGTTCGTCGTGCCGTTAGCTGAAACCGAGGTCAAAGCGCAGGCGTCGCGCTGCATGGATTGCGGCATTCCGTTTTGCCATAACGGCTGCCCGGTCAACAACCAGATCCCGGATTGGAACGATCTCGTCTACACCGGCAACTGGAAAACCGCGGCTCAGAACCTGCACTCGACCAACAACTTCCCCGAAGTGACGGGCCGCATTTGCCCGGCACCCTGTGAAGCCGCGTGCACACTCAACATCGACGACAATCCGGTCACGATCAAAACCATCGAGAACTCGATTGCCGACCGAGCGTTCCAAGAGGGCTGGGTCGCACCGCAACCGCCGGAAAAGAAGACCGGCAAGTCAGTCGCTATCATTGGTTCTGGACCCGCTGGCATGGCAGCCGCCCAACAACTCGCGCGCGCCGGTCATGACGTGCATGTCTACGAGAAGAATGCGCGACCCGGTGGCCTGATGGTCTACGGTATTCCCGATTTTAAAATGGAGAAGCATCTGATTGCGCGCCGCGTTAAGCAGATGGAAGCGGAGGGTGTGACGTTCCATTGCAACGCGCACGTTGGCAAGACGATCACTGCGATGCAATTGCACGACAAGCATGACGCCGTGTTGCTTGCGACTGGCTCAGAACAGCCGTTTGATTTCTTTGCGAAGTCGCCGGGCCGTGATCTTGACGGCATCCACTACGCCATGGATTTCCTGCCGCAACAAAACCGCCGCGTTGCCGGTGAGAAGATTGCCGCCGGCACCAAAGAGATTTCAGCCAAGGACAAGCACGTCATCGTTATCGGCGGCGGCGATACGGGTTCGGACTGCATCGGCACCTCGTTCCGTCAGGGTGCGAAAAGCGTGACGCAGCTCGAAATCATGCCGAAGCCGCCGGAAAAAGAAAACAAGGCGATGAACTGGCCGCACTGGCCGATGAAGCTGCGCATCTCGTCAAGCCAAGCCGAGGGCGTGAAGAGTGAATTCTCGATCCAAACGACCGGGTTTTCAGGAGAAGTTGGCCGCGTCAAGAAACTGCACTACGTCCACGTCGACAGCAAAATGCAGCCGGTGCCAGGCAGCGACGGCACGCTCGACGCTGACCTCGTACTCTTCGCGATGGGCTTCTCGGGTCCGGTCACCAGCGACGTCGTCGAAGAATTGAAGTTGGCCGTTGTGCCACGCGGCCGTTTCGCCGGCCTCGATGCCGACGCCCGGAACTACAAACTCAGCACCACGCCGAAGCTATTTGCCGCCGGTGATATCCGCCGCGGACAATCGCTCGTTGTATGGGCGATCCGCGAAGGCCGCCAAGCCGCGCATGCGATTGACAAAGCGCTGATGGGCACGACGTATCTGCCGAGGTGAGTGCGATATCCCGGCTACCGCGGACTCGTATTTATTTAAGGACGGCCCACCATGTCACCCGTCACAGCTGCTCGCTTGGAAACGTTCGGCCGCGTGGGATTGATGTCGTTGTTTATAATCGGCGGGCTGCATAAGGCCATCGATCCGGCGACGCCGCTCGGTATGATGGAGCGCGTTGGCTTGGCGCCGGCATGGCTGCTGCTGCCAGCAGTGATCCTGCTCGAACTTGGCGGCGGGTTATGGGTTGCATTTGGTCTTAAAGGAGCGACACGAGTTGCAATATTGCTGGCTGGATACACACTTCTCGTCAATTTAGTCTTTCACCGCTTTTGGACGCTGACCGGGCACGAGTTCGAATTAGAGATTTCGCTGTTCTTTAAAAACGTCGCGATCGCCGGCGGCTTGCTGATGATTGCCGGGCGGTTGGCGGCGAACCGCAGAAATGACGATTAAATGACGAATGTGCCGGTTGACCATGTCCGAATGTTAATCCGAAATTCGGCGCACGGGCCGCAAATGCCGTGACAATGGTCACAGACCTGCATCAATCGCAGTTCTATCTCCGATGCACAATTGGACGTCTGTTGGTTGGGCTTCCCTATGCTAGTGTTCCGTAGCGGCCGCACCGCACACTTGCCCGTCATCC
>JANNFX010000039.1:0-20391 GCA_031380225.1 Hyphomicrobium sp.
AACCCACCCTACATTGGCTGTGGCGCGTGGAGTTTGATGTCGTGTAGGTTAGGCTCTTCGCGAAGCCCGGCACCGTGCAGTCGAAACCAAACCGGGGCCGCCAACGTAAGGTGTGTTAAACTAACCTCAGATGACACCGCGCACGAGCCCGGTGGATGTTACATACCGCTACAAGGAGTAAAACTCATGACACACCACAATCGCCGAATCTTAACCCTCACCGCTCTGGTGCTTGCGGCGCCGATCGCCGCCGCACCCGCCACTGCCGATACGATTTTCGATGTCGAGCACGCGCGTGGCGCGGCCCGCGCCGGCGGCCCAGTGAGCGCACACGATGCCGAGTTCCTCAATCGCTGGGGCGCATTGAGCGGCACACCCGGATGGCGCGGCCGCTATAGCGAAGACATCAACGACTATGACGACGTCGTCATCCTGCGCCGCGGCTATCGCTTTCATAAGGACCGTCCGAGTAAGAGGCGGGATTGAGTCAGTCCGCAGGGCGGATTAGGAGCGCCTTCGCGACGTAATCCGCCATCCGCACCACGCCAAGCCGCCGGCGGATTACGTCACGTCGCGCTTGCTGCGCGGCCCTCCTAATCCGCTCTACGATTGCGATTCGCCACCGCACGGGATGACTGCGGTGCGGCGCCCCGGCGGCATTTAATTCCCCATACTTCCTCAGACATGCGCTACACAGCGGCCAACAAACATCTTTGAGGATAACGATTATGAGCGGCAGCAAGCCATTTATGGAACCCTGTTTTCTTTGCAAAGAAAAGTTCCTGATGGGCGGCGGGGACTATCTCGGCAACTTCCTAAAATACTACCGCGTCAACGTCTGCCGCGGCTGCTATCGCGCCAGCAAAAAAGGTTGGGGGCCAACTGCCGAAGTGAAACTGCTGGCGCGCTTGGAAGAACTCGGCAAGCCAGTACCAGAGCGTAACGAACACGGTGCCTTGCCGCGCGAGTAGGTGGCACGGACAATGAGATCGCAGTTCTCAGGGCATCAGAGCGCAATGACATTACATCTTGGTCATTTACCCTCGCCATGCGCACCTTACACAACGGCAACCTCACGCGTTTGTTAGTTTGGAAGTCCGCGCAAACACGCGTGCAGCCTATCAAACGTTGAACAACTCGAGCGCACGATTGCTGTATGACAGAGAGTTCATGCGCGCAGATCACGGATACTCACGCGCGGCCGGGAATTTTCAACGCCGATGTGAGTGGCAATCATCAACCACCGTGACTATCTCCCTGTCATCATCGGCGCACAACACTGCGCCGCGCGCAGCACGATGGTCGTGCTGGCACGCATCACTCTTAGGGAGAATTCTCATGATCCGTTCGCTTTCGCTTGCTACCGTTCTAGCCCTCGGCCTCGCAGTGCCCGCTCTCGCCGCTGATACGCCTGCCGCAGCTGCTGGCGCCGATCAAGCCTCTATCACGGCCTTCACAAAGTCACTTGATAATGCTGCCAATGCCCAACAGGCGCGCAAATTTCTGATGGCCAAGGGTTACACCAACGTCTCAGAATTATCGCGTGATTCGAACGGCCGCTGGGCTGGTACGGCTGAAAAGAACGGCAAGCCAGTTGGGGTCGCCATCGACCTGACGCCGAAGACCATTGAGGCGCCGGCAACGAACTAAGCGATTTCGCGGTATTCGTGAATCCTGAGGCCGCGGCGCAAACCGCGGCCTTTTAATTGGCAGCAAAAAAATCGTCGACGGCAACGTGGCTTGTTTGAGAATTGCCCTCAGCGTGCCTTCAGGCACATCGCCTGGATGGTTTGGATGGTCGTAAATTTCCCCGTCGCTGGCTGGAACCAGATTTCGTGTGAACCCGCCGCTTGGCTGCGGAATTCGAATCCAAAGCGCTGCAATCGCCTGATCACGTCACGATAACGAAAGCCTGCAAGCCGTCCCATCAAGTCGCCAAGATCATCGGATAGTCAAAACTCTCGGCAGCGAGTTTGAGTTTGATTGGCGTTGAATGCAAGCCCTGCTCTTCAATCAGTTTCTTTGCAACATCGCGAGCGATCTCGAGCGTCTCAGCAATTGTGCGCCCCTGTGCCACGAGACCGGGCACGTAATCTGAGGTCGCCAAGTAAACACCTTCTGGCAAATGTTCGATGTGAAGATTGACGATACGTTCCATGCGATGCCTCAGTCCAATACCAGAGTAAATTGCAGCGAATGCTAAAAGCAGTCAAGCGCGGCGGCCCGGATGAGAGTCGCACGGCGCCTTACGTAGCCTTCTTCTCTGGCAGCACAACGCGAATCGACAATTCCCGCAATTGCTTGGGCGCGGCTTCAGACGGCGCACTCATGAGCAGGTCGGAGGCCTGCTGGTTCATCGGGAACAGGGCCACTTCGCGAACCGTCTTGCAGCCGGTCAGCAACATCACGACACGTTCGATACCGGCCGCCATACCGCCGTGCGGGGGCGCGCCATATTGGAACGCGCGATAAAGACCGCCGAAACGTGCTTCCACATCTTCGCGGCTGAGACCGGTGATCTCGAACGCCTTGACCATGGTTTCGGGCAAATGATTTCGCACTGAACCCGACGCGATCTCATAGCCGTTGCAGACAATATCATACTGATTGGCTTTGAGCGCCAGCAGTGCATCGCGGCCGGATTTTTCAGCCGCCTCCAACGCCACCTGTCCGCCCTTCGGCATCGAGAACGGGTTGTGCGAGAAGTCGATCTTCTTGTCTTCCTCGTTCCATTCATAAAATGGGAAGTCGATGATCCATGCGAGCGCGAATGCGTTTTCGTCGATCAATTTCAGTTCTTGCCCGATGCGATCGCGCGCCGAACCTGCGAACTTATAAAAGTTGGCGGGATTGCCAGCGGCAAAGAATGCCGCGTCACCAGTCTTGAGGGAAAGCTGCTTTTGGATCGCAGCTGCACGCTCTGGCCCGATGTTCTTGGCGATTGGGCCCGCTCCCGCCGCGCCCTCTTCCTCACGCCACATAATATAGCCGAGCCCTGGCTGGCCTTCGCCTTGCGCCCACGAATTCATACGATCGCAAAACGCGCGGGATCCACCGGTTGGCGCGGGGATCGCCCACACACGCACCTTCGGATCTTTTTCGATCATACCGGCGAACACTTTGAACCCCGAGCCGCGGAAGTGCTCAGTGACGTCCGACATTGCAATCGGATTACGCAGGTCGGGCTTATCCGAGCCGTATTTCGCAATCGCGGTATCGTAAGGAATTTGCGGCCACTGCTGCGTGACCGTTTTCCCGTCAGCAAATTCCTCGAACACGCCGGTGATCACCGGTTCCATGGTTTCGAAGATATCGTCCTGCTCGACAAAACTCATTTCAACATCGAGTTGATAGAATTCGCCCGGCAAGCGGTCGGCACGCGGATCTTCGTCGCGGAAACACGGCGCGATCTGGAAGTAGCGGTCGAAGCCTGACACCATCAGCAACTGTTTGTACTGCTGCGGCGCCTGCGGCAGGGCGTAGAACTTGCCCGGATGAATACGCGACGGCACCAGAAAGTCTCGCGCACCTTCGGGAGACGAGGCCGTCAGGATCGGCGTCGGAAATTCATTGAAGCCCACATCATGCATACGCTTGCGGATCGACTTGGTGATCTCAAGCCGCTTCATAATGATGGCGTGCAAACTCTCACGTCTCAGATCGAGGAAGCGATAGGTGAGCCGCAGATCTTCCGGATAGTCGGGCTCGCCGAATACCGGCACCGGCAATTCCTTGGCCGCCGATAAAACCTCTATCTCGGTTGCATAGAGTTCGATATTGCCTGTCGGCAAATCAGCATTCGTGGTGCCAGCCGGACGCTCGCGGACTTTGGCGTCGACGCGGATGACCCATTCTGAACGCACGGCTTCAGCGATCTTGAACGCCGGACTGTCGGGGTCGGCAACGATTTGGGTCAGGCCGTAATGATCGCGCAAGTCGATAAACAGCACGCCGCCATGGTCGCGTACGCGGTGCACCCAGCCAGAAAGCCTTGCATCGCTACCAATGTCGGATTTGCGCAATGCGCCGCAGGTGTGCGAGCGGTAACGGTGGAGGGGTGCAGATCCTGCACCCTTAACGGCTGTCGTTTGCCCAGCCTTGGCCATAGCGAGAATCCTTCGTCGAAATCAGGGAAATCGACGCAGAAAAGCGCATGGCGCTGCCGGAAAGTCAAGAATCCTGACATCGCAACAAAAAAGGCCCTGGAAGACCGCCTGGGAAGCGGCACCTGGAGCCTTTTTCTCACAGCCTTGCGGCGGCGAACTTAGAGATTGAAGTCTTCGTGGGTCAGGTTCAACAGGCCAGTCAGCTGAATTTGGAAATCTACAGTGCCGTCGCCGTTGGTATCGCCCTCGACCAAGGTCCAGCCATTGGCGGCGTCTTGTTCGAAGCGCAATTCGCCAACGCCACCTGCGGTGAACGCTCCACTATCGACGAACACCAGATCGACAGCCTGATTTCCATCGAGCAGCCGAACATCGATGTCGTCGATGCCAACTTGAAAATCGGTGATAATATCGCGTGTCGCGGCATCGGCGCCCGTGTCGCCCAGCATGTATTTGTATTCGTTGATGCCAGTACCGCCGCTCATCGTGTCTTGACCAGCGCCGCCTCTGAATTCATCGTCACCGGCACCACCGAACATCAAATCGTTGCCGGCGCCACCGTTGAGTTCATCATTGCCAGTTTCGCCGCGCAGCGTGTCATTGCCAGCATCGCCGTTGAGTTCGTCGTCACCAGCACCGCCTAACAGGACGTCATCGCCAGTGCCGCCGTTAATGTCGTCCATGCCGTTGCCACCAGTGCAACGATCCTCACCAGAGCCGCCATGAAGATCATCGACCCCGTGGCCGCCATACAGCCGGTCCTTGCCTGAGCCACCGTAGAGCGAATCATCGCCCAGGCCGCCGTTCAAATGATCATCGCCGCCTAGACCATGGATGACGTCGTCCGATCTCGAACCGTGTTCGATGTCGTCGCCGGACGTGCCGCGCTTTCTGGACATTTTTGTCTCCGCGTGAATTGATCGAATGAACTGACAATCTGTTCATACGCGGGGTGTGCTGACATCAACCTGACGACCAATTCGATATGGTTACTGTCTCGGCCTAAAGTATAAAATCGGCTTTGTTCAAGACGTGGACTCCGTCCAATTCGATTTGAAAATCGATGCGTTTGTCGCCATTCACATCGCCGGTGACAATGGTCTCGTTGTGGGCCCGATCAATCACATAGCGCAGCTGGCCAGCGTGGCCGTTGAACGCGCCAGTGCCGAGCCAAATGAAATTCTGATTGCCAACAGATTTTGAATTGGCGTCTGCGTCACGGAGATCGATGCGGTCGGCAGTGTCGAAGTCGGTAATGATATCACGACCGGCAGTGGTTTTTCCAGTATGAGAAATGGTATCGAAATCAAACCGGTCCGCTCCAACGCCGCCGGTCATCACATCACGGCCGCCGCCGCCAACCAACGTATCGGCGCCATCGCTGCCATTGAGCGTGTTGCCGCCTCGATTGCCAACTAGCCGGTTGTTGTCATCGTTGCCTGTGGCACGCAGAGCTGCGATGCCAAGCAGCACGACATCAATGGCTCCTGCGCCGAGTGTAATGCTGGCTGACGACGCCACTTCATGAGTATCAATCAAGTCAACCTTCGCGTTCTTCGAGTTTGCGGCAACCGTGACGGTGACATCAGCCGCGAGATCGCCGCCGGAAAATGTCACATTAAAACTTGTGCCGGGTGCCACAGCAGCCGCGTAACCACCGGCCGTTCCGGTGTTGTCTGATCCCGCCGCCGCGCCGCCAGCACCTGAGACAGCGACGTGAATTCCGGCGCGGCCTTCGCCGATGTCATAGAAGTTGTCATGGTCGGCATCGGCGATGGCGACACCAGTGACAAAGATATTGCTGCCAGTGGCGGCGAAGTTTTCTGTTGCCATCAGCGCGTTGTACGCCGTGCCGCCAGACGTGAAGCGGCCGGTCTCTAGGCCAGTGCCCAGTTCACGGAAATCCACGCCCATAATGTTTTCGCGATGGCCGGGGCTCAGAAACAAATTGCGATGAATATTGTAGACTTCGGCATTCGCGTCGATCGGGCCGGTGCTGCCGAGCCAGGCTATATTCTCGCCCCATGTCCACGCGCCGGTCAAAACATAGCCCGCGGCTTGAATGCGCGAGCCGGGATTGCCGTCGCCAATCCCATCGTGATCGAACGTGTCAGTGGCAATCATATGTTGCGAGTGAGCGAGCGCCGCGTCTTTCAGAAAATCGTTGGGAGCCAACGCCTGTTTCGCCGCGGTTGAGATGAGTGCGTTAGGGGGAATGCCTGAATTGAGACTGGTGCCGTAGCGGCCAGCCTCGGCCGCCGGGTCAAGCCTGGCGCGATTGATGAGTTCCAGCAACAACTGCTCACTCGCGCTCATTTCAGCCATCAAAGTTGCTCCTGCATCAGGCGTAGGGTCGGGCCCGGCCACTACTCCCCGCCGGCGATTAACCACTCGTTAATGGCAGCCATAAGAACGGCCCAAACCGCCTGATTGGTTAAGGCGCACACAAGCAAAATGTCGATATCGGAGGTATTTTTTGGCCCGCGGCGGCCTGTCCCCGCGAACATGTTGCGAGCGGGCAGACAACGGCTATTTGATCCCGTATAAGCCGAAAAATGCATGTGATCACTTCAACCGAAGACCTCCAATTAGCCTGTGAACGTCTCGCCGCCGCCGATTTCGTGGCTGTCGACACCGAGTTCATGCGCGAATCAACCTACTGGCCGCAACTGTGTCTCATCCAGCTTGCCGGGCCGGGTTTTGAGACCGTCGTCGATCCGATGGCTGCTGGCCTCGACTTGGCACCGTTTTTCGAACTGATGGGCAACGAACGCGTCGTCAAAGTATTCCACGCCGCCCGCCAAGATATTGAGATCGTCTTTGAAGCCACTGGTCACGTTCCTAAACCTGTGTTCGATACACAGGTTGCGGCGGCAGTCTGCGGATATGGCGACAGCATCAGCTACGTCAATCTGGTCAAGACCACGACCGGAGCCGATATCGATAAATCATCGCGCTTCACCGATTGGAGCCGCAGGCCACTGACTGAAAAGCAATTGGTCTACGCGCTCGGCGATGTGACCCATCTTTGCCAGGTCTATCTCCACATAAGAGCCGAGATTGATCGAACCAACCGGCAGTCGTGGATTGCCGAAGAAATGGATGGCCTAACCGATCCCGCGACCTACCACACGCAGCCCGAAGATGCGTGGCGGCGTCTCAAGCTGCGCGTCAAGAGCCGCAAGGCACTGGGTGTACTGATTGAACTGGCGGCCTGGCGCGAACGCTTGGCGCAATCGCAGAACGTGCCGCGCGGGCGGGTGCTGCGCGATGAAGCGATCTACGACATCGCCAACCAGGCGCCGCAAACCGCCGACCAGCTTTCGCATCTCCGAACTTTGAGCGATGGTTTCGCCCGCTCCCACCGCGCCAAAGAAATTATCGAGGCCGTCAAGCTCGGCTTGGCTCGCGATAGCAAGACATTACCACCGTTGACGCACAATGCGCCGTTATCGGCTGAAGCAACAGCAACGACCGAACTATTAAAAGTGCTGCTGAAATCAGCAGCCGCACGCCACCGCGTCGCGCCGCGCTATATTGCCGGCGCCGAAGATCTGGAACGAATTGCCTCCGAAAACAGCCCCGATGTTTTGGCGCTCAACAGCCCCTGGCGGCGTGAAGTTTTTGGCGACGACGCCCTGCGCTTAAAGCGCGGCGAATTGGCTCTGACCCTCAAAGACGGCGAAGTTTCAACCATTCGAACCACAACTTGATGTAGCCGCGCAACATTGTGAACTTGCGTGTGCGCAATTTCGACAAAAGTCGTCAGTAAGCCGGTGGCAAGTCAAGCTTGGACTGGCATTCGGTTCAGGCTTGGCATGTCTTCGTAGTCATTGGAACAAGATCATGAAATACAATATGAAAACGACTGCTATTGTGCTCGCATTTGGCGCCGCATTTGCGAGTGCTGCGAGCGCACAAACACCGCCGGCAGGCGGCGCCATTAAGCTCGGCCAAGCCTGTAAAGCAGACATCACGAAGTTGTGTTCAACAGCTGCCAAGGGCGCCGATCGTGCCCGATGCCTTCGCGATAACCAAGCCAAGGTCAGCCCAGATTGTGCGAAAGCAATTGCCGCCAAACCGGCAACGTGGGGCGTCCGCCCGGCGGCTCCGGCTGCTGCAGCTGCTCCAACAGCAACCCCGGCTCCGGCAGCAACCCCGGTTCCCGCACCGGCTCCAGCTCCGGCACCGTAAAGATCACCGGACGCAATACAAACAGAGGCCCCGCAGAAAACCTGTGGGGCCTTTTGCGTTTGAACTGACTAAGACTGGCGCGGCTTACGACGTAACGAGGACGCCATTGACCCAATCTTCGAGCTTCTTTTTCTGGACAATCGCGCCGGTGTGCTGAGCTGCGATTTCGCCGCCGCGGAAGATGATCAGCGTCGGCATTGAGCGGATCTGGTATTTGGCAGTGATGGCTGGATTGTCATCAACATCGATCTTCACAACTTTGACCTTGCCGGCCATTTCGGCAGCAACCTGATCAAGAGCCGGGGCCATTGCCTTACACGGGCCGCACCACACCGCATGAAAGTCGACAACAACCGGTTCGGACGACTTCAAGACCACCGCGTCGAATGTCTGATCGGTGACGCTTGGTGTATTGGACATAGGGTTCTCCTTGGTGCAGCGGCCATGATGACGCGCCGGAAATCGAAATCCGTACCCTTAAGTAAGAACGCCAGCCTCAAGCGTCAAGCTTGCCTGGGTCTAATTGCCAGAGCTTTGTTGCATAGCCGTCAAGCAGCGCTGGTGGGACTTCCATAAGCGTTGCTGACTGAGTCCATAAGAGAGCGGCACGAACCCGATGTTCCGGATAGATCTGCTTTAAAGCCAAGGCATAGGCTGCAAGCTGATAAAGATAGACTTCCGCCACACTGCTAAGAGACTCGGGCGGCATTCGATTGGTCTTAAAGTCAACGATCAACACGTTATTTTGGGTCACGGCCAGGCGGTCAATTTGGCCGGTCAACTTGAGGGGCAAACCAGGCGAGCCTTTCGGCCTTGGGATTTCTGCGACAATCGGCACCTCGGCCCGGCTCCCTGGTCCAAACAACGCGCCAAACTCGGGGTGATCGAGCACGGCTAACGCTTCCGCAATAATGTTCGACCGGATGCGGCCGGCGAGTTTAGCACCGCGCACGGCGACAAATGTGCTCGCCGCGTCGCGGCGGCGCTCTTTTGGAAATGCTGGCAAGTGCTGCAGGAGCGCGTGTGTCAAAGTTCCGCGCAGAAAACGCGTGTCATCTATAGCAACACCGGCAACCTTCGCTTCAAAACCATGAGGCGGAGAGGCAGCCGGCTCATCCAAGACACCACGCTTGCGCTCGGCAGGAAGGGGATCGCCGTCATCGCTCGTTTCATAGGGCGCCAAGCGTGACGGCGCCAGCGGCACCGACAACTGTGGCTCGCGCGGCGCCGGTTGCAACACCCAAGGCGGCAGCACTCCGGCATCTGCTGAAAGCGGGGTTTCGTCATTCGAAGTCACAGGTCCGGCGGACTGCTCGCTCGTAACGCGCCGGACTTCGGTGCCATCAGGGAGTTCAACGGTCTTCAATCTGGGGCCGAGCGCCTCAGTGATCGTTTCATACCAACACCCAGCATCAATGCCCTTTTTGCCTTCGAACCCCGCGATGTAAAGCCGGTCGCGAGCACGCGTCATCGCCACGTAAAGCAGACGGTCACGTTCTTCGGCGCCGCTCTGTTCGATGGCGTGCCGCGCAGCTGCGACGGGCGGCAATTTCGATGTCCCCGCCACCGCCCACACGAACGCTGGCGGTGCTCCAATAGGCCTCGACAGCACTTCGAACGCGAGCGGTTTGCCGCCTTGGCCTTGGGCTGAACGCGCTGAGCAGGTGTCCGGCAAAAACACAATCGGTGCTTCCAGGCCCTTGGCCCCGTGAACAGTCATCACGCGCACTTCATTGCGGCCGTGATCCATATCGCGCTTGATCTGACGAGTGCCATCACGCAACCAGAACAGGAAGCCTGAAAGCGACGGCGGTGCGCCATCATCGTAGGTCAAAGCGAGATTAAGAAACTCATCGAGCGCATCGCTGGCGTCAGGTCCAAGCCGTGCCAGCAGTTTTTTGCGGACCCCATCCTTATCGAGCACACTGGCGAAGAATTCGAACGGCGGCGCAAAGTCAGCGATTCTGCGCCACGCCTTTAATTGAACCGCGGCAAACTTGTATTTCGATGCACCACTACCTGGCACATCTGCAGCGGCGAGCAGCGATCGCCATAGCGTACCTTTACGTTTATAGCAGAGATCCAATAGATCATCGTCGGTAAGCCCAAAGACTGGACTCTTTAAGATCTCGGCAAGTGCTAAATCATCATCCGGCACTGTCAACATATCGCCGAGTGACATCAAATCTTGAACGGCAATCTGGCCTGTCAAATCGATGCGGTCGGCACCTGCAACATCGATACGCAACGCCTTCAACGCTGCGACCATCGGGCCTGCGAATGGATTGCGTTTACGAACTAAGATCAGGATATCGCCAGGGCGCACGGGCCGATTGACCGAAGGCAAAATCTCTTTGCGATCGAGCCAGTCTTTGATGGTCAGCGCGATGCGGTTTGCCAACCTCACCGCCGGTGGCTGCACGGCGGTCTCTTCGAGTGGCGACCATGCATCGGCATCTGTGATCGTTTCGAACTTTTCGGTGTCCCAAACCTCGACCAAGCCAGCATGTCCCTGGCGGTATGGAACATGCTGGAGCGATGCGGAGCCCGTCATTAGCCCAGGCGTCCGGGCAGGATCTGAAAACACGCTGTCGACAGCACCCAGCACGGCATCAACGGTGCGGAACGACATGTGCAGCCGCTCCTGGCGCCATGCCAATCCGGCATTGACCGCCGACGCCTCAAACCTCCGCCCGACGGTTGCAAACATTTCCGGCGCCGCGCCTTGGAACGAATAGATCGATTGCTTTTCATCACCGACCGCGAACACTGTCCTCAGCCGGTCGCCGGCGCCGCGTCCGGCAAAGAATTCATCAGCCAGCGCTTCAATGACCGCCCATTGCGCCGGACTGGTGTCTTGGCTTTCATCGACCAGAATGTGATCAAGCCCATTGTCGAGTTTGAACATGACCCATTCGGGTGTTGAGCCCGTCGCCAACAAACTGCGCGTGCGAACGATGAGATCATCGAAATCGAGGCTTGCGCGTTGTGCTTTGGCTTCGGTGTAGATCTGGATGACGCGAGCTGCCAGCCGGTGCAGTGCCATCGTCGCCGCCACAACGTTGAGGGACTTCAACTCGGTCGACAATTCCACGAACTTTTCCTGGGCCCGGCGCAGAGTTTCGTCGGCGTCTGGATTGTCTCGCGCCAAGTCTTTGGTCAGGAACTTGTCGCGTCTATTGCCATCGCTTTTGAAGAATAAGCCGTCGTATGCCGCGATTAAGCCGGCCTTCGAAACGGCTTGCTCCGCAGCCTTGAACATGTCTGCAAAGTTTAAGTCTTGCGCTTTGCCGCTCTGAAGCACTGAACTAATGCGCGTGAGAGCTGCCGGGGAGAACAACTGACTGGCCTCAGTTTCAATATTCGCTACCGTGACACCGGGCCGGACGGCGAATGTTTGCCTGAACAACGCTTCAACGCGATCAAACCCCGACGCAGTGCCCACCACATCGGCTGGCATTCGAACCGCTTCATCAAGCCAAGCACGATGCCGTAATGCCTCTTCCATAACCTCGTCGAACGACGCGTCCGTCACATACCCGACCGCAGTTTTTAGGGCCTGACCAATTTCGCTATTAGGCCGGTCCGTGCACTCAGCGAGCACAGTGTCTATGGCTTCGCGTGTCAACTTACGGGTTGTATCATCGTCGAGAATTGAAAATGATGGCGTAACACCAGCCTCAAGCGGAAACCGTTGCAGCAGGCGCTCGCAAAATGCGTGAATGGTTTGGACCTTCAAACCGCCCGGTGTCTCGATGGCGGCGGTAAAAAGCGTGCGCGCGCGCGCGATCATTTTGGTGTCAGGCTTTGATCCGGTGAGTTTTGAGAGCGCGGCCTCCAGAATTCCGGGCTCCATCGTCACCCATTTGGCGAGCGTATCGAACAACCGCTTCGACATTTCAGCCGCCGCCGCCTTAGTATAGGTCAGACACAGGATGCGTTCGGGCGCTGTCCCGCTCAGCAAGAGCCGCAGCACACGCTGCGTCAGGACGTGCGTTTTACCCGTGCCGGCGTTCGCACTGACCCACACACACAGGCCCGGATCAGCCGCTGCCGCTTGCGCAGCCGACGTGCGGTTCAACTCAATCTCGAAGGACGTATCACTCATGGCGGTCGCGTGCGCGGCTTGGGTGTGGCTCGTCAAACGAAACGCCCGCTCTTTTGCAGCACTTCAATTTTGTAGCCGTCGGGATCTTCGATGAAGAAAAACCGGCCAAATGGTTTGCCGCCGTGCGACATCTCTTTGATATCTTTCGGCGCGTATCCAAAGTCAGAGATACGGGCGTGTTCGGCAGCCAAATCATCAACAACGAATGCCAAGTGGCCGTAGCCATTGCCGAGTTGATAGACTTCAGTCCGGCCCTTGTTGACGGTCAACTCCAATTCGAATGACGCATCAGCATTGCTCATGTAGATCAGCGTAAAATCTGGCCAATCGTAGCGCCCCGCAACGTTGAGCCCAAAAGCTTTGGAATAAAACTCCACCGCCCGCGCCTCGTCCATGACGCGGATCATCGAATGTACGGCCTTGGCCATTAAGCAACCTCCAACCAAATTTCAAACTCAGAGCAAACACCCCACAATTGTCACCCCGGGGCTTGTCCCGCCCCGGATTGAGTGGAGAGCTATTTTCTCCGCCCGGGCGTTCGCCTGGAAGGCAGTTTCGAATGCAGCGGGGCTCTTGAAGCCGAGGCTCAAGTGCCGCCGCCGCGGGTTATAGAACCCTTCGATGTGAAGTCCAATAGCGTTGCAGGCTTGGTCACGTGAGCTGGACGCCGTACGCCACACCAGTTCGGTCTTGATGACGTTGAACACGGTCTCGACCATCGCGTTGTCATAACAGTTGCCACGTCCGCTCATCGACGCGACGCGTCCACCCCACCAACTCCGCGCGCGGATACAAGACCGCACACGTCAATACTTGTGCGGTCTGGTATTATTCCACGCTCGGCGGCGCATGCGCGTCCCGGCTACTGAGAACTTGTTCGACTTCCATGTTGTGTCTCTCTGGTTGAGGACCAAGCAGAATGCTCATTTCTACTTCGTAGAGCGTGAGTCAAACCGCTCGGCTTGGGCCCATGATAATCATAAGATCTTTGGCGCTGATCTGGCTGCCAATGCCAACGAGGATTTCAGCGACGACGCCATTGCGATGCGCATGAATGGTGGTTTCCATTTTCATCGCTTCAATCGTAAGCAGAACATCGCCATCTGTGACTGTCTGCCCAACCACAACAGCGATAGAGGATACGGCACCCGGCATCGGCGCAGGCACGTGGTCGTCGTTGCCATCCTCTGCCGCGCGACGCGCTTTTTGAGTCGCTGCTGCCGCGCGATTTGGCACCGCGACGACCCGTGGCTGGCCGTTCAATTCGAAGAACACTTCAACTTGGCCGTCCGCGCGTGTCTCACCTACGGCTGTAAGTTGAATAATGATCGACTTACCCCGCTCAATTTCGACTGTGATTTCGTCGGCCGGCTTCATGCCGTAAAAAAACACCTTTGTCGGCAGCGTCGAAACCGGACCGTACTTAGCGTGAACGCCGCAGAACTCCGCAAAAACTTTCGGATACATGAGGTAGGCAGCGAAGTCGTCATCGTCGAGCTCGCGCCCGCACTTCGTTTCAGCCTCAGCCCGTTCCGCCGCCAAGTCCGCGTCCGCAAGAAGTGCTCCCGGCCGGATCGTATAGGGCGCCTCATCCTTAAGGGCCTTCTTTTGCAGGGCGGGCGGCCAACCACCTGGAGGTTGACCTAAGTCGCCACGCAACATCTCGATCACGGACGTTGGGAATTTGACGTCCATATTGGGATCGAGAACATCGTCAGCTGAAAGTTCCTGCGCCACCATCATCAGCGCCATGTCGCCGACGACCTTCGATGACGGCGTCACTTTGATGATGTCGCCAAACAACTCGTTGGCGGAGCGGTAGGCCTCGGCAACTTCAGCCCAACGCGTTTCGTAGCCGAGCGAGCGCGCTTGTTCCTTGAGATTTGTAAATTGCCCACCAGGCATCTCATGCAAATAGACTTCAGAGGCACCTGACATCTGACCACTTTCGAAGGCGGCATAGTGTGCGCGGACCCCTTCCCAATAGCTGTTGATGCGGCGGATCGCGGCTGGATCCAATCCAGACTCACGTTTTGATCGCGCAATCGCTTCAACGATCGAGCCTAGGCACGGCTGCGATGTGCTGCCGCTCATCGAATCCATGGCCGCATCAATGGCGTCGACGCCCGCATCAATCGCCGCCAATATAGTGGCCGCGGAAATGCCCGTCGTGTCATGCGTGTGAAGGTGGACCGGAAGGTTCGTCTCCTCCTTCAGGGCCTTGACGAGGACACGCGCCGCCGCGGGCTTCAAAAGGCCAGCCATGTCTTTTATACCAAGAATATGGACCCCGGCCTTTTCCAAATCTTTGGCAAGGCCGGTATAGTATTTGAGCGAGTACTTAGCGCGTCTCTGGTCCAGGATATCACCTGTATAACAGATCGCGCCCTCAGCCAGCTTTCCACTCTCGCAGACGGCATCAATCGAGACGCGCATGTTTTCGACCCAGTTAAAGCAGTCGAAAATGCGAAACAGATCCATGCCCGCATGCGCTGCCTGTTTAACAAACAGGCGCACGACATTGTCGGGATAGTTGGTGTAGCCGACACCGTTTGAGCCGCGCAGCAACATTTGCGTCAGGATGTTGGGCAGCTTCTCGCGAACGAGCGCGAGCCGTTCCCAGGGATCTTCGTGTAGATAACGCATGGCCACATCAAAGGTGGCGCCGCCCCAGCATTCGAGCGACAACAGTTGCGGCAGCCCCCGGGCATAACTGTCGACAACCGAGACGATGTCGCGCGTTCGCATGCGGGTTGCGATCAGCGACTGGTGGGCATCGCGCAGCGTTGTGTCGGTGATCAGGATTCGATCCTGCGCTTTCATCCAGTCTGCAAACCCAGCAGGTCCCTTAGCCTCAAGCATCTGGCGTGTGCCGGCCACCGGAGATTGTTGGAAATCGGGCACCTGCGGCGCACGGATGCCGGCGGCGGGGCGCACCCGGTCTTTGGCCTCTGGGTGACCATTGACGGTGACATCAGCGATCCAGGACAGCAGTTTGGAGGCGCGGTCTTGCCGTTTGGGGAAATTAAATAGCGCCGGCGTCTCATCGATGAAGCGCGTGGTGTAGTCATTCGACCGAAACCGCGGATGGGCGACGACATTGTGCAGAAAGGCCAAGTTCGTCGCCACGCCACGGATGCGATATTCCTGCAGCGCCCGGTTCATGCGGTCTATGGCTTCGTCCGCCGACGGCGCCCAGGCCGTCAGTTTTTCGAGCAGCGGGTCGTAGTATCGTGTGACCACAGCTCCCGAGAACGCCGTGCCGCCATCGATGCGAATACCAAAACCCATGGCACCGCGATACGCACTGATGCGGCCGAAATCGGGGATGAAATTGTTTTCCGGGTTTTCTGTTGTGATCCGGCACTGGATGGCGTGTCCATTAAGGCGGATGGCGTCTTGTGCGGGAATGCCGGTTTCCCAATGGCCGTCTGATCTCTTGGCACCAATGCGGCCGCCTTCAAGAATTTTTATCTGCGCCTTGACGATATCGAGACCGGTCACAACCTCGGTAACAGTGTGCTCAACCTGAATGCGCGGGTTGACTTCTATGAAATAGAAGGCGCCAGTATCGGTATCGAACAAGAACTCAACCGTACCAGCCCCGACATAGTTCGTCGCTTCGCCAATCTTTAGGGCCGCTGCGCAGAGCTGCTGGCGTGTCGTTTCATCGAGGTAAGGTGCGGGCGCGCGCTCGACGAGTTTCTGGTTGCGGCGCTGAATTGAACAATCCCGTTCAAACAAGTGAACCAAGTTGCCGTGTTGATCGCCAAGAATTTGAACTTCGACGTGGCGGGCGTTGCGAATGAGTTTTTCGAGATAGACTTCGTCTTTACCAAATGCGGCTTTGGCTTCGCGCCGGCCGATCATGACCGAACCTAATAGTTCAGCTTCGCTTTCGATGACGCGCATGCCGCGCCCGCCACCGCCCCACGAGGCCTTAAGCATGACTGGATAGCCAACGGCGGCAGCCGCTTTCCTTATCTCAATCGGGATCACTGAAAGCGGCGGGCTCGCTGGCATGACGGGCACACCGCACGAAACCGCCAGATTACGCGCGTCAACTTTGTTGCCCAGCGTTCGCATGGTTTGCGGCGTGGGGCCGATAAAGACGATTTTTGCCTGCTTGCAGGCTTCGGCAAATTCCGGACTTTCTGACAGGAAGCCGTAGCCTGGATGAATGGCGTCTGCCTTGGCATCTTTCGCAACTCGCAGAACGTCATCGATTGACAGGTATGCCTCGAGCGGACCTTTGCCCGGCCCAATCAGAAACGCTTCGTCGGACTTGAAGCGGTGCAGCGAAAGCCGGTCTTGTTCCGCGTAGATGGCGATGGTGCGAATGCCAAGTTCGGTTGCAGCGCGAAACACGCGAATGGCGATTTCGGAACGATTAGCGACGAGAAGACGTTTGATTTTTCGATCCATTGGGCATCCAGAACAGATAGCGTGGTTCCGAAATTTTTGCAGCTCGCACAGCGTTCACTGTTTGGCTGATGTGCCTGCCTGCGTTAGAGCGGAAAATGCTGATGGTTGAGCGCGCCAACTCACTTCAGTGACGAATTTTCTACGGAAGGCGCGTCCAAAATCGTCATAGCCGTGGGCGGCGATGACGAATGCGCTCTCACCGCCGATAATGTGATCGCTGAACCATTGGTCCAACGTTGTGCGATCAAGGTCGGGTTGATTGGACAGTTCTTGTAGCCCAAAACCGGGCGCCCGGTATGCCCCCGACCCCACGACTGTTTCCGAAGTTATGATTGGTAGACCATTGATGATGGCGCCAGTCGCCAAGACGGCGTCGCGCTCGGTGTGTATGTCGACTTTGTTGGAACAATTGTCGATGCCGTCGCCTGATATGTCGACGACCACGCGTGTAGCAGGAGCCGGAATATTGGGAATGATATTTATACTGACGGAGTGCAGCATGCGGGCAAGACACGTGAACTCGCCGCCTTTTCTTGGAAGGCTGCGGACAAGGGCTGCGACAGCAGTGGCATCGGCTTGCGATCCAATTCGCTTCCAATCCAAAGCCAGGTCGGACTGGTCCGCCCATGTTACCATCGCGATCAAAATGCCACCTTGGGGCCCACTGGTGATGGCTGCGACCACTTCCGGGTCTTCGATGGCCTTGGCTATACCCTCCATCTGTAATTTGTATCGCTCGTCATCGACAGACTGCGAAACGTCAACAGAGAGAATGAGAGCAGTATCGACGTTGTCTTGCGCCAGGGCTTGCTGGCCCAGTGACGCAACCATGAAAATGGTCAGAACGAGTTGAATAAAAAGCGCCACAGTTGCAGGAACCGAAACGGTTGTGCATGAAGTTACCGCCGTCCTGGCAGACATTGGAACGTGAAAACCATTACAAAGACGCATTGTGCCGGGACCTTTGACGTCGTGTGTTGCGGGCGAGTGGCCTTCGATACCAACAGAAAACTTCCGGGTGCCTAGAGTCTATCCGGCTTAAAACATAAAAATGCGGCCCAGGCTGATTCCCCGCCGGGGCCGCATAGTCATTTCGATCGACAGCGATCAAACCCTTGAACCGATTACTTGGACGCTGTCACTTTCGGCAGCTTGAAGGTCCAGGTCATTGCGCCCTGTTTGAAGTGCGCAATAGTCTTGGCAACTTCGCCACCCCAGAGCGGCACGGCGCCACCCCAGCCAGACACGACCGACACCATTTGCTCGCCGTCCTGATCCCATGTAACGGGCGAACCAACGATGCCCGATCCGGTGTTGAAGGACCAGAGATCCTTGCCAGTCTTTGCATCGACCGCTTTCAGGTGACCTTCAGGCGTGCCGTAGAATACAAGGCCGCCAGCCGTGGTGAGAACACCACCCCAAAGCGGAGCCTTGTTATTGTTCTGCCAGACGATCTTGCCGGTCGCGGGATCCAGCGCTTTAAGCGAGCCAATGTGGTCTTCAAAGATTGGCTTGATGGTGAAGCCGGCTCCGAGATAGGCGCCGCCCTTCTTGTAGGTCACAGGCTCGTTCCACAGATCCATGCCCCATTCATTTGATGGGATGTAGAACAACTTGGTGTCGGGGCTATAGGCCATCGGCATCCAGTTTTTGCCACCGAGGAAGGCAGGAATCGCGAAGATCGCGGTTCCCTTCTTTCCATCAGCAGATTTCGATGGGTCGCCCGGACGGAATGCGGGGTCAAACATCGGCTTGCCGTCCTTGTCGATGCCTTTCGCCCAATTGATCTTCTCAACGAACGGTGCCGCGGAGATGAACTTGCCGGTCGCCCGTTCAAGCACATAGAAAAAGCCGTTGCGGTCGGCTGTGGCGGCAGCTTTGACGCCGTTCAGGTCGAACGAGACGACCTCGTTAGTGCCGTCATAGTCCCAAGCGTCATGCGGGGTGGTCTGATAGCCCCACTTGATTTCGCCGTTTTCAGGGTCAATGGCGATACGAGCACAGCCCCACTTATTGTCGCCTGGACGGACGTGGCTGTTCCACGGCCCCGGATTGCCGACGCCAAAGAACATCAGCTTTGTGTCGGGATCATAGGTGCCGCCAAGCCAAGGAGCGCCGCCGCCTGTCTTGTAGAGATCGCCAGGCCACGTTTCATTTGCCTTGCCAGTCATGCTTCCAGGTTTACCGTTAAGCGTTCCGACGTTGCCCTCAATGGTTGGACGGGTCCAAACCAGATCACCATTGTCAACCTTGCGGGCTTCAACGCGTCCGACGATGCCGAACTCGCTGCCCGACACACCGGTCACGATGAGCGGTCCAAATGCCTTGGAGGGAACGATCAGGGGTGCCGCTGTCGCGGTATGGCCAGACGTTGGATCGTCGATCTGTTTGGACCAAACGACTTTGCCGGTCTTCTTGTCGAGGGCGACAACCTTGGCATCAAGCGTCATAAAGTAGACTTTGTCACCAAACAGAGCTGCGCCGCGATTGATAACGTCACAGCAGGTCAGGAGGCCTTCAGGAAGACGCTCAGCATATTCCCACAGGTTGTTCCCTGTCTTCACATCAATGGCGTACATCCGGCTGTAAGAGCCGGTGACGTACATGACGCCGTCGTCAACCAGAGGCTGGGTTTCTTGACCGCGCATTTTTTCGCCGCCGAACGAGAACGCCCAGGCCGGCACCAACTTGCCTACATTCTCGGAATTGATCTGATTGAGCGGACTATAGCGCTGCGCATTGTAGCCCATGCCGTTTTGCAGAACGTCGCCGGTCGACGAGGCATCACCGAGGAGGTCATCAATCGTGACGTCCTTGGCAACCGCTGACTGAGACATGGCCATTGCAACAGCCAGAACACTGCAGGACGCAACGGATCTTAATTGGTTTGCCCGGTGCCGCTTCGAATCCGGGAAATCCCGTATGACGTTCATTATCTTCCTCCTTGGCTTTTTTTTGCATCAGGCGAGTGAGCAACAACCAAGGCCCCCCGCAGTTCGCAAACTCGCAACGGCCATGCCAATGAAGTAACGCATTGATTCATTGCAATGTTCTTAGAACGGTCAGGCGCAACTGTTCAATAACTGAGCAGTAATTGAAGTTGTAATTGTCTGACAATTCAACACTCCTAGTCACAGCACGTTCTAAATTGGATGAGACGAGGCGTTCGCTCATGTTGATGGCGTGGATCAAACGCCGTCCGGCGCGTCCAGTGCTTTGTAGACCGTGTTTCGGCAGACGTTAAGCCGCCGCGCCGTCTCGCTGATATTGCCGCCGGTTTCCGAAAATACTTCGAGGAGCCGCGTCCGTTGCAACTCGCGTAATGAACTCTTGCCTGGAGTATGTGCTGGCGCCCCTGGCGCGAACGCCTCAACCAATGGCTCGGAAATGAGACGGTCGGTTGCCACCATTGACATGCGAGCCAGAACACTTCGAAGTTCGCGCGCATTACCTTGCCACGTCCGCTTTGCGAGCGCCGCCAACGCTGCATCACTGATGCGCATATTTGGATCGATTTTAGCGAGCAGATGAACCGCAATCGCTTCCACATCGGTGCGG
>JANNFX010000048.1:0-11682 GCA_031380225.1 Hyphomicrobium sp.
CACTTGTTGCCGGGACCCATGGCGCAACGGGCACAAAAAGTAGTCGAATGTGATGAGACAACAACGCGCTGATCTTCACGTCACACTTTGCTGCTGAATGGGTCCCGGGGACAAGCCCCGGGATGACAATTGTGGGTGACGTGCGGTTGTATGGCGGCGTGTTCCCTACCAAATGCGGGGTTTAATTCCACTCTCAAGTCTCGTCATCTCCGCCTAGGGCGGGAATCCGTCGTGCAACAGAACGAGCGCGGTGTCTTTCACACGTTGCCGAATGCATCGGCACATGTCCCGCCGCAGCCCGGCTTGCAATCCAAATCTTGTAGGGCGGGTTAAAGGGCTTCATGCGCAGCTTGAAGACCGTAAACCGCCAGTCAGCTTGAGGCTTGAACCGGCGCTCTGCGAAAACTGCCAATTCGCCGGCGGGTTACGCCGCACCATGCTGCGCATGATGTGGCTTTAACCCGCCCTACAGACCGGCACTGAGCGGGGACAAGTGCCGGGATGACAATTGTGGTCGCGCGGCGGAACGGAAATGGAGATTGAAGTTCGATGTCGCGGCCGCCGCCAACTCAACCTACGGACCCGCTGAAGGCGTCGTTATATGGCAGGCAATAGGAAGTAGGCAGTAAGCCGGCCTCAGACCTAAAAGCGCTCAAGGCCGTGCACATTAGCCGCCGCGGCTTGTTCTTGAAATGTTCGAAACGACGGTCTAGATGCATGCCACAACTATGAAGGACGACCGCTCATGCCGATGTCAGCCACCGATATTGAACGCCTCATCAAGGCCGCACTGCCTGATGCGGTGATTGAGCTGAAAGATCTCGCCGGCGACAATGACCACTGGGCGGCCGCGATCGTTTCGTCGGCGTTCAAAGGCAAGAGCCGCGTCGCGCAGCATCAGATCGTCTATGAGGCGCTAGGCGGGCGCATGGGCGGCGTCTTGCATGCGCTGCAGCTCAACACCTCGGCGCCGAAGGACCCAAGTTGACGTGATATAGTCAGCGCGGCCCGTTGACTTTCGCCCTGAACAGACCACATCTCAATCAAGCAGATTGAGCAAAGAACGCCGGAAGGAAAGCCCATGTCTTCAGCCCACGATCAGATCAAGTCCACCATCGACAGCAACGATGTTGTGCTGTTCATGAAGGGCAATGCCAAGTTCCCGCAGTGTGGGTTCTCCGCGACCGCCGTCAAAATTCTTGAGCATCTCGGCGTTCCGTTCAAGGACGTTAACGTGCTTGACGATGCTGGCATTCGCGACGGCATCAAGACGTTCTCAAATTGGCCGACGATCCCGCAACTCTACGTCAAAGGTGAGTTCATTGGCGGTTGCGATATCATGCGCGAAATGTATCAGGCCGGCGAATTGCACGATCTGATCTGCGAAAAAGGCATCCCGCATCAGCATCACCACGGCTAACCGCGGTGCAGCGATCGGCATTGAATTGATCTGATGAACCCGCTGCCCGGCCTCGACATCAAGCCCGCTGGAACTCCGCCCGTGCCAACGCTCGTTGGGACGGGCGTTTCGGTTGGCGATGTCGTGCGCGTCTGCCACGCTGGCACCATTGACGACGGGTTGGCGCAACTCGCCATCCCAGGCCTCGATCGCGACAGCCTTGAAGCGGTGCTGATCTATTGCGCCGAATTGCGCTGCATCGGCGACGGCGCGACGTGCGCGGGCTGCAAGCGGCGCACCGAGCAACAGGGCATCGAAACACTCGATCAATTCGTGTTGTCGAAAAAGGAAATCATCGCCGGCGACGGCGCGATACGTCTCCAAGGTCTTGGCAGCGAAACCATCACCACGCCGTGCCTCGAAACGCTGGCCAAGTACTGGTCTGGCGATAACACATGGTTCTGGGCCCGGCGCGTCATTCGCAAATTGCGGCACGGCCTGCGCCGCGCCAACATGCCAGGCGAAGCGGTATCAGGCGAAGGCGAAACACCGTCTGTCATGCTGATGGAGCCGCAACTCGCCGACAATATCGGCATGGTCGCGCGCGCGATGGCCAACTTCGGTCTCGACGACTTGCGCTTGATCAGCCCGCGCGACGGCTGGCCGAATGAGAAAGCGCGCATCGCCGCGTCGGGTGCCAACTACATCATCGATGATGCAAGTGCCCACACGTCGCTCGACGCCTCGATTGGTGACTTGAATTGGATTTGTGCGACGACGGCGCGCCAACGCGATTTGCGGAAGCCGGTGCTGACGCCGCTCGATGCCATCGCTGAAATCAAGACACGGATTGCGCGCGGAGAGCGCTGCGGAATTCTATTCGGCCGCGAACGCAGCGGGCTGGAAACGTCCGAGGTCGCCCATGCGGATGCGCTGGTCATGATCCCGGTCAACTCGCAGTTTGCGTCGCTCAACTTGGCGCAAGCCGTGCTCATTCTCGGTTACGAATGGATGCGGACCAGCGACAAGGCAACACTCGGCCGCGTCACGACCTATGAAAAGCCTGTCACGGCGGGTCTTAACTTCGGCCACGACCGGCCAGCAACCAAAGCCGAACAAATCGGCTTATTCGAGCATTTGGAATGGGCACTGGATGAAGCCAACTTCTTCAATCCGAAGGCAAAACGCGAAGGTGTGATCCGGAATTTGCGCGCCATGTTCACGCGCACTGGCATGACCGAACAAGAGGTGCGCACGCTTCGTGGCATTGTTGCAACGCTTGCGCGCGGCAAGAGGAAAACGGGCAACTCATCGCCCTGACCTGCCTTGATGTGGCCAAGTTTTAAGCCGAGCGATGCCTGCGACGGCGGCAGTATTCCCGGACCAAGGACATCGTGGCGGATGGCCACTTGAGCCGCCTGGCAATAATTGCCGAAAATGCCAATGATTACAAACATCAAACCCGAACTGGGCGGTGGTACGATGCGGACGATGAAGAAGGCCGGACTGGCGTCGCTTGGCGTCCTCGCAATGCTGTCAGTTGGGCTTCAAAGCCCGGCCATTGCGGATGACCAAGCTGGCCCTAGCGATGAAATGGTAAACGCGGTCCTGAAGTATGCTTGGGCCATGTTACCGAACCAATTCACCAATAAGGATGGCAATGTCATCCTTGTCGACAAGAGCAAACAGGAACCGGTCATGGTTCCGATCGATATTGCGCGCGAAGTTGTGCGTGTCGGCCGGATTTCGGCCCACGCTCAGGTCTGCAATATGCCGGATGACCAGGCGCTTAATCATCGCTCGATGATGAAGCGGGAAGTCGACAAAAAAACCTGGACCGATCAGCAGAAGCTGTGGATCAACCAGATCCATCTGACGACGGTCATGCTGCTGACGGGCAAGATCAAAGCGGTCGAAAAGGGCGATGGTAAAGAAGTCGCCGTGATGGACACCAGCAAGGAACCCAAGCAGACCAACACCTGCACGCCTGAACAGGCTGCGGCCGTTAAGGATCGCATCAAGGCCTACGTCGATGCCGGTCCCAAGCTGCCGCCGCCAGAGGTTCCAGGCGCCGCACCAGGCGCCACAGCGTCGACAACACCAGCGCCTGCCGCTTCAGCCCCGGCTGCAGCTCCTGCCAAAGCCGCTCCAGCAGCGGCTCCAGCACCGGCGCCCGAAAAGAAGTGACGCAGGCGGGCTTATCCGGTTGACGGAGGCCCCAGTTGTCACTATCCACCCCTGACGCGGGCCGGTTTTGGCCCGCGTTCTATTTGCGAACCCGTGATGTCCGCTTCGTTGGCGGCGTCTGTCGGTCAGGCCTTAAAAGCTTGGCACAGGAGGGGACGCTCCACTTGGCTGGCAGCACTCATGCTTTCTGGCCTCAATGTATTGGAGTGCTACCAATGACGAAGCGCGTCCGCGCCAAACACAAGATCGATCGCCGTATGGGCGAGAACATCTGGGGCCGCCCGAAGAGCCCGCTCAATAAACGCGAAAGCCGCCCGGGACAACACGGCGAACGCCGCGTTTCGAAGACCTCGGACTTCGGTCAGCAGCTCAAAGCCAAGCAGAAGCTCAAGGGCTATTACGCTAACATTTCCGAGCGCCAGTTCTCGCGCCTCTATGAAGAAGCTGCGAGCCGCAAGGGTTCGACTTCAGAACAGTTGATCGGCTTGCTTGAATGCCGCCTCGACGCGGTCGTCTATCGCGCTAAGTTCGTGCCGACCATGTTCGCCGCGCGCCAATTCGTCAGCCACGGGCACATCACCGTCAACGGCCGCCGCGTGACGGTTTCCAGCTTCCGCTGCCGCATCAACGACGTCGTTGAGGTCAAGGAAAAGGCGCGCCAGTTGCCGTTGGTTCTCGAAGCCATCAAGAGTGCCGAGCGCGAAGTGCCAGACTACGTCGACACCGATCACACCAAAATGACGGCTAAGCTGCTGCGCATCCCGGCCTTGTCGGATGTGCCGTATGCCGTTCAAATGGAACCGAACCTCGTCGTCGAATTCTACTCGCGATAAGAGATCAGCGATTCTAAGAGTACAGACTTTCGAAAGAGGCTGGCCGCGTGCCAGCCTTTTTTGTTGGTCTGATCACCGATCAAGATTGATCAACAGGTTTGATCTGCCCCGGCTCAACGTCGCAGGTGTGCCCGGAACTCGCAAATCAGCTTGGCAGCAATTGCACTCGAAGCCGCTCTGGCTATAGTGCGGCGCTTCCAAGGCATCCCGGAGAGATGGCCGAGTGGTTTAAGGCGCACGCCTGGAACGCGTGTGTGCGGGCAACCGTACCGTGGGTTCGAATCCCACTCTCTCCGCCAATACCCGAAAATTTATCGGAAGCTCCGTCGTTGGGCAGCGAATCGATTGCGCTGGCTTTGACTCTTTCGCTATCCTCCGCGATGCTCGGCCATGAAGCTCAGCGATTCGCGATTTTCTCCGACATTCGAGCTGGAAAGCATTGAACTTGAATTGGCGGGCGGTCCCATTGCCGGGATCGACGAGGCTGGCCGCGGACCGTGGGCCGGACCAGTTGTTGCAGCTGCTGTCGTTCTCGATCCGGCGCGCATTCCAAAAGGCATCGACGACAGCAAGGCTCTAGATGAGCACTGGCGCGAGACGCTCTACAAAGAGATCGTTGCAACGGCTGACTTTGGCGTGGGCATTGCCGGCGTCGCGCGAATCGACCGCGATAACATTCTCAACGCGACCCTGTGGGCCATGGCCGAAGCGGTGCGCGGGCTCAGAAATGCGCCGCGCTTGGCACTGATAGACGGCAACAAAGCGCCGCGGCTCACTTGCGAAGCGCGTACCATTGTTAAAGGCGATGCCAAGTGCTTGTCGATCGCAGCAGCGTCCATCGTTGCCAAAGTCACGCGCGACCGCATCATGGTGGACTTGGCTCGCGATCATCCAGGTTACGGATTCCAGCGCCACAAAGGCTACGGCACGCCCGAACATAAATTCGCGCTCGAACGGCTCGGCGTATCGCCGCATCACCGGCGCTCATTCAAGCCGGTTCAATTGGCATTGGGACTGATCGAAGCGTAACGCTGGGCATTGACGCCCACGAACCCTTCAGTTCTTGATCCGCGACACACATAGCCGGAATGGTAAGCGGCGATCGATGCTGGCAGCGCGTGGATCAAGTCCGGCCTCGCTGAGTGTCGCCCGCCAATCCGCTTCGACAAAGGCGCTGGCCACTGAAACCGGGCCGTCATGATGCATGAAGCGGTGGCGCCGTAGCAGCGGAAATCCCGCCTTCATTGCATAATAGGGCAGCGGGTGGCGCCGCAAATCGCTGACGAACCATCCGAGCTGAGCTGTCGCCTCCATCCATTTGACAAATCGAACGAGGTCGGGCGCTTTCAGGTGATGCGTGAACAGCGATGAGACAACGATATCAACTGGCCGCTCCGGTTTGTAATCAAACAAATTCTGGCTGATCCAACGGATTGGCCGGCCCTTTTCAGTCACCTCACTAGCAGCCTTTGCAGACCAGGGGTTCATATCAACGCCCTGCAGATCAACGACGACACCGTTTGCCTCGGCCCATTGATCGATTCGGCGCACGAGATCACCATAGCCGCTGCCAACATCGACAATTGAGACTGGCCGGCCTGTCGCGAGATGGCCGTCGCGCTTCAATTGATCAAGAAATCTCAAAGTTGGCCGGTAGCCGAGAGCCAATCGGTTTGATTGCGAGAGCTGTTCAAGGCAGTTGCGAAAATCTTCAAAGCTGACTTGCTCCGTATCCATGAGCTCTGGTGTCGTGTCGCGCTTTGAGAAGTCTTGTGTCGGGAATACTGGCATGACGTCACTCCGCAGTTGCGAATAGCATCGTCTCCGCCGTCAAGCCGGGCCCAAACGACATCGCACAACCGCGTTCACCGCGGCGGCACTCATTCAAAAATTTCTGCAAGACGAATAACACTGTGGCTGACGACATGTTGCCATAGTCGGCCAAAACGGCGCGCGAATGGCGGAGTTGATCCTTTGGTAGAGTGAATGCCGCTTCCACCGCATCGAGTACCGTACGTCCGCCGGGATGCACGGCCCACATATCAATCTCTGACGGCGCGGCGCCTCTGAGAACTCGCGGTCCCGCGGCTGTTATCGCGCGGCAGATGCTGCGCGGCACGTCGCCAGACAGTACCATGTCAAAGCCTTGGTCACGGATGTGCCAGCTCATCAAATCGGCCGTGCCTGGAATAGCTTCTGAATGAAATGATTGGATCGCAAGACCCTGAGGTTCGGCCGTCACATAGGCCGCAGCCGCCCCATCGGCGAACAACAAAAACATCAGAATTTGTTCGAGGTCGTCGGTCTCTTGGAAATGCAAGGTTGAGAGCTCAAGCGACAACATCAAGACTTTCGACTGAGGTTCGGAGCGCACGATGTGATGGGCAAGTTTCAGTCCATTGATGGCCGCATAGCAGCCCATAAAGCCAACGACCGTGCGCTCGGCCGTAGACTTGATGCCAAAATGGTCGATGAGTTGCAGATCAAGGCCCGGGGCCGCGAACCCGGTACATGAGGTGATAACTATGTGCGTCACGTCTTTGATAGCCGGGCCAAGCTGCAATCGCTCGACCGTCTTGATCGCCAATGGCAGCGCTAAGCGCTCGTAGGCGCGCATTCGCTTTGCGGTCGAGGGAAAGCTATCGCGGCTGTAGAAGATATTGCCGTCAATCAGCGTGCTCTCACCATCCGCGCCGGATGATTGTCCCGACCAACGATGAGAAATCTGAGATTTCTCGACCATCTTATCGAACATGCGTTGTTTGCGCGGGTCGCTCAAGAGTGACCGCGCATAACTGACAAACGTCTGATGGAGATCGTAGTCCGGAACCGCAGTCGCAATCCGGTTTATATATGCTATGGTCACTAGTCTGCTGCCTGATTGCGCCGTGTTTCCCGTTACTTGCCGCAAGATCCGGCTGTAGCGCAAGCGTTGACTTTAACCGGCCACGCTCTGGCCTAATGTTGGAGCTCCGTCAAGGTTTTGTCAGGTCAATGATAACCCTCGCCGGCCCGCATCTTGCCCCTGAACGTCCAATACACAAACACAGTGTAAGCCAGCACAACCGGGAGCAGAACGACTGTGCCAGCTAACATAAAGGCTTGCGAAGATGGCGGGGCTGCGGCTTGCCAAATGGTGACCGATGGCGGCACCAAATACGGCATGTTTGAAATTGCCAGTCCGGCGAAGCCCAATAGGAAGAGCGCGATTGCCGACACAAAGGGCAGCAGATCGTCACGCCGTTCGAGGCCGCGCCAGCACAAATACGAGGCCAATGCGGTTAAGACAGGGATGGGACTTAAATAGAGGAAGTTTGGGTATGAGAACCAGCGTTCCCAAATGCGCGGCACGGCGAATGGTGTCCACAAAGAGACAACCGCCATTGCGATCAGAACCAATGGCAATAATTTAAGCGCCGTTGAGCGGGCTTGTTCGGCGATATGACCTTCAGTTTTGAGAACAAGCCACGTCGCGGCAAGCAGTGCGTATCCGGCGACTGTCGCACAGCCAATGAATAGCGGGAACGGCTTGAGCCAATCGAGCACATCGCCTGCGAAGGCGCCGTCCTTGACTGCGATGCCATCGATGAGACCGCCGAGGATGACACCTTGCATAAAAGCTGCAATCGTCGATCCACCGATGAAAGCGTAGTCCCAGAATGCATGGTGCGGTTTTGCAACCCAGCGGAATTCGAAAGCAACGCCGCGGAACACCAGCGCTAACAGCATGATGATCACCGGCAGATAAAGCCCAGACATGATGATGCCGTAGGCCATCGGAAAGGCGACAAACAAGCCGCCACCGCCGAGGACCAGCCAGGTCTCGTTGCCGTCCCAGAACGGTGCGACCGAATTCATCATCACATCGCGGTCGGCTTCACTTCGGTAGCTCGGGAACAGAATGCCAAGACCGAGATCAAAGCCGTCGAGCACAACGTAAAGCGCGACGGCGACGCCGAGCAGTCCAGTCCACACCAGCGGCAGCCAGTAAGTAAGATCCATGTCAGCGTCCTTCCGACAAGGCTTCGCGGGTCGCATCTTCGGCCGCCGACAACGGCCGCGACGGCAGCGTTGTCTTGGCATCAAGTGCGGAGCCGGACGGGCCTTTTTCGATGAGCTTGTTGATGTAGTAAATGCCCATCGAGAACACACTCGAATAGACTAGAACAAACAGCACCAGTGTGGTCAAGACGGCCCAAGCTGGCACCGGCGAGATCGCATCGGCTGTGCGTAGAATGCCGGTCGCGATCCACGGCTGGCGGCCAGTTTCTGTGACCCACCAACCGGCAAGAATGGCGACAAAGCCGAGCGGCCAAGCGTACTGAACACTGCGCAAATACCAAGTGGCCGTGAACAGTTTTCCGCGAAGCCAGAGATACGCGCCGACAAAACCAATCGCAATCATCAACAGCCCGATGCCGACCATGGCCCGGAATGCGAAGAACACCGGCTTCACGGGTGGGCGCTCGCTGGCCGGGAAGTCTTTCAGGCCCTTGAACAGTCCATTGGGATCATGTGTGATGATCAAGCTGGCGAGGTTAGGGATGGAAATCTCATAATCGTTGCGCTCTTCCTTTTCGTTGGGAATTGCGAACAGGACCATGCCAGCGGGCTTCGAGCCATCCCAATGCGCCTCCATCGCAGCGACCTTGGCCGGTTGATACTGAGCGGTATTGAGCCCGTGCAAGTCACCGATCATCGCCTGCAGTGGCGCTAGGATCGCCACCATGCCTAGACCCATGCGCATCATGGTCTTGGCTTCGGCTTCGTAGCGATTTGTGAGCAGATACCTTGCGCCAACCGCCAGCACGACAAGCGACGTAGTCAGGTAAGCAGCGGTGAACATATGCGCGAAGCGATACGGAAAGCTTGGGTTGAATACGATCGCCCAAAAGTCGACGGGGAACGCGATGCCATTGCGAATTTCGTGACCCTGCGGCGTGTGCATCCAGCTGTTCGCGGCCAGGATCCAGAAGGCTGAAACAGACGTGCCGATCGCAACGAGAATAGCGGCCGTAACATGCAGATTGGCCGACACCCGATTCCAGCCAAACAGCATGATGCCAAGGAATGACGCTTCCAAGAAGAATGCCGTCAGCACTTCATAGCCGAGTAGCGGCCCAAGCACGTTGCCAACCACGGTCGAGAACCGGGCCCAGTTGGTGCCGAATTGGTAAGAGAGCACGATGCCCGACACGACACCCATCGCGAACGAGACCGCGAACACCTTGGTCCAGAAACGCGCCAAGCGATGAAGATGGTCTTCTCCGGTCATCCGCCAGCGCACAAGCAGCGTGGCGATAAAGGCCGCCAGTCCGATTGAGAACGCTGGGAAAATGATGTGGAACGACACGGTGAACGCGAACTGGATGCGGGCAAGTAGCGTGGCGTCGAGTTCCATATTCGGGCTCTCGTTCTTAATTTTGTGGGACGGCAACTGGTGCGGCCGCCCCGACCGTGTTGCGTAACATAGTTATGGACTGCCCTAAACGTTGCTTCACTATATTTACTCTAGACAACGCAATTGCCTTGCTTCCGCCGTCATCACAGGAATAAATAAAACAACGTTCAGTTTAACCGTTTTCAGGATTGAAAGGACCACCGGGGCAGCCGGCCAGCATGTGGAGCTACAGAAATCGCTTTCAGCGCGATGTAAATCGATGGCGCGAGAAGGGTTGGGTCACTGCCGACGGCGCCGCGGCCATTGCAGCCGATCTTGAGGCCAACCCTGGTGGGCTTCGCCTCGCCACCGTCCTCGGAACACTCGCCGCCGTGCTGATCGGGTTTGCGGTCATGAGCTTCGTCGCTGCCAACTGGCAGGAGATGCCAAAGTCGGTCAGGCTTGGCGCGATCTTTACAACCTTGTGGGCGGCCTACATCGGCGCCGCAGTCTTGTTCCAACGCGGCCTTGATGGTCTCGGACATGCAGCGGCGCTTGCCGGGACCGCAATCTTTGGCGCCGGCATCATGCTGATCTCGCAGATGTACCATATGGACGGCAATGCGCCTGACGCCGTTTTGGTTTGGTCGGCTGGCGCGCTGGTCGCTGGCCTGGCGTTGTGGTCGCCGCCGTCGCTCGCATTCTCAATAGTGCTCGCTTCAATCTGGGGCGGCATGGAAACCGCGCAGCGCGAGGAAGTGTTCTGGCAATTCCTTCCTGTGTGGGGCGTCATTTCTGCGGCGTTTTACTGGCTCAAGTGGCCACCGGGCTTGCATCTCTCAGCTATCGCGCTCACTGTATTTATTATTTCGCTCGGAGCGATCCTGGGCACCGGACACAACTTCCATCTGGTTCTGCTGATCGGCCTTGCACTCTCGGCACTCTGCATTGCCGGTGAGAAGCTGCAACCCGCACTACATGGCTTATGGCCGAAGGCGCTCGGCTATGCTCTCGCCATTGCATTCGCTGGCTTCTTCGCGCTGCAGTTCGGTGAGAACCCGACGCTCAACCAATTTATCCTGCAGTCGATTTGTGCGCTGGCGTTGGCACTCGCTGCCATCGGTTGGGGCTTGAACACTAACAATCGCTTGGCATTGTGGGTTGGTTACATCGCCTTCTCAATCGAAGTGCTTGCGATTTATCAAAAGACGGTTGGTTCGTTGATGGGCACGTCGTTGTTCTTCCTGGTGGCCGGATTGATTGTCGCCGGTCTGTCGTTCATGGCGCTGAAACTGGCCCAACGCGGATCGAAGGAGGTGGTGTCATGACACAACGTTCGTACCTATGGCCAGCCGTGATTGGCATCGCTGTGTTGCAGTCGGCAGTTCTGGGATGGATGGTTTACGGCCGCATCTCACTTCTCAAGTCCGGCCGCGAAATGACCGTCGATGTCATTCCCGTTGATCCGCGCGATTTCTTTCGCGGAGATTACGTCATCCTTGGCTATCCCTTCACCTCAACCGGCGATGTGATGTTGCCGGGTGGCACCCACAAAGGTGATCGCATATACGCAACCATCAAGCCGGATACTGCCGCTGACGGAGGCGCAAAATGGAGTTTGGTCACCGTCACATCGAGCTATCCAGACAAGGTTGAGGCTGGCAACATGGTGCTGAAGGGTGTGGCCCGATATGTATCGTGGCGGCAGAACAAATCAGAACCCGCACCAGGTCAAGTCGCCTACGGTATCGAGAGTTACTTCGTTCCCGAAGGCACGGGACGCGTGCTTGAGACGCAGATCCGCGACAATGAATCGCTGTATGAGATCTTCCGGGCGTCCGAGACGGGGCTCATGATCGCATCAAAAGCCCTACTCGGGAAAC
>JANNFX010000053.1:0-14912 GCA_031380225.1 Hyphomicrobium sp.
ACGTTGTAGCGCGGGCGGAAGCGCTTGATCAGATTGGCTTCGAGCAGCAGCGCTTGTGCCTCTGTGCCAACCGTGATGAATTCCATCGCGACGGTCGACGCAATCATGCGCGCGATGCGATTGCTGTGGCCACTGGCGCGGGCGTAGTTCGAAACCCGTGCATTCAGATTGCGCGCCTTACCGACATAAATCACGTCACCGGCTGCATCGAGCATCCGGTAGACACCAGGCTGCGAGGAGAGCGACTTGAGGTAGCCGGCTATTACGTCCGGTCCAGCCGGGCGCTGTACGGCTAATTCGGCCTCAGTTTGGACCGCCGGTTTTTCGTCATCGCTAATATGATCGCTTATCATGCGCCGAGCATTGGCCGGAGTCGTCTTTTCGTCAAGGTGGCTGCCAGCTACTTCCTGCATGTGGCAAAGATATCGAGTTTCTTGTCGTAGACTTTGGTGGTCACGTTGGTGATGCCGAGGACGGAATGGAAGAGGTTGTCGTGAGAGTGGGGCTCCGTTGCACTCTTCTTGAGGCATGCCATATCGACGTCAGACTGTGCAGCATAGGTTGGCGACAGCCACATCACCATCGGCACATGGATCTGGAAGACGGGCGCGATGGCATACGGCATGCCGTGCAGATAGATGCCATTTTCACCCAAACTCTCACCGTGATCAGAAACATACAGCATTGCGGCTGGTGTGCCGCTGGCGTCGAGTTTTGCGAGTAACGCAATCAATTCGCCCAACACGTGATCGGAATAGAGAATGGTATTGTCGTAGGCGTTGACAATCTCTTCGGTCGTGCAGCGGCTAAACTGGCTATGCTCGCAAACCGGCGTAAAGACGCGGAACTTCGGTGGTACGCGCTTGTAGTAGGACGGTCCGTGACTGCCCATCATATGCAGCACAATCACGCCATCTTTGGTCTGCGCTTTGATTTTATCTTCGAGGCCTTCGAGCAAGAATTCGTCCGGGTTTTCGCCCAACTCGGTGAAGGCCTTGTTTTTGACATTGGTCAGTTCGTCTGTCGGAACGCGAAAGCAGATCGCCTTGCAGCCGGCTTGGTTCTCGCGCCAGGAAACGTCTAGACCGGCGCGCTTCAAGATGTCGAGGAGCCCTTCCTGCGTGTAGCCTGCGTTCGGTGGTGAATTCTCACGGCCAAGGCCCGAGAACATGCACGGCAGAGATTGCGCGGTTGCCGTCCCGCATGACTTCACATTTGGAAAATTGATCAGCTCCGGTACCGCCTTGAGACGCGGATTGGTATCGCGAGTGTAGCCATTCAGCGAAAAATTGGCCGCCCGCGCGGTTTCTCCGATGACTAAGATTGTAACGGATTTCTTATGCGAAGCCGGAAGTGTTGCCCTGACGGCGTCGGTGCCAAATGGTTGAACAACAATCGGCGTCAGGCGAGCATTTTTCTTGATCAGTTTTCGGATGGCACTGGTCGCATTCGACGGTGCCAGCGACATCAGTAGTTGCGGATTCTCGCGGAATACCGATGTGAAGTTCATGAAAAATGGCATGAACATCGCGACTATAACAGCGGCTGCAATAAGTGCCCACTTCGTTTTGACGCGCACGTCGGCCCAGAAGCCGCGGTAGCCGATCTGTGCGCGCCAGACCAGATACGCCGGCAGAATTCCGAGCAGGCCAACGTAGGCAATGGCGCCCGGATTGACGAGATCGCGAACTTCTTCGGGGTTGGTTTGAATGGCGTTCTGAAGCATGTCGGCATCAATAACGACGCCGTATTCGCGCATGAAGTAAGAAATCGCAGCCGTTGCGGGCAACACAATCATCAGCAGCGGCTTGAACGTCCACTTGGTGCCGAGAATGGTGATCGCCAGATAAAACGCAGCCAGCGCGAGCACACCGGTTGCTGCTGAGAACAACCATTCATAGGTGTTGGCCGGAGCGACTGCCGCAAAAAAGCGCGACCAAAACGGTGTGTTCAAGACGAATGCGAGAAACGCCGACGCGATCAATGTCGCAATCTCAAGGGTGACAGGTCGCTTAAAAATCGGTGTTACTCCTTGAAGTGGTGAATTCCATGTCTTGCGGTTCTCGCACGCTTTTACTCAATAAACAGAGCCCTTGCTATGACCTGATTGTCCGCTCCGTTGTCAGGCATAGGGCAGCAACCAAGCAACGTTGTCGCGGACGCGACCTGCAGCAGCCCGCGAGCTCATCGCTCCGGAGATACCAAGTCCCGTCATCCCCGCCGTCGGGCGGGGATGACGGGACTTGAGAGGGCGGTTCAAGTCCCGACAAATTTGATCAGGGAACACGTCGCCGAATGCAAGTGCAGAGCATTCGGCACATGTCCCAACGTACGCCAGCCCACCCACAATTGTCATCCCGGGGCTTGTCCCCGGGACCCATTTAGCAGAGCAGTGTGAAGTGAAAATTTCTGCGTGGCTGTGTCAGCGCATTCAACAACTTTCTGTGCCCGTTGAACCATAGGTCCCGGCAACAAGTGCCGGGATGACAGCGGTGGCCTTGCCGGCAATCTCTCCTACGACTTACTCAACGCCATGTCGTCGCGATGGACTAGTGTCGAGCGGCCGTCGAAGCCGAGAATGGCGGCGATCTCACTCGAACGTTTACCGATAATGCGCTGCGCGTCTTCATGTCCATAGGCGACGAGGCCACGGCCCAATTCACGGCCGTCAGCTGAACGGATAATGACGGCATCGCCGCGGTCGAAATCGCCTTCGACGCGTTTCACACCGGCCGGCAGCAAACTTTTGCCGGCGATCAATGCCTTTTCGGCGCCGTCATCAATGATCAACACGCCCGCGGGCTCAAGCTGTCCAGCAATCCAGCGCTTCTTGGCTGTCACTGGATCGGAGCTGGCGAGGAACCACGTCACCTTGGCGCCTGCAGCGATCGCGGCCAGAGGGTTCATGATCGTTCCGGTTGTGATGACCATGTTGGTGCCCGCACTGAGCGCAATTTTTCCAGCTTCGACTTTGGTGCGCATGCCACCTTTGGAAAGTTCGGTTCCGGCATCGCCGGCCATCGCAACGATCTCCGGCGTGATCGCAGTTACAACCGGAATGTGTTTGGCATTGGGGTCGATCTGCGGCGGCGCAGTATAAAGGCCGTCGATGTCCGACAGCAGTACAAGGGTGTCCGCTGAGATCATGGACGCAACGCGCGCCGACAATCGGTCATTGTCGCCGTAACGGATTTCAGCCGTTGCAACAGTATCGTTTTCGTTGACGACCGGGATCGCCTTCAATGCCAGCAGCGTTTCGATGGTATTGCGCGCATTGAGATAACGGCGGCGCTCTTCGGTATCGCCGAGCGTCAACAGAATTTGCGCGGCAAGCAGCCCGCGTGCCTGCGCCATTTCTTGATAGGCATGGGCAAGAGAGATTTGACCGACCGCGGCTGCGGCTTGGCTTTGCTCAAGTTCAAGCGCGCCTTTCGGCAGCTTCAAGCGATGCCGCCCAAGTGCAATGCTTCCTGACGAGACTAGGATCACGTCTTTGCCGGATTTTGCCAGCGCCGCGACATCATCCATCAACGAGTTGAGCCAATCCGTCTTGAGCGCACCTGTGGCGCGTTCTGCCAGCAACGCTGAGCCGATTTTAACGACGATGCGTTTGGCCTTCGCCCACTCGGGGCGGGCGGACAGTTTGGATTTTTCGGCGCCAGGCGTCATTGGGAGTCCAAGTCAATTGGCCGGAAGCGCCGGGCTAAACAGACGTTTTGTCATTCTGAGGCGATTTTCCACCGCGCCACCATGCTGCAATTTTCTGCCGTAACAGACGCACGCGCGGGATGTCATAGGACAGCACCGCGACGCCGAGCGGGACCATCCAAAAGCCGAGGATCGGCAGGAAGCCGAGAAACCCAAACAGGATAAGCAAGATGCCGATGGCGATCCGCGCCGGCGCCCAGTCTGGCAACGTCCACGAATACGAACCGATTCTAATGATGCGGGACACGAGCGCTTTCCCTCTGTTACGGCCGCCATGGTTTGGCAGGCTCGGCAGTTGCTGCGGCTTCTTTGGTTTCAATGCGGCCAATTTCACGCGTCAAAGCAAACAACGCTTCCTTCATACCAAGACCTGAAACGGCAGACAGGATCAATGGCTTTTTCTTGGCGGCTTTCTTCAGTGCTTCGGCTTTTTCGTTGATAGTATCCTCATCGAGGGCGTCGCATTTTGAGAGCGCGACCAGTTCCTTCTTGCCTGCAAGCTCGCCGCTATAGGCGCGAATTTCGTTACGGACCGTCTTGTATGCTTCGGCGACGTCGTCCTCGGTCGCGTCGACGAGATGCAACAATACGCGGCAACGCTCGACATGGCCGAGGAACTTGTCGCCGAGACCGAGGCCTTCATGAGCGCCTTCGATCAATCCGGGAATATCGGCTAATACGAATTCGGATTCGCCGGCCCTGACGACGCCAAGGTTGGGATGCAGCGTCGTAAACGGGTAATTGGCGATCTTCGGCTTGGCAGCGGAAACAGCCGCCAGAAATGTTGACTTGCCGGCATTGGGCAAGCCGACTAATCCGGCGTCGGCGATCAATTTCAACTGCAGCCAGATCACTTGCTCTTCGCAAATTTGCCCTGGATTGGAATGGGTCGGAGCACGATTGCTTGGGCTTTTGAAATGCGCGTTTCCAAATCCGCCGTTGCCACCTTTCAAGAGCAGCAAGCGTTGGCCAACTTCGGTCAGGTCGGCAATCAGCGTGACTTGATCTTCCGCGAGCACTGAGGTGCCTGGTGGCACTTTGAGAATCAGATCGTCGCCATTGGCGCCAGCACGGTTTTGGCCGGCGCCGTCGGTGCCCTTGTCGGCCCGGAAATGCTGCATGTAGCGGAAGTCAATCAATGTGTTGAGATTGGCGACGCATTCGACAATCACGCTGCCGCCGCGGCCGCCGTCGCCGCCGTCAGGTCCGCCGAACTCGATGAACTTCTCGCGCCGGAAACCGATACAGCCATTGCCGCCGTCTCCGGCCTTGATGTTAATTTTTGCAACGTCGAGGAATTTCATGCGGCTCGTCTCCAAAGGAAAGCGAGGGCGGGCCGTCGCAGTTGATAGCGTTCAGTTGCAATATCGCAGAGGCGCGCGTCGCAATAAGCTTGGCACGTGCCGGCCGGCTTGAAGCCGAGTTTTTGAATGACCCGGCGTGACGCATCGTTGTCGACAAAGTGGCAGCACCACAGTGAAGCCAATCCGGCATTGGTAAAGCAATAGCGGATCAAGCCGCGCGTAGCCTCAGTTGCGAAGCCTTGTCCCCACCATGGTTTGCCGATCCAATAGCCGATTTCAGTTTCGCCGTTGTCATTCGGAAAGTAACCGGCACAGCCAATCAATTCGCCGTTCCACTCGATGCCGCGCACGAAATCGTTCTCGGAATGGTTGGCAATCCAGTCGGTGGCTAATGTGGCATCGTACGGATAGGGAATGCGTGCCGTCATCGACGCGATGTCCCAGTCGCCTGCCAGCTCGGCCACACGCCCGGCGTCGCTCGCTTCGAGCGGGCGCAATATCAACCTTTTGGTTCGAATGATCGTCATAGTGCGTGTTCTATACTGGATTTGACGGGCAGCAAGTGGAGCAACCGGTTGTGGTTTCAAAAAGCCTTTTACCGCGGCAAGCTGCTAGTCAAACTTACCCCGATAACCCGCCGCCCATGGTTGGGACGTCGAGGACCGAGAAGCCGTAGTGGCGCAGCCAGCGCAGGTCGGCGGCGAAAAATGCTCTAAGATCCGGGATGCCGTACTTCAACATTGCCAGCCGGTCGAGGCCCATGCCGAACGCGAAACCCTGATACTTGTCAGGATCAAGCCCGCAATTGCGGATCACGTTCGGATGCACCATTCCGCAGCCCAGAATTTCCAGCCACTCGCCCGGCTTGCCGATCGCGGCCTTGTCGATATCAACTTCCATCGACGGCTCGGTGAACGGGAAGTGCGAGGCGCGGAACCGCATTTTGACTTCATCGACTTCGAAAAAGGCTTTGCAGAATTCCTCCAGCACCCACTTCAAGTGCCCCATGTGGGTGGTCTCGTCGATGACCAAGCCTTCGATCTGGTGGAACATCGGTGTGTGCGTTTGATCGCTGTCGCAGCGATAGACGCGGCCCGGCGCGATAATGCGGATCGGCGGCTTGGTTGTCGACATGGTCCGGATCTGCACCGGTGACGTGTGGGTGCGCAGCAGTAGCCGTGTGCCGTCTGCTTTCGGCGTGAAATAGAACGTGTCGTGATCCTGGCGAGCCGGGTGGTCAGCCGGGATGTTGAGTTTGTCGAAGTTCATCGCATCGGTTTCGATGTCCGGACCTTCGGCGACCGAGAAACCCATATCGGCAAAGATTTCGACGCATTCGTCGAAGACCTGACTGACGGGATGAATACGGCCTTGTGCTTCTGGGCCAGACCTGACTGGCAGCGTCACGTCTGCGCGTTCGGCGAGTCGGTCAGCAAGCGCTGATTTTTCCAGCTCGGCTTTGCGGGCGTCGAGCGCCTCACTGATTTTGTTCTTGATTCCGTTGACGGCAGCGCCGAACGCCTTGCGTTCGTCCTGCGGCAGCGAGCCGAGCGTTGCCAACAGTTCCGAAACGCGGCCCTTCTTGCCAAGAGCAGCGACGCGCACCTCGTCGAGCGCGGCTAGCGTCGTGGCGGCAGCGGCTTCGCGGATAAGGTCAGCTTCAATTGTGCCGAGGTCAGCAGTTTTTGGCGCCGCGGTTGTCATGCGGTCGTGCTCCATCGTTAAAAGCAAAAAGCTCCGGGCATCGGTGACGCCCAGAGCACAGGTCTCGCGACTGGAATTGCGAGCCGGCGATCAGGCGGCGGCGGTTTTCTTGATCGCAGCAGCGGCTTGATCGACGAGGACCTTGAACGCCGCCGTGTCCTTGATCGCGATATCAGACAGCACCTTGCGGTCGATTTCGACACCGGCCTTGGTCAGTCCTTCAATCAAGCGGCCGTAGGTCATGCCGCACTCGCGGGCCGCAGCGTTGATGCGCTGGATCCACAAAGCGCGGAATGAACGCTTGCGGTTCTTACGGTCGCGGTAGTTGTACTGCATCGCTTTTTCGACCGCTTGCTTGGCAATGCGGATCGTATTTTTGCGGCGGCCGTAATAGCCTTTGGCAGCATTCAGAACTTTTTTGTGCTTGGCGTGGGCGGTAACGCCACGTTTGACGCGAGCCATGGTCGTGCTCCGGATATTTTTCGAGTTGGATGAATTGGTGAAAAGCTAGTCGACTGAATAGCTTAGCGAGCGTACGGCATGTACTTTTTGACGATCTTGGCGTCGGATGAGTTCAACACCATTGTCCCGCGCGCTTTCTGAATGAACTTTGGCGTGCGCTTGATCATGCCGTGACGTTTACCCTGGGCAGCTGCAACGACCTTACCGGTGCCCGTCATCTTGAAGCGCTTTTTGGCGCCACTCTTAGTCTTCATCTTGGGCATTTTGCTCTCCTTGGTCTTTTGCGCGGCTCCATGAATTGCAGCAAAATGCAGACGACGCTCGTCAATGACCGGGCTAAGCCTAGTCTCGGAACGTCATGCTTTGCTGCGAAAGCCGCTGATTTCTAAAGCATAAAAGTCGCCACGGCATGCCCCGCCGGGCGGCTTGAGGAGGTCTTATACGGGGGCAGCCGGTTCAAATCAACCGTTGGATGAGGCCAAAATCCAGCCAGCGCGTCGCAGTTTCGGCCAAGATCGGCGATCTTCACGGGTTCCTAGAAACCATCTGACCGCGTTAGATATTGCGGCTGATGTGCTTGATTTGACACGCCCTCCGCGGCATATTGCATCGTCGATCACGCCTTGGTTAGCCTCACGACAGCGGGTCTTGCTGCCTAAAGACGTCTCCAGTGCGCGCTTGATGGCGCCCCGCAACTCTTGTTCCGGGGCTATTCGAACGGCTTGGAGGACTGGATGGCTAACGGCACGGTGAAGTGGTTCAACGCTCAAAAAGGCTACGGCTTTGTTCAAACGGAAGATGGTACTGCGGACGTGTTCGTCCATATTTCCGCGGTTCAGAATGCAGGATTGCAGACTTTGAAAGAAGGCCAACGTATCGCCTACGAGACGGAACGTGGTCGCAACGGCAAAATAGCCGCTATCAATCTCAAGCCTTTGTGATATTCGAGCGCATCGTAACGATCCGAGGGAGCGGGATCAACTGCTCCCTTTTTTATTGGCTGCGACGCGTGCTTAGAGCAGCGGCTGGCGCCTATCCACAAAACAGGGACTTTGAATGGCTAAGGAAGAGACGCTCGAGTTCGAAGGTATCGTCTCGGAAATTCTGCCTGACGCGCGCTGCCGTGTGAAGCTTGAAAACGGTCACGAAGTGATCGCTTACACAGCTGGGCGCATGAAGAAAAACCGCATCCGCATTCTGGCCGGCGACAAAGTCACCGTCGAAATCACGCCCTACGATTTGACCAAAGGCCGTATCAATTTCCGTCACAAGGATACACGTCCAGGCGGTGGGCCAGGCGGCAGCGGCCCGGGTGGACCCGGTGGCCCTGGTGGCAATCGCAACCGGCGCTAAGACTGACCAACAGGTAAATCAATAATTCAGTGAGCCGATCCGTCCTTGCCGCCCGGGCGTGCCGCTTGTTCGGCGGCCAATGTGCGGCCGGTCCACACCCATAAGCCGGCAATTGGTATCGCAGCGAGTGCGATAAATCCGGCTCCACCGCCAAGAGCGTTGGCGACTTTACCGAGAGCGGCAAACACCGTGCCGGATGACGCGTCGCCGCCCCGGTAGACAACGGTGTCGACGAAATTCTGGGCTTTGTATTTTTCGTCCGGATTGACAGAGGTCCACAGCACTTTAATGGCCGGGTTTGAGATTGCGTAAGCGAGCGACCGTTCGATGACCATGATCGCGGCGATCATTTGCAGTCCGGGCGCCAGTACGAGAGCGATCAGCGCTAGACATGCTGATATAGGCAAGGCGGTCAGAGATGGTAACAGTCCATAGCGTTGCATCAGACGGCCCGTGACGAACAACTCCAACGTCACCGTCAAAATGCTGACCATCAGGTCGCGAGACGAAAAGAACGACAGCCGTTGCATTTTGTCCGGTAGCGCCTCGCCAACAATGTGCGACTGTTCGAGATAGAAAAATGTTCCGATGACATTGGCGATGAAGACATAGAGTGCGATGCGAAATAGGAACGGCGTCGTCAGCACTTTGATCGCGCCGTCAAGAACCGAGGCTGGCTTCTGCTCAGTCACGGTTTCCTCGCCATCACCTGGCAACGCCAGCGACCGCAAGAGCAACGCCAAGCCAATCGCCAGCACAAGGCAAGCGGCTGATATCAGCAGCAAATTGTTTGCGCCGAGCGTTGTGGCGAGTGTCGTTGTAATCGAAGAGCCAACTATCCCGCCAAATGTACCGCCTGCCGCGACAAAGCCGAATAACCGCTTGGCCTGATCGGTGCGGTAAAGTTCGGCCATCAGACTCCAGAACAGTGACAATGTAAAAAGATTGTAGACACTGATCCAGACGAAGAACATTGCTGCCCATGACGGGTCGTAGCTGGCGATCGAGCCGTACCAATCCGGCGCCGCATCAGACGAAAATAGGCTCTTCAAGACCGGCCGCGCTTGTTCGCCATCCGTCGTTCCCAGCCAAAGCCAGAAACCGGCGATATTCAGGGCGAAGAATCCGTAGACCAACGGCACGATGCGGCTGCGGTTAAAGTTCGAGACCAGCCATCCGAAGACCGGAACCATCAATAGCATGACGACGAAGACGTTGATAAAGATCTGCTCCAGTCCGGCTTTGCCGATGACGACTCCGGCCACATCGCGGATCGAGCGTAGGATGTAGTAGCCGCACAATAACAAAAAGAACATTGCGAATGAGGTCAGCATCATGCGTGCTTCGTTGCGGTCGACATCGACCATCACCCGCAAGACGCGAATCCAGCCCGGTTGGGTGCCGTTGGGCAAGTCTCGGGCTGTTGTCACTTGAAGCTTTCTTGAACGGCGGGGCGTGTGCCGGAAAGACTCTAGTAGATCCGGATTGGGAAGTAGCGGTCAACGATTTCCTGGAAGCGGCCGCTGGCCTTGACGCGGTCCAGGGCTGCGTTCAACAGGGTCCTGATCTGCGGATCGTTTTTTGACACCGCGATTGCGATTCCGTCGCCGAAGTACTTTGGCTCGAAGTAAGGCCCGCCCTTGAATTCGCAGCATTTCCGCGAAAGCGAACCATTGAGCCAAAACGCCAAGCTTAGAGCGTCGTCAAAGACGGCGTCGACCTTCTTTTGTTGCAAGGCCTCGCGCGCCTGTTCTGGCGTCTCATATTGCTGAATCCGGCTGTCGCGGAAGAAGGCTTTGATAAACGCTTCGTGCGCCGAGCCTTTCGCAACACCAATTGAACGGCCGTCAAGATTTTCGGGAGAAGGGTCGACCTGGGAGCCGCCGGAGCGCATCACAAAGCGGCCGGGTGTGAAAAAGTAGCGATCGGAAAAATCAACCGCAGCAAGGGATTGCGCCGTCAATGCATGGCCAGCGATAACGGCATCGGCTTCGGCGCGCTTCAGACTTGCAAACAGCTCATCCCAGGGCCGGACTTTGATATCGCACGCAGCTTGGATTTCGAGGCAAAGCGCACGCGCTAGGTCGACGTTAAGCCCGGTCAGAACGCCTTCGTCGTCATAATAGTTGAATGGTGGAAAATCGGCATCGGTCAGGAACCGGACAACAACACGCCGTGGGCCATCCGCTGTTAAGACCGGAGCGATGGCTGCTGGAGGCACAATCGCCGGTGCCGGCGGCGGTGGATCTTGCGCGATCGCACCGCTGAGCAGCGAAAATCCAGATAGGCCAGCGATTATAATGGCTGCCAATGATCGGCGCGAGAAGGCCAGTCCAGGCAAGGTTGGTCTCATGATTATATTGCGATGCCGGATGAATTTGCTACGATGTATTTGAGGGGTATCTATATCGGTTGCCAAAAATTTCCTACTTTTGAAATGCGGTTGAATGAGGTTTCCACTACCCTGGGGGGCTTGTGCGAAGCGAGGATGGCGTTAGCAAACTGCCGGAAGGTGCGGCTGGCGGAGGCCGGACGGCGCTTGCAGAGCACGAAACCGCTGCCGGCCTGAACTTTGCCGCTGCGATTCGGGTCGAAACCGCTGTCGAGCGGCTCCGGCACCAGCGCCCTGATCTTTCAGCGGGATTGCCGCACTGGCTGTGGCAGAAGGTGATGCTGGCGGCATTGTCCTCAGCTGCACTTCTGAGCCCATCGGATGAACTCCAAAAGGTCTTTCTGGCAGCGCTCGCGGTGCCGTTTCTGTCAGCCACTGTGATCAAGATGTATGCCGTGGCTCTGGGGCTTCGCCGCGGCCCAGTCGCCGATATCACCGTTGAAAAACCACTGTTTTACGCAGACGTGCTGCCGCGTTACACGATCCTCGTGCCGTTGTTTCGCGAGCCCGCTGTTGCGGCCGATCTTGTCGAGGCATTGAAAGCAATCACGTATCCAGCCCAACGGCTGCAAATTCTTCTGATCTTGGAAACTGGAGACGAGGCGACTGCGATCGCTTTAGCGCTTCTCGACTTTTCCCCGGCAATGACGGTTGTGACCGTACCGCCGGGGCTGCCCCAAACGAAACCGCGCGCTTTGAACTATGCTTTACAAATGGCGACAGGTGAATTTGTCGTGGTTTATGATGCCGAAGACATTCCCGCGCCGGATCAATTGATGCTGTCTGCGAGCGCTTTCGCGCGATCACCGGGCACAGCGTGTCTTCAGGCCCGGCTTCACATCCATAATGCCGGGGCATCTTGGCTGACGCGCCAGTTTGCACTCGAATACATGGCGCTTTTCGACTGGATATTGCCGGCATTGCAGCATGCGCGCTTGCCCGTACCACTCGGCGGCACGTCCAACCATTTCCGTAAAGACGCTTTGATTGAAGCCCTGGCTTGGGATCCGTTCAACGTCACCGAAGACGCTGATTTGGGCATCCGGTTTGCAAGACTGGGACTGAGCGTCGACGTGCTGCCATCTTCGACCTATGAAGAGGCGCCAACAGATTTCGGCAATTGGCTGCCACAGCGTACCCGATGGCTGAAGGGCTGGATACAGACCTACGCCGTGCATACCCGTCAGCCTCTAACGCTATGGCGCGATCTTGGTCCACGCGCATTCCTCGGCTTTCACATGCTATTCGGTGGCATGATGCTGTCGGCGATTGTTCATCCGTGGTTCTACGTGGCGGCGGCTTATGGCGTCTATTCGGGCCAACTGTTTTCAGTGCCGTTCGACTGGGGTGGAGCAACGCTGTGGTGGATCGGAGCGCTGAACCTTGTCGCTGGCTATGGTGCGGGCGCACTCCTCGCCGCTGTTGCGGCTGTCCGTCACGGCAAGGCCTCGTTGTTAAGGTCGCTCCCTTTGTTGCCGGCCTATTGGTTGCTGGTCTCGGTCGCCGCTTACCGGGCGTTGTGGCAGCTTTTTCGGGACCCGCACCGCTGGGAGAAAACCGCCCATTCGGCGCGCAGGCCGATAAACTGATGGCGCGCTCCCGATCCCGCCGAAGCCTTGGCGGTGGCGGATGGAGCGAGCGATGGGAAACATAATGTACCACTGCAAGCCCATGAATGCTGGCTTTCGATAAAAATACCGAAATTTGACCCACCTATTTTCCTACCAACACCAACGCCGTACCCCATGCAACTAATGATCTGAGGCAAGGTCAGTAGTTGCCTGAAAGGGCATCGAGTTATCACTGCCAACAATTCAATGAGGCGTGCGGCAGGAATTGACATGCAACCATGCCCACACGCGCCAAGAGGTAATGACTATGACGCGTGCCGCGTCAGGATAAATCACAGCACATGCAACCATCATGAGCATGATAGCAGGCGTGCGTGTTTAACGTGAGAGCGGAGCGCAGCGCTGACAGTGAGGCAGCACGCAAACATGCGAGCGCTGGGCAGGGCTACTGAGCGGCAGGTGCAGCGAGCGTGAGTGGGCACCGGGCAAGGACAGGGCGCAGCTTCACACGGCAGCGGGCGTGCATCTGGCGGGCATCAGAGTGGAGGCACTGTGCAAGTCGAGCAGTCAAGCGCTAGGCGAGACCATCTCAGGCAAATGAGGTCGAGCAAGGCACGCAGCGGCAGCGGCGGCACTTCCTTCCTGCACTGACTTCACGGCAGCCACTTCACTTGATCCGCACCATGGGGCAGCACCGGATAGCCAGACCCCCATGGGGTTGTTCCAAGTCGAGCCAGACTTACTATGGTAGGAGACTTCTCGGAATACCGAAGAAAATCCTAGCCCTTGAAAACAAATCCCGGCGAACCCAAGCCGAAAACGGCAATCGCAAATCGATAATGCGGCGAATTCAGATAGCGGGCCAGTTCCAAAAAAGCCTGCAATTGACTGTCAAATTATTTGACACCCGACAATCCAGAACCCCCAAAATTGAGCGAGCACTATATATAGTGGGTCAGGGTGATTACCCCAAGGCGCGTTCCCTTTTCGTTCTTTTGCAAAACAAAAGAAATCGGTACAGCTTAGCACCAGCAGATGCACGAGGCATCGACGCTAACTCAGAGGGAATTGGAACACATGCCGTATATCACGAAAAAGGAACGCGAGGCCGCATCGCTGGAAATCAGCGAAGCGCATCCTCGGATGTTGTCGCTGCAAGATGTGGCACGCATTTTGGGATTGGGAGTTAGTACGATCACCTCATGGACAACGCGGGGCGAGCGCTTCAAGCCTGAGTTCCCAAGAGCGCGAAAGCTGGGCTGCCGTTCGCTTTGGTTGTCGTCTGAAATTTACGACTACATGATATCGGCACCGGTTGCTGGCGCAAGTTCATACGCCAAGCCGGAACCTGAAAACGTCGCCATGATTCCGGCGAAGCGCGGTCCCGGCAGACCACCAAAGCATCTCAAAGCAGCGTGAACCTAATGCAACAAAAAGGCCCGGCATTCGAAGTGCCGAGCCTTTTTAATTCAACCGCCACCACCCAGTTAAAGCGAATAGCGAGAGTACGAACAATGGAATTAAGTTCACATATAGCGCCACCAATGTCAACCAATTTGACAGGCGAAACATTCGACATAGAGGGCGATAATGAGCCACCAACACGTCACAGAATTGCGTGTGAAAGGTTGTGCGAACGCATTTTGGAAGCTGATTGGTACGACCGATCAAGGATTGAGGCAGCCGCTATAAAGCTGGCGACCCAATTTGGTATCTTGAGCGAGCAAGATATTGCCGAAATGGCGGCAGAACTAGCCGCTGTTTGCGGGGACGCGGCCTGGGACGAACAAGAGCGATACCGGGCTCGTAACCACATTCTGAAAGTGATGATTAAAGCCCGCACCGACCTCATACGGCGCGGCGAGAAGCTGGCACATGCCAAGCAGCCCTTGCAAGGAAGCGAAGCGCGAACATCTCAGCACGCGGCACAGCAGGCACTGGCACCAAATCTAACGCCTGAGTTTGGCAGCCTCATTGCCGAGATCGAAACAGCACAGAGCCGTCATGAGCCCGTAGCTGATGCGATCAAGCGTGTCGTGCGAGCCATCTTCCCCGCGTTGAAAGTGGCCGGGCGATTAGAAGCTGAGTGGCCGACCCATGAGGCAGAGATTAGAGGTGCTGGCGCACGCGCTGGGCTGCGAGGCGAAAGGATTACGACCGCCATACTAAACGCGAAGGCAGAGTTTGTGACGGCTGAAGCTCAGATCAGCAAGTCAGCCACCGGCAGCGACGCATCACCGTTGCAACCGGCGCCGAAACAGGAAAGCGAGCCGGAGCAGGGTGAGCACGAACCGGGCGAAGACGATCACGATCAGCAATGCGATCGTGAACCCAGCGCAACACTGGAAATCGAGCCCACGAAGCCTGACAACTTCATCAGCAAGAACAACGAACGTGCTTGGAACATTTGGTTGGCAT
>JANNFX010000086.1:0-10549 GCA_031380225.1 Hyphomicrobium sp.
GGAGGCGGCGGAGACCGTCCGTTCCGTGCCGGTGGTGGTGATCGCCCGAATCGTGGCGGTGGCGGCGATCGTCCTGAGCGTGCCGGTGGCGACCGTCCGAACCAGTTTGATGGACCGCGGTCACGTGGCCCCCGCCGCGAAGGCGGCAGTTTCAGCAAACCACGCGAAGGCGGCGGCTTTAACAAGCCTCGCGAAGGCGGCGACTTTAACAAAAACCGCGAAGGCGGCGATTACGGCAAGCGTCCGTTTGGCGCCAAGCCAGCATGGAACAAAGACCGCAAACCCTTTGATCGTGGCGATCGCAACGATCGAGGCACTGAAGCGGCTGGCCGGAGCGACGAGCGCAAACCGCGCGGCGAATTCCGGAAGCCTTTCGATGGGCCACGTTCGAATGATCGCCCACAAGGCGAACGCACATTCCGTCGCGATGACGACCGCCGCGATGGTCCGAAAAAGCCCTGGAGCAATCGCGAAGGTGGCGCGCCGCGCAGTGATCGTGGTGGTGATCGCAGCGAGCGCCCTCAGCGTTCGTTCGAGCGCCGTCCCGATAGCCGCGGCCCAGAAAGCCGTGGTCCCGACAGCCGTCCCCGCGAAGGTGGCTTTAAGCCGGAACGCCGCGAAGGTGGTCAGAAACCAGAACGCTGCGAAGGCGGCTTCAATGGCGGCTATAAGAGCGCTGGCTTTAAGGGCAAGCCAGGCGGCGAAGGCCGTCTCTCACGCCCACGCGCTGCTAAGGACTAAGCATCGATTGAGTTGAGCGTTAACTGCGAACAGCGGCATGGTCTCATCTGACCTGCCGCTGTTTCAATTTGAGCGTTGTACGGGCGGCAGTTGCGCGCCGCGCCGGTGGCCGCTAATGACTGATCATGTCCATGACACCCTTAAAACTCCTAGCGCTCGATAACGAAGACTTGGCGGTGATGTCGGTTCACCTGCAGGACGCCGTCGTGCGCGTTGCCGATATGACCTATTTAAAGACAGAGCGCCGCTTCGCCGCGGTTGCCAATCGCTTCGATTGGAGCTCGGTTAAGACAGCCTCAGCCGCCAAGGCCGAAGCCATCCGCTGCCGTTCTGGCCTGCGCTTTGAGCGGGTCAATAGCGCCAGGGTATCCAATCTTGACCCCAAATCGAAAGACGCCGTCTTATCGCTTTTGGCAGTTAGCTTTGACCAATCCGCAGCAGACGGCCCCGAGGGAATAGTCACGTTGCACTTTTCGGGCGGCGCGGCTATTCGCCTGACAGTTGACTGCATCGAAGCCGAACTGAAAGACTTGGGCGCGGCGTGGACGACCAACAAAATTCCAAACCACGGCGACGAACCAGCCGACTCGTAGACGGCGGTTCCGGGACAATTGAACCAGCCGCACGCACCACTCGATAACAAGGACGGGCAATAAGCCCAACGTTTAGCCAATGCCGAAAACGCTGCTGACGACCGACGCCGGATTTGAAAAAGCCTTCACGGCGCTGCTCGCGGAAAAACGCGAAGTGTCAGAAGATGTCGATACGGCCGTGCGTGGCATTATCTCAGAGGTGCGAAAAGGTGGCGACAAAGCCCTGATCGCACTGTCGCAAAAATTCGACAATATTGATCTTGCTAAAACCGGGATCCGCGTCACCGCGGGTGAAGTTGCTGCGGCCGTCAAACAGTGTTCGAAAGAAGCGCTTGACGCGCTGTCATTCGCTCGCGACCGCATCGCGTCCCACCACCAGCGCCAGTTGCCGAAGGATGACCGTTACACCGATGCCTCAGGCGTCGAACTAGGCGACCGGTGGACGGCGGTTGAATCAGCCGGCCTCTATGTCCCCGGTGGACTGGCGTCATATCCAAGTTCGGTTTTGATGAATGCGGTGCCGGCCCAGGTCGCGGGCGTGCCGCGTGTCGTCATGGTCGTGCCGTCGCCGCGTGGTGACTTGAACCCGCTGGTTTTGGCAGCTGCAAAGCTTGCAGGCGTCGAAGAGATTTATCGCGTCGGCGGTGCACAAGCGATTGCAGCTTTGGCCTATGGGACCGAGACCATTAAAGCCGTCGTCAAGATCGCCGGCCCCGGCAATGCCTATGTGGCCGCCGCCAAACGGCAGGTTTTCGGCGTCGTTGGCATAGACTCGATTGCGGGCCCGTCCGAAGTGCTGGTCATCGCCGACGCCAACAACAATCCGGAGTGGATCGCATCCGATCTCTTGGCGCAAGCCGAACATGATACCGCTGCCCAATCGATCCTGATTACCGACAACGCAAAATTCGCCCGCGCTGTCGAAGCGGCGGTTTCTCGCCAACTGCGAACCATGCCGCGTGCTAACATTGCCGGCGCCAGTTGGAATGAATTTGGCGCCATGATTGTGGTGAAGTCGCTCGATGAAGCTCCGGCACTCGCCGACCGCATCGCGGCCGAACATCTCGAAATCGCAACCGCTGATCCTGAAGCGCTGGCCGGGAAAATCCGCAATGCCGGCGCGATTTTCATTGGCGCCCACACGCCGGAAGTCATCGGCGACTATGTGGCGGGTTCCAATCATGTGCTGCCAACGGCGCGCAGTTCACGCTTTTCATCGGGCCTCGGCGTGCTCGATTTCATGAAGCGAACATCGCTGCTAAAGCTCGATGCCGCAGCCTTGGCGCGCCTCGCGCCCGCAGCTATGACGCTGGCACGCTCAGAAGGTCTTGAAGGCCATCGTGCATCCGTTGAGATCCGGCTGGCACCGTCTTCCGATTTGAAAAAGTCATAGGGTCATTGGCCATGACGACTGAACCCGCTGATAATTCCAACGTGAGCCGCAACCGGCTGATCGGCATAACGCTCGATTCGGGCTCGATCGCGCGCGGATTGAAACAGATTGAACACGAACGCGAAGTCGCGATCTACGATCTGATGGACGGCAATTCATTCGCCCTCGATGGCGTCGATGGCGGGCCCTACCATCTTTGCATCGGGGTGACTGATGACAAGCTTGCGTTGGCAGTCAGCAACGAGGCGCAGGATCCGGTTGCCACTCATCATCTGCCGCTGATGCCGTTCCGGCGCATCATGAAAGACTATTTCCTGGTGCTCGACAGCTATTACCAAGCCATCCGAACCGCGCCGCCGTCGAAGATCGAGGCCATCGATATAGGCCGCCGCGGCCTGCACGACGAGGGCAGCCAATTGTTGATGGACCGTCTGGTTGGCAAAATCACCGTCGATTTCGAAACCGCACGCCGGTTGTTCACGCTGATCTCAGCGCTGCATTGGAAGGGCTAGCCGTGTGCCGCACGAGCTGCCAGGTTCGGTCCTATTCGCATGCACGATGAATGCCGTGCGCAGCCCGATGGCGGCCGGGATGTTGCGGCATTTGTCTGGCGGCATGATCCGCGTTGAATCATCTGGCGTGCGCGCCGGTCTGATGGACCCGTTTGCCGCCGCGGTGATGGATGAAATTGGCATCGATATTTCGGACCACGAGCCGCGCACGTTTCGCGAAATCGGCGACACCACATTTGATCTGATCGTGACGCTGTCTCCCGAAGCGCATCACCACGCGCTTGAGCTGACGCGCATCATGGCGGCCAAGGTCGAGTATTGGCCAACCTACGATGCGACCGTGATGTCGACGGAAATCTCGAGGCAACTTGCCGCCGCCCAATACCGCCGCGTTTGCAACGAACTTTTTCAACGCATCAAAGCGCGCTTCGGCTCTCAAAGCCGCGACGTGGCATAGAGGCGGGCAAAGCCGCAGTGTTCAAGCTAACTGCACTTATTTCGCGATAGCGGGTTACGTCGCCTGATGCTCGCGCATGATGCGCCTTTAACCCGCCCTACGGACGCCGACGTAGGTTGGATAAAGCGTGGGCGAGTTCCGGCAAAGCCTACCAATTGATGCGCTGTGACAGTTCTCGTTCCACAAAATAAAAAGGTCAAGTTTGTCTCTCAAGTCTCGTCATCCCCGCGCAAGCCCGATATTTCAGTTCAAATTTAAGCTTGCGCGGATCCCGCCATCCGGCGGGATGACGATCCTTGGGTGTATCGAATGTCTGTGACAGAACACTAGTTAGTGTGCTGATGCTTGTCTGGGTCCCAGCCTTCGTGTTCGCCGGGATGACGATAATATTTGAGATCATTGCGGATGCTCGACTGCTGCAGCAGCTCGAAATGCCGAGGCCCGCCCGTTAAAGGGAGCGAAGCCGGCAAAGCACGCGAAGTGACAAATCTTCCAAGTCATACCGGCGCGCCAAAGTTTTGACACTTCCATTTCTAGATGGCGCGCCGGTATCGTTCTTCGCTTTGCGCGCGGCGACACGCGTTCCCCCGCAAGGGGACTTCCAAGTGGTCGCGCGAGCCGGCCGCCGCGCGCCGCCAGCCTCGAGGCGGGTTAAAACTTTTGACCGCTGGTATCACTACATCGCCAATTCAAGCGGCAATGTCGCCGGCGACCTGGCTTCATAGCCTTGCGCGATCAGGCGGCCTAGGCTCGCATCGGCGACCATCACAATGCGCGTGTTGGGATTGAGCATCGGCGGTTTGAGCCACGGGAACGTGACGTCGAATTCAGTCGCAACGGCGTGCATCAACCGCGCTCTTCCGGCACTATCGCTGCCGCGCGCAGTGCCACTCCAACCCGGCGATTGCCAATGATTGGCGGCAACATTGGAGCCGTCATGAATTCGCGCTTCGGTCTCCGTGCGTTCGATGACGACAGTGTCGGTGGGCTTGACACCAGCCAGCGAAAAAATTGCCGGAGTTGAGATCGGCGTTTCGATCAGCATCATGCGGGCGTCGTCATAGGTCTTTGCGGTTTCAAAAACGTCGCGCAACAAATGCGCAGGCATCTGATGCGGCATGCCCCATACCCGGCGCCGGTTGGCGGCCCAGTCGAGATAAAATACACCGACCGGACTGCGCATCGGTGCCTGATTGAGCGCCCCCGAAAACCGGCCTTTTGCCGACGCCGTCAAAACGCCGGTGTATCCGGGCCAAGTCAGAGTGACGTAAGGACCAGACTTGCCGCCGACGCGCGCGGCAATCACGTTGCGGCCGAGGCCAGCTGTTTTCCAGTCGAGGACACGGATCAGGCGCGCCGAAGTGCGGTCCGGTGACGGCGCTACGCGGCAAGTGCAGCCCCACTCGTAGTTGATCGAAAAGAAATACGCGCCCGGCCGGTCGAGTTTTTTGGCGACCGCGTTGATCTCAGTCAGATGGGCGTTGTCCCACTTTTCAAGCCAGCGCTTGGAGACATTATCAAGTTGCCGTAATGCCGCTCGCGGCACGCGCTTGGTCGCCAGATCGATCAGATGGTGCGCACGGTCTAAATGCGCGTCGAGCGTCTCGAGCGGAAAATTCGACGAGCAATCGAGGACCGGGATGGAGACGAGGGGCTGGGCCGCCTGCGGCTCAGCTTTTTTCGAAGTTACAAACATTAATCAATCTCTACATCTCGAATCTGAAGCGGGGCATAGATATGGTGGATCAAGAAGGCTAAAAATTGCGTAGTTGCGGCTTGGAATTGGTGAGGAGACCCATAAAAATAGCTCACCCAAGACCGTCATCCCGGCCCCGCAGGGCGAGAGGTGGGTTTAAATTTGAAGTGCAACAGTTTCTCCAACACGATTTGTTATGCCCTGTCATAGTTTTACGACGATACTTTGCTTGTTAGGCTTTTTACCATCTTGGAAAGTTTCATTTTTTATCCTTCTGCGCAGCATACGTGGAATCACAGGTCGCTCGCGCGCCGTTAACATCCTGGTCGTGGCATCAAGCTGAAAAACGTCCAGCCTCATTTTTAGTGATGCTGTGACGCTAAAATTCAAGTCACCAATTTGCTTTGGACGCGAACGCCCGAGCGACATTTGAACCCACGCTAAATATAGCGAAGCTAGCCAGAGAATGCGTGCCATTTGATTGCCCACAAAAAATGGCCCGCTCAAAGTGGGCCGGTTAAAGTCGCGGCAGGATAAAGCGGGGGAAACTTAGTACGTGCGCTCAGGTGTTACCCGAGGGAGTTGTGGAAAAGTCAAAACCGGAAAGTTTTGAAGATGCTGACGACTTTCGGGCCGTGGTGGCCGACGCGGTAGCGTCGCTTTAATTTGTGGATTACGGCACGTCATGCCGTCGGCATGCCGCGCCTTTAATCTACCCTACGGATACATCACCCGCCCCACGTCCGGATATCCACGAAGTGCCCCTCAAGCGCCGCAACCGCCGCCATTGCCGGTGAGACGAGGTGCGTGCGGCCACGGTAGCCTTGGCGGCCTTCGAAGTTGCGGTTGCTGGTTGAGGCGCAGCGCTGGCCGGGCTTTAGCTGATCCGGGTTCATGCCAAGGCACATCGAGCAGCCGGGCTCGCGCCACTCGAAGCCAGCGGCTTTGAAGATTGCATCGAGGCCTTCGGCTTCGGCTTGCTCTTTCACCAATCCCGAGCCCGGCACGATCATCGCGTAGGCAAGCTTGGACGAGATTTTCTTGTCTTTCACGATGCGCGCGACTTCGCGCAGATCTTCCATGCGGCCGTTGGTGCATGAGCCGATCCAGACCACATCCAACGCAATGTCGGTGATCTTAGTGCCGGCCTTGAGGCCCATGTAATCAAGCGCACGCACCATCGAGGCGCGCTTGTTTTCATCCGTCACTGTTGACGGATCGGGAACCTGACCTGCAATCGACACCACGTCTTCGGGTGACGTGCCCCAGGTTACGATTGGCGGCAGCTTGGCGGCGTCCAATATCACTTCGCGATCGAAGTGCGCGCCGTCGTCAGTCTTTAAGGTTTCCCAATACTTCAGCGCCATATCCCAAGCTGCGCCTGTTGGTGCTTTGGGACGGCCCTTCAAATATGCGAACGTCTTTTCGTCGGGCGCGATCATGCCGGCGCGCGCACCGCCCTCGATCGACATGTTGCAGACCGTCATGCGGCCTTCCATCGACAGCGCGCGGATCGCGTCCCCAGCATATTCGATAACCGAGCCGGTGCCGCCTGCAGTGCCGATCTCGCCGATGATGGCGAGCACGATGTCCTTCGCGGTGACGTGCTTCGGCAGCACGCCATTAACGGTGACGCGCATGTTCTTGGCTTTTTTCTGGATCAACGTTTGCGTTGCCAACACGTGCTCGACCTCAGACGTGCCAATACCGTGCGCCAACGCGCCGAACGCGCCATGCGTCGAGGTGTGGCTATCGCCGCAGACAATTGTGGTGCCCGGCAGCGTGAAGCCCTGCTCAGGTCCGACGACGTGGACGATGCCCTGACGTTTGTCGCGCTCATGGAAATATTCGACGCCGAAGTCGAGCGCGTTCTTGGCCAGCGTCTCGACCTGGATGCGGCTATCGTCGTCGGCAATTCCCTTGGAGCGATCGGTCGTCGGCACGTTATGATCGACGACGGCCAACGTCTTCTCCGGCGCGCGCACTTTGCGGCCGCTCATGCGGAGGCCTTCAAAGGCCTGCGGACTGGTGACCTCGTGGACCAGATGGCGGTCGATATAAAGCACACAGGTGCCGTCGGCGGCCCTATCGACCACGTGGTCGTCAAAGATCTTGTCGTAGAGGGTGCTGGGGGCGGTGGTGGCCATGGGTCCGGGTCCTTGAAGGTCGGGAAATCACTGGGGTGTTACATAGCGCTGCCCTGGTTGGCGCGCAAACCGCCAGGACGGCGCAGGGCACGACGCACTTGACATTCCATCAAAAGAATATATATTCCACTGAAGGAATGCTGCTGCCACGACAGATGACGGCGAAATGGCTTTCGTTGAAGTTACCGGTGAATTCGAAACTTGGTGGGCGACCCTAACCGAGCAGGAACAAGATGATTCAGCGGCGGTGATTGAACTTCTTGCCGAGCGTGGGACTAATCTTCGGTTTCCGCTGTCGTCGGGTGTCGAGGGGTCAAAGCACGCACACATGCGCGAGCTTCGAATTCAGTCGCATGGCGATCCCATCCGCATCTTCTACGCGTTCGATCCGAGGCGGGTGGCGATGTTGTTGATTGGTGGCTTGAAAAGCGGCAACGAGCGGCGGTTCTACCGGCAGCATATCGCGTTGGCAGAGCGGCTGTACGACGCGCATCTTAAAACAATTGGAAACAAGGTACGCACCATGGCTAAGTCATTTTCAGATTTGACAAAAGGCGTAACTGGAGAGCGCCGCTCGCGCATCGAAGCGAGAAAGGCTGAGCTGCGCCGCGAAATGGACCTTGCGGAGTTGCGCAGAGCATTTGAGTTGACGCAAGCATCGCTTGCCGAAACACTCGGTGTGGGTCAGGCCGAAGTTTCAAAAATCGAAAAGCGCTCGGATATGCTGCTCAGCACCTTGCGCAAGTTCGTGCAGGCAATGGGCGGCGAGCTTGAAATCAGGGCGACTTTCCCCGATCATACCGTGACGATCAGCGGGTTGTCGGCACTTGGGCCAGAGAAATAAAGTCGAGACCTGCATCCGGCCACATTGGCGCCGTCGAAGCTCGGCCAATGAATCGTTTCTGTCAGTAGCGATTGGCTTCCGCCTCGACCATCCGATCCACGTCATCGAACAATTTTTGAGACAAATGGATTTGCACAGCACCTTGGTCAGTGTTTGTTATGATCCAATCGTCAACCATCCCAAATATGCAGTGTAGTCCTTGCGACATGTGGAGGCCTGTGATCGAAGTAGCGCCAGATAAGTTCCAATCAACGCCGTTGGTAGTTGAGAGGAGCCCGCCTGCAACAGACGACATGGCATTTTGCGTTGACACAAGCCCCTTCACGCCGCTTACCTTAATCAATCCATCTGACCTTTCATCGCTATGTGCGAGTGCATCACGGAAGGCCTTAAGGTCTTTCAGAGTTGTGTCAAAATTCGAAGTACTCAAACCAAGCTTCTTTAGAAACGCGCGAACTGTCCACCACTCCATTACGAGAATTCGAGCTGCCTCATAAGCAGACTGCGAATCTGCTCTAAAAGCCAGAACACGCGGCACTTGCTTGTGCGCAAACTCCAACGAAAAAGACAACCACATCCAGTACATCCGATGAGAATCGGACTTGCATTTCTGAGTGGCTTTCCAAACAGCGTCATTCGTGTTCGATGTAAACATGTCTTGCTTCATTCCAATCCTCGAACACCGAAACCACGGACAAAATGTTGGGTTACGCGCGGATCGAACGGCGTCGTTCAAGCCGCACACCGCGGCCGCGCTAACCCAACCTACCGAATCGTGTGTTTGATTGGCGGCGAGCCAAAATCAATCGCGAGGGAGCTTGGTCATGCCGCGACAGTCACCCGTTCGACGGCAACGAATTCCAGCGACTCGGGCTCCTCGCCACGTTCCTCAAGATGTAATTCGATCGCTTCCTGAACGCGGCGCATGAGTTCTGCGCGGTCCGGGGCTTGCGTATGGCAGCCGGGCAGGGCGGGAACGGAGGCGACGTAAATGCCGTCAGCATCGCGCTCAACGATAACATTGAATTCTCTGGGCATGATCCGCCTCACTCCAGTTCGAACTATGCATACCACAAAACAGCAAGTACGAAAACGGCCGTTTAGTGAGCGTCTGGCGGCTTCACCAACCCAACACCCGTCGCCACAACCCATCCAAGAGCAGCACCTATCATACCGTGAATGGTGGCCTCCGTCAGCCATGTCAGTGCGCCCGACAACGGTCCGAACACACCACCAACGCTTACCGCGAAATCATGGATGGCGTGCGGGATGGTGCCAAAGCCGAACTCTTCAAACCCATGCACAATGATACCGCCGCCAACCCAAAGCATCGCCAGCATGCCGATTAAGCTCAGAAGTTTCAGGAACGGCGGCATAGCGGAGACAATCCCGCAGCCAAGCCGACGCGAAAATTTGGTATGGCCGTTGTTGGCGAGCCAAGCGCCGAAGTCGTCGGCTTTGACGATCAGCGCCACCGCGCCATAAACGCCGGCCGTGACCAATAACCCGACCAGCGCCAGAACAACGGCGCGGGTCATGAAATCCGGCGCGGTCACAGCGGCCAAGCTGATTGCCATAATCTCGGCCGACAGAATGAAGTCGGTGCGGATGGCGGCGGCCACTTTCATATCTTCGCTGACATCGACGACTGGCGGTACATCGGCCGTCGCTGTGGGCTCGTGCTTCGTCAGCACTTCGTGCAGCTTCTCGTAGCCTTCAAAGCACAGGTAGAGCGCGCCGAGCATTAGCAGCGGCGTGATCGCCCACGGCGCGAATGTGCTCAAAGCCAGTGCGCTAGGCAACAGGAACAGGATCTTGTTTTTAAGAGAGCCCCAAGCGATTTTAGCGATGATCGGCAGTTCGCGCTTGGCCGCGTAGCCAACGACATAGCGCGGCGTCACAGCCGCATCATCGATGACAATGCCAGCCGACTGCTGACCAACCGCCACCGCCTGTGACGCGGCATCGTCAATTGTTACCGCTGCTGCCTTGGCGATGGCGGCGATGTCGTCGAGGAGGGCGAAGAATCCAGATGACATGGGTGGGTCCGGGTCAAATCAGAATGGAGGTCGAGACCGCATTAAAGCGGGACAGCCTACAACTCAAGACCCCGGATCCTTAGCAGCAACCACCACCGTCGTAGAAGTAGGTCGATTGCGACACATA
>JANNFX010000098.1:0-3165 GCA_031380225.1 Hyphomicrobium sp.
AGCGCGCCGCCCATATTTTTGTCGAAGTGGTTGGCGTTGTTTGAATGGTGGATTTGATGCATGGCCGGACTTATGACCCAGCGTTCAATGCTTGGTCCGAAGCTGATCCAGGCCGGGCTATGGCGCAGCACGCCACCGGCAACATTGAATACGACCACGAAGATGTTGGCTCCGAACACCGATGCAACCGTCAATTGATCGCCAAATGCGCCGATGAATAGACCGTTGATAATGCCGTAAACCAGCATACAGGCAAATGTGGTGATGATGGTTTCAACCGGATGATTGCGGTCAGCGGTGGCGAAATTCAGCTCTTCGGCCGAGTGATGGACCTTATGGAATTCCCACAGTTCCGGGACTTTGTGCATCATGGTGTGCAGCGCCCAACGCATGAAATCGTCGGCGATAAACAGCGTCACAGTCAGCAACAAGCCAAGCCCCACGGCCGCGCCGTCTGTGACATGACCGGTGACGCCAAAGCCCTGCATGACCGCGACGACGTAGGCCGAAATCGGCTTCCAGTTGAGGTAGGCCCATGACAGGATCGACAATTGCAACGCCGCACCGATCAGTACGATGGCGTAGTCATTGCGGGCACTTTTGCCGAGCCAGACTTCGCGGTCGAACAGTTCGCGCTCGCCGGGTGCGCGGCCCTTGTTGCGGGCATGACAGTAAAGCGTGATGGCAATACCGCTGACACAATAGAGCCAAAAGTAGCGCGATTTACCGTCGACCAAAAACTCGTAAAGCGGAAACAGCAGCGCCTTGGCAGCCTGGGTCAAATTATGGGTCAACCATTCGATCATCATGCGGGTCTCCGGTCCGGCCATCGGGCCAGATCCTGAACGCTAGCGCCAGAGCCTAAAAAACCGCTTAAGAAGCGGTTTATACCGCTGCTTTCCTGGTTTTGCCGCGGCCCGGTCTTGACGCCGCCACACCCTTAAGCATCAGTAAATTGGGATTAAATTCACAAGGGACGTACTAATGTTCTCGATTATTCCGTCGATTTTGGCGGCCATGGTGCTGGCAATTGGGGTGCTGTTACCAGCCCAGTCATTCGCGCAAGGACTTGAATTCGGTCCACAAAACACCACTCCGAGTTCATCTCAAAAGGCGCCGCCGGCCTCTAAAAAGCAGCTCAAGCCAGCCGTCGCTAAGCCGACTCTAGCTGCACCTGTTGCAACGACCGCGGCAACAGCCCCCGTTGCGGCTGTGCCAATGCCATCCACGTCCGCGAAAAATGATGGCGGCTCAGTTCCGGCACTGACGCCAGGGCCTGCCGCACCGGCTCCCCCGGCGCCCGAAAAAGCTGCCACCCTGGTCATTCCACAGACACGCGGCGACGCGGCCACGACCAGCCTGCCGCCGAAGCCGGCACCTGCCAACTGCAGAAATGAAAGTAACTTTGAGTCCTGGTTAGCCACGTTCCGCAAGGAAGCCGCCGCCGAAGGTCTGTCGAAGGCAGCCATCGCCGAAGTCCTCGATGGCATGACCATGGACCCGAGCGTGATTGCGCGCGACCGCCGCCAGGGCGTGTTCATGCTCAGCTTTCTCGAGTTTTCCGCCAAGCTCGCGACTCCGGGCCGCGTCACGGCCGGTAAATCGGTGATTGCCAAGAACAAGGCCACGTTCGACCGGGTGGCAAAGGAATACGGCGTGCCGGCCTCCGTCATCACCGGCTTCTGGGCGCTCGAAAGCGACTTCGGCACTGGCATGGGCAATTTGCCAATTCTGCGCTCGATCGCAACACTCGCTTATGATTGCCGTCGCGGGCCAATGTTCCGCGATGAATTGAAAGCGGTCATCAAGATCGTTGAACGCGGTGACATGCGGCCATCCGAAATGATCGGCTCATGGGCCGGTGAAATCGGTCAGACGCAGTTTCTGCCAACCCGGTATCTTGAATACGCGGTCGACTATGATGGCGACGGCAAGGCCAACCTATTCCGCGACCAGACCGACATTATAGGCTCGACTGCGCATTACATGCATCAACTCGGCTGGCTTCCTGACCAGCCATGGCTCGAAGAGGTTAAGCTGGCCGGTAATCTGCCGTGGGATCAGGCCGATCTCGCCATCCAGCATCCGCGCTCCAAGTGGGCCGAATGGGGTGTGACGCGGGCGTCTGGCGAGGCGCTTCCCGCCGACCAATTGCCGGCCACGCTGATGTTGCCGATGGGCCGCCGCGGGACGGCATTTTTGGCTTATCCCAACTTCCATATCTATCTGAAGTGGAACCAGTCGCTGAATTACGCCGTGACCGCCGCCTATCTGGCGACGCGTATTGACGGCGCGGCTCCGTTGCAACGCGGCCCGGCCGATATTCCGGTTTTGTCGGCCGAAGACGCCAAAGAACTTCAGCGGCAATTGAAAAAGCGCGGCTTTGATGTTGGCGAAGTTGATGGCCGCATCGGCTCTAGTACCCGCGCTGCCGTCAAACAAATGCAGATCAAGTTGAAGATGCCGGCTGATTCCTATCCGACGCCTGAGTTGCTGGCAGCACTGCGCAACGGATGATAGGGTCCACCAGCCCAGAACGGGCTGGTGGAGAATTTGATCGTGCCGTTGGCTGAACCCGAGAGCTCAAATTGCAGCCGTATATCCTTCGAAGTGAGTGAATTGCTGGCGATGGTCGTAGCGCCAGCAACCGACAAGTTGGAGCTTGAGACGCGTCTCCGGCAGGTCTATCGCGCGTTTTATAATCTCGATCTCAGCCGCTACAATATCCACGACGTCAAAGCCGAAGCGCCACGGATGATGCGGGCGCTATTTGAAACCCGCGTCAAACTCCATGACGGCTTGGCCGATTGGCGTGACAACGGTCTGAAGTCAGCAGGCGTTCGCGCCGCGCTGCGCGATCTCAATCGCATCATGCGCTATGCCGGCGATATGCTGGGTGAGTTGGCGATTGACCATGTCCAGTTGCAACCGGGCGAGAAGCCTCGTCAGGCCTTTACCGGCGCTGATCACAATACCCATGTGCATCCGGCCTATGCCGGTAAAGGCAACTTGCCGTTTTGCTCGGGCGACGTGCTGATGGTTCGGGGCACTGCACATAATAGTGCTGCGATCGCGCGCATCGGCGATGTCGATAGTCAGTTCAGTCATATTGCCATGGTGCATATCGACGAGGCCGGGCGGCATTCGGTCGTCGAAGCCCTGATC
>JANNFX010000099.1:0-4631 GCA_031380225.1 Hyphomicrobium sp.
TGTGGCCGTCAAATTGGCGCCCTTTATCGTTTTTATGAGCTTTGGGTTACCTGCAGCCGTATCGGTTCGGGGTCAGACCCTGCGGGTCTCACCCCAGGCTCGAACCCACGTAGGGTCAGACCCGCAGGGTCTGACCCTGAACTCCCAGGCCACAGCACATGACCCTCCGCATTGTACTGTTCGTGGAAGAAGATGGTGGCGATTGGCATGCGCGCCGGCTAACCAAAGCGCTTGAAGCACGCGGTGCGTCTGTCACCACTACGACACTCCGAGCATGCGCATTTGATACGCGCTGCCCGTGCGGAATGGATATCCCGGGCTTTGACGGACAACTGCCCGACGCAGCATTCGTGCGCTCAATATCCGCTGGTTCGCTTGAACAAATCACACTGCGGCTTGGCATCCTCCATGCCCTTCAAGCCAGTGGCGTACGGGTTTGGAATAACGCTCGCGCCATTGAATGCTGCGTTGATAAATCGACAGCAACATTTCTTTTTCAGAAAGCCGGATTGCCGACGCCGCCGACGCGCGTTGTCGATGGCCTTGACGCCGCCCTTGATCATGCCCGCGCTCAGGGCCACGCACTTGTCGTCAAACCGTTGTTCGGCAGCCAAGGCAACGGCATTCGCCGCGCAGTGACGGCGGCTGAATTGCCATCTCCTGACGCCATCGGGCAGGTCTATTACATGCAGACCTATTTGCGTGATGCCAAGGCGACCGAATTCGAAGACTGGCGCGTGTTCGTCTCACGCGGCAAAATTCTGTCCGCTATGACACGGCGGGGTAAAACCTGGGTCACAAACGTCCATCAAGGCGCCGAGCCAGTTCGCCACGAGCCCGACCCAGAAATGGCACGGCTTGCGACAGAAGCCGTGCGCGCTATTGGTGCCGACTACGCAGGAGTCGATCTGATCCGGGATCCCGTTGGGCAATTGATGGTTTTGGAAATCAATTCCAATCCAGCTTGGAAAGGCTTGCAAAGCGTCACCGAGATGGACATCGCGTCGACACTAGCAGAAGATTTCCTGGCGAGCGTTGCAGCGAGTACCGAAGGTGCAAAAACAAAATAGGTGTCATCCTCGGGCTTGTCCCGAGGACCCATCGTTCAACGTGCCCGGAGATAATTATTCAGACGATGCCGATAGAACATAGAGCTACCTTCACTGCTCGCGCCAAGCGGATCAATGGGTCCTCGGGACAAGCCCGAGGATGACACCTGTGGGTCGCCTCACGCCAGCACAAATTTCGGAGGCGTTTATCCAGGCCTGCCGTCTTGAAGTGCGCACGTTGAAGCCCGGCAATGTGCATATCTATGCGGCTGGTCATGGCATGCAGGTCGCAGACTTCGACAAAAGCGCGGACGTCGCGGCCCCGTATATCGCCAATCCAGACTTGAGCGTCGGCCAACGCATCCGCCGCGCGGTTGATGCGACGTTCGATGCCGTCGGCTGCAACACCAATCTCGGCATCATACTACTCTGTGCGCCTCTTGCCTCGGCGGCGGGGACGCCCGCCGTCAACGACACTTCACTGCACACGCGCTTGAAATCCGTGCTGGCCTCGTTGACTGACGAGGACACCCGCGACGTGTTCGCCGCCATCGCCCGCGCCACTCCAGGCGGACTTGGCGAAGCCAATGAGGGCGACGTCCGCAATAGGCCGCCGGCTGGCATGACACTGATGCACGCGATGGAACTGGCGCAAGACCGTGATTTGATCGCACAGGAATACGTCTCCAACTTCGCCCGTGTGTTTGCGATTTGCAAAACCGGATACTCAATCCGGCTCGCGCAAGGCTGGAGCCCCGAAGACGCCCTCGCCCGCGTGTTCTTGGCCAGACTTGCCCGCGTTGTTGATACTCATATCGCTCGCAAGTTTGGGACCGGCAAAGCTGAAGCCATCCGCGCCCGTGCAGCCCATTTCGAACAGCAGTATTTTGGCGAAAGCGATACCTGCCCCAGCGACCCCGAGCGGCACCAGGCGTTGCTCGGCTTTGACACCGAACTCAAAGCCGAAGGTCTTAACCCCGGTTCACTTGCCGACCTGATGGCTGCGGTGGCGTTCACGCACAATCTTAAGCTAGCCGCGGCCAACCCCGCTACCGCCCTCTAACTCTTGATGAAACTGTTAATAGCTTTGCGGGCCCCGGTTGCCCGCTGCTATATGCCCCAAAAATGCCCCTAAATTCAGGCCTCAGGGGCCCGTCTTGCCCCTTGTCGAAAGTACTATACTGGGGCTATGAAGGCCCTGCCTACAGCTAAAAAAGCTATCTGGAAACCGGATCGGGGACAGCCGTCGCCGCTCGCTGACAACACGGATAGCCTGAGAAGGCGAACGCTTTAACCGCCCGCGCGGGGAAACCCTGCGTGAGATGGACGAAGTTTCAAGACGGCTACAAATGACGGCTACAATTGTAAAGGGAGACTACCCGAATGGCCAAGATCAATCGCGTCATGGTTGGCGAATCGCTGGTTGGCGACGGCAACGAAGTTGCACACATCGACCTTCTCATTGGGCCGCGCGGCTCAGCAGTTGAGACAGCATTCTGCAACTCGCTGACGAACAACAAGGACGGCTTCACGTCGCTCCTCGCCGTCATCGCTCCGAACCTTCAGTGCAAGCCGAACACGGTCATGTTCAACAAGGTCACCATCAAGGATGCCCGCCAGGCTGTCCAGATGTTTGGCCCGGCCCAGTACGGCGTTGCTAAGGCAGTGCAGGACGCAGTTGCCGAAGGCATCATCCCGGCGAACGAAGCTGACGACGTCTACGTTTGCGTCGGCGTGTTCATCCACTGGGAAGCGGCTGACGATGCCAAGATCCAGGACTATAACTACCGCGCCGTTAAGGAATCGATTGTTCGCGCAGTGTCGGGCAAGCCGACCGCTGCTGAAGCAACCGCTCAGCGCAACTCGGTCGCCCATCCGTTCGGCGCCAAGGCCTAATATTGATTGTATCGCTTGATCGCGATGTGATTACCAACCGGCGGCCTCCTCGAGGCCGCCGGTTTTTATTTGGCCATTGTGCAGAGCTGACGCAACGAGTGCGCCGGCAGCACCAACATCTCTGAGCGCCTTTAAATCTTCAACGTGGCGCACGCCGCCGGCGGCAAAGACTTTGGTTCCAGAACCCGCGCGGCGCACAACGTCTTTGACGCGGCGGATGCCGGGCCCGGCATTGACACCAACTTTTGCCAGCGTCATGACGATCACGTGGGCTGGCCAACGGCTGCTGTCGTCGAGCAAGCCGATCGGCCCCTTGAAGCCTTCGAGACCAAAATCGAGCGACAACACAATCCGCGCGCCGAACATCGCCATCGGTCCTTCGAGGGCCAATGCGCTGGTCAAGAGTTCGCTACCGATTACAGCATGCCGCTGCGGCAGCATCAGGCGGGCGGCAATGTCGGCTGGAGCATGCGCCCCATCGTCGATCCAAATCGAGGCTCCGGGACAGGCTAAACTCAGCTGTGCGCCTAGCTGTTCTTTTGCGCCGCGCCCCTCAATGCCGTCGAGGTCGGCCGCGTACAAGGTTTGGAACGGAAACAACTTAAGATAACCGCGCGCTATGTCAGCGGGATGTGTGCTGGCAGCGATCGGCGTGTTCAAGGCTGCGTAATTGTCGCGCTGGCCAGCCACCGCGAGCACTGCCTGCCCATATCTGACGTCGATTACGGGAATTATCTGCATTATTAAGTCTTACGGCCGCTTGGCGCCGGGGTCGAGGCATTGTGACAATGCTACTGAGGGTTAGGCTTGACCTCAGCCCCCCAAACCGGCACAGACAGGTGGAAGCTCATTATTTTGAGCTGTGTCGGGGCGTAGCTCAGCCTGGTAGAGCACCTGCTTTGGGAGCAGGGGGTCGCAGTTTCGAATACTGTCGCCCCGACCAATATTTTCAATAGGTTAAGACTTAGCTGCGTTTCATTCTGACTTTGCAGCAGGGGTCTCGTTCTGACTTTCAGCCCTATTTCGTTCCGGCTCAACAATACTTTCAACGTACGCACGGCGTCGCCGCGCGGCCGTGACACGCTGCGTTTCTGTTCGTTTCACGTACAGCCGCGCCGCATCCGGTGTGCGGTGTCCCGACAATGCCATCACGCCTTGTTCCGTGATTTCAGCGTTGCCCAATTCGGTCAAACCGCCATGGCGGCATGCGGCTAACGTGAGGTCCGCGGGAAGTCCTGCCTTGATAGCTGCTTTGCGAATGCGTGCGCGCGCATCACGAAGTTTAAAGGGCCGCGCGTGCTTCTCGCCTTTGCCTCTTTGGGGCCGCATCAACACAACTGGAATTCCAAGCCGCTCCAATGCGTCCAGGTAGTTTGTCAGTTCGGGGAATAAGGGGCCCTCGCCATCCGAAAGCGGCAGCCAAACAAGCGCACCGGTCTTGTGATGTTGAATTCGCACTGCTTCCGGCCGCTCTAACGGACGATAGTCGGTCCAAGACATGTAGCCCGCAATCACATTCTCCGGCCGTTGATGCCACTCGAAACAAATCAATGGCACAGTCGCGAGATGATGTTCACCCGCATTGATGAGAGCCGAGTGCAACGCATAGGCTTCCTCGCGTGTAGCAGGCCGCGTTGTAGCCTTGCCATGCTCTAGCTCGGCTCCGCGGAAAGGGTTCTGCGCTGG
>JANNFX010000114.1:0-16321 GCA_031380225.1 Hyphomicrobium sp.
CCAAGCAGCATGCGCTAAAAGTGCTGCCCAGCGCGCGAAGGCTGTTGCGACTGGACGCATGGAACTGACCGGCGTCTCGGCGTTCCCAAAACTTGGCGACGACGGCGTCAAAGCCGAACCGTGGCCAGCGATGACACGCAGCACTCCGGCAACTGCAGCTGCTGTTACGATCACACATCTCAAGATCAGCCGCAGCGCCGAGCCTTTTGAAGCCCTGCGCGACGCGGCCGACGCTCACGCCGCCATGACCGGAAGGCCCTTCACCGTTTTCCTGGCTAGCCTTGGTGAGGTCATTGACCACAACATTCGCTCGACTTGGATCAAGAACTATCTCGCCGCCGGAGGCATCGCCGCCGATATGAGTGACGGTTACGCGGACGCCGCCACAGCCGCTGCCGCGTTCAAGGCATCGGGCACCACCGCCGCCTGCATTTGCTCATCGGATACCGTGAATGCCGTCCATGCGGAAGCGACTGCGAAAGCGCTCAAGGCCGCTGGTGCTAAACTGGTCCTCATGGCCGGCAAACCCGGCGCGAGCGAAGCCGCCCTCAAAACCGCCGGCGTCGACCAGTTCCTGTCCGCTGGCGCCGATGCCGTCGAGGTCCTGGCAGGCTTGCACGCGAAGTTGCGCTGATCACAGTGCCAGGAATTCAGCACAAGCTAACCAGCCCCTTGCGCTTCAGTCTCCAACCCGGCATGACGCTTTGGTTTGAACCGAAGGAACCTGTCGTTTGATCAGCGCGTTGCGCGACCTGATGCTCGCCTCTGGCCCAGCCGGCTTGGCCGTAGCTGGTCTTGGCATTGGTTTGGCGTTCGGCGCGCTGGCCCAATGGGGTAACTTCTGCACCATGGGTTGCATCGCCGATACGGTGACGATGGGTGATACGCGCCGCCTCAGAGCGTGGGCCCTAGCGGCCGCCGTCGCCATCATCGGCGTTGGGCTGATCCGCGCCTCGGGCTCGGCCGATCTTTCGAACTCGATGTACTTGGTGCCGCGCTTAAATTGGGCCGGGCATCTGATCGGAGGCGGAATTTTTGGTTTCGGCATGGTGCTGGCCGGCGGCTGCGCCAGCCGCAACGTAGTCCGCGCCGGCAGTGGCGATGTCAGGGCCATGATGTCGTTGTTCGTAACCTCGTTATTTGCCGCCATGACACTCGGCGGCGTGTTGGGTCCATTCCGTGCCAGTCTCGAAGACCATACGCAGATGACGATGTCGTCACCGAGTTCAAGCTTGATTGATGTTGGCGCGCCGGTTTGGGGAACGTCTGACACAGCGATCCTCGCCGTGCCACTAATCATCGGACTTTTGATTATTGCCACCTGTTTTTCGCTGCCGCGCTTCCGGACCGCAAAGCGCTACATCGTATCGGGCATCGGAACGGGACTGCTGATCGTTTTGGCGTGGTTGCTGACGGGGCTCGCGTACGACGAGATGGCCGTGCGTGTGCAGGCGCCCACTGCGCTCTCGTTCGTGAAACCGACCGTGGACAGCTTTGATTGGCTGTCGCGTTCGACGGCTATCGGGCTACCGGGCTTTGCTGTCACTTCGGTATTTGGAACCGCGATTGGCGCCGCCATCATCGCCTGGTTCCAGGGCCGCTTCAAAATCATCACATTTGCCGGTCGCGCTGACACAGCACGTCACTTGGGTGGCGCCGCATTGATGGGAATTGGCGGCGTGATGGCGCTCGGTTGCAGTATCGGCCAAGGCGTCAGCGGGATTTCGACCTTGAGCCTCGGATCGTTCATCGCGGTGGCGGCCATGATCACTGGCGCGGTTGGGGCCATCAAGGCGCTGGAAAAATACGCAGTGTAATACTGATTTATGTTGGCTCGCTATCAGAACGGCCGATGGCACGCCAGCCGATGTCGGTGCGATAGAACCCGCCGGGCCAATCGATCTTAGCAACAGCCTCATAGGCGCGCGCCTGCGCTTCAGCGACCGTCTTGCCGCGCGCTGTGACGGCCAACACCCGTCCGCCATCGGCAACCAACGTGTCGCCGTCTAACTTAGTGCCAGCATGGAAGACGCGCACGTCTTCCATTTTTCCGGCTTTGTTTAGCCCGCGGATTTCGGTGCCTTTGGTGGGCGTGCCGGGATAACCATCGGCGGCCATCACGACCGTCAACGCCGCTTCATCGCGCCACTTGACTTTGGCTTCATGCAGCTTGCCTTTTGACGTGGCCAGCATCAACTCCAATAGATCTGACTTCAGCCGCATCATCAGCACTTGCGTTTCCGGATCACCAAAGCGGACGTTGTACTCGATCAATTTCGGGCCGCTTTCAGTGATCATCAGCCCGGCAAACAGCACGCCTTTGAACGGCGTGCCGCGCGTCGCCATGGCGGCGACGGTCGGCGTGATGATTTCTTTTAACACTTGTTTCTCTAGTGCCGCTGTCATGACCGGGGCCGGCGAATAGGCCCCCATGCCGCCGGTATTAGGTCCGGTATCGCCGTTACCAACGCGCTTATGATCTTGGGCAGAGCCCAGCGACAGCACATGCGTGCCGTCACAGAGCGCGAAGAAACTAGCTTCCTCACCTTCGAGAAATTCTTCGATCACAACCTCGGCGCCGGCCTGGCCAAATGCGCCACCGAAGCAGGCGTCAACGGCGGCTTCGGCTTCGGCCTTGGAGGTGGCGATGATAACGCCTTTGCCGGCCGCCAAGCCGTCAGCTTTGACTACGACAGGCAGCGCATGATCCGTGAGATAAGCTTTGGCAGCGGCAGCATCTGTGAAGCGCCCATAGGCGGCGGTTGGAATATTGTGCGCACGGCATAGGTCTTTGGTGAACCCTTTTGAGCCTTCGAGTTGAGCTGCTCGCGAAGACGGCCCGAATTGGCGGATGCCAGCAGCGGCCAATGCGTCGGTCAATCCGGCAACGAGCGGCCCTTCCGGTCCGACGACGACCAAGCCGATGTCTTTCTTGTCGCAAAACGCGATGACCTCAGCGGCGTTGGCGCTATCAAGCGCCACGCACTTCGCAAACTCTGCGATCCCGGGATTTCCAGGCGCACAATAGAGCTTATCAAGCTTGGCTGATTTTGAGAGAGCGTAGGAGAGCGCATGCTCGCGGCCGCCCGAGCCAATGAGGAGAACGTTCATAGGGCAATGACTTGACCCAGCAAATCCGGCTGGTCAAGCCTCAGCCGCTGGCCATGCACCAAATCAATGCCGTGTTTTGTGTGAGCGGTGTTGACGAATGACCCGGTGGGCTGCGCTGGCTGATTGCAGCACTCCCCCCACCGGATACAAAAAAAGCCAGCCCCGTTGCCGGGCCGGCCTGGTGTCTAATGCCGTGTCTGGGACGACGACAAGAGTGCGATTTGATCTTTGAGCTTCAACTTTTCACGTTTCAGCCGGGCGATATCTTCATCTGTCGAACCCGGTCGTGACATCTCCTCTTTAATGCGGCGCTCAAGGTGCCGATGCTTTTCAGACAATTCTTGCAGGTGAGACGATAACGCCATTCTAACCTCCGTGTGACGGTTGATGACGGAGCCATGGTGACAGAGTTTTCCGGCCTTGTCTATTTCGAACCGCGCCAGAGATAACTGAACCTTAAATCGCGGCTTAATGTTCTACTAAGCTTCAGCTTAAGCCAGCTAACCCCCCAAAATGCTGTGGTTTTTAGCTGCCCGCGGGGGCTCAGTTGCTTGCATGGGTCAACAAATACGCGCATAACGCCCCCGATTGTGCCCCCAATTTGAATTTAGCGGCTGCCGGGGCAGGCAGCGGGCTTGTTAACGTTCGGATATCGGCAGAATGCAGCGGCGGGATGAGAGGGATTTACGCGAGGAGCTGGTTAAACTCCGGGCCGAGCATCGCGACCTCGACGCTGAGATCGTAGCCTTGGAAGTCAGCAACTCGGCTGATCAATTGCTGATTCGCCGTCTCAAAAAACGCAAGCTGACGTTGAAAGACCAGATCACCGCACTCGAAGACCGTCTGACGCCGGATATCATTGCTTAAGTCCAGGACTGCGCGGGTGCGGGCCTGCATCATCACTGTGATCGATCTTGCTCACATAGTTTCGCGAGCGGTTGCTACTTCAGCTTCAAGCCCATCAACCCACAGCAAAGATTACGTTCTCCAAGTTTCAACAGCAACACTCAACAACTTTGTTGGTGGACTACGGCTCGCGCGCTTGACTGCGGCGGGACAGAGTTTACGCCCAGCGACTAGGCCGTGACTGTCAGGGTCGATATAAGTCTCATTAGGATTTCCAATGATCTCAAACAGATTTAGAAGCGGCAGTGCTCTGCTCCGCACTGCGGCAAGTACCTTTGCAGTCCTCGCTGTTATGAGCGCTGGAAGCCTTTCCGTTTTTTCAGTTGCACCGGCTGCGGCTGAAGCGGTGGTCAAGTCGACCAAGCATAAAATCCGTTCGGCCAGTTATGTCGTGACCTCCTTGTCCAAGAAGGGTTTCAAGGTCAATGGCGTGCGCCGCAAGGCCCAAGTTTACTTCGTTAAAGTTGGGAAAGGCGGGTCGTCGGCCATTCTAGCTATTGATGGCTACAGCGCTGAGATCATCGGATTGAAGCTGTTGAAGCCCGCGTCTGGCGTAACGCCCAAGAAGCGTGGCTCCGGTCCGCGCCATTTTGTCGATGTCACCTACGAATTTGGCTACATCATTCGCGAGAGTGTCTATGAATCCTACACCTTGATCTCGTCGACGGAAATCTCTTCGACTGAAGAATATTCTTTTGTCAGCTATTCAGAGAGCGAAGAGGTGACCTACGAAGAAGTCGAGCACGATGCATCGGCTGACCTCGACGACGGCTCAGCGGAGGATACGGCCGGTGATACGGAAGCTGGCGCCAACAACGATAAGGACGACGGCGCCGCCGACGACTCCTACAACGCCAACGACAATGCTGCCGATGACAGCGCCGCCAGTGATGATGCCGCCAGCGACGACAATAGTGGTGGCAACGACGACAACAGTGCCAGTGACGACGCTGGCGCCAGCGATGACGGTCCCGCGGCCGATGACCCTGGTGCGACCGACGACGGCGGCGGAAGCGACGACAGCAGTGGCGGGAATGATGACGGCGGTGGCAGCGACGATAGCAGCGGCGGTAACGATGACGGCGGCGGCAGCGACGATAGCGGCGGCGGGAATGATGGCGACGGCTAAGCCAGGCTAGTTTTGCGACGTTTCAAACGCCTCTCCAGAAATGGGGAGGCGTTTGTCGTTAAGACCTTGCCAAGTTGCTGGTGGGCGCCGAACATCACATCGCCAATGCAATAGCGTGGGCTTTTTGCTTCCGCAGTGTGCCTACCGGCACTCGAGTCCTTCCGGCTCAAATGGAGCCGGTTCTGTTCGCACCGGAAGGTGCTCTAGGAGCGGCGCCAACCTTGTCACGGCTCTGAGTCCAACAATTTTCTGCCACGGGAATCATGATCGGTCGCGGCGGGGCTCGATCGCGAGGATAGACAATGACCACACATCCAAAAAACATCGGCGATGTTCTCGACCGGCTGACGGAGAATTCGGCAACCGAACTTGATGCGGTTGAGCGACTGGCCAACGCCATCCGCCGCGCCGATGAGCGCATGCTTGAGGAGGTGCGCTCGGTGACCCTGATGCATGAAGCCAGGCGCGAGGCGATCTTCGGTGAACTGCAACATCTCGCCAACCGGTTATGCGCGCTGCCCACTGGCCACACTGTCAGCGATCCGATCCCAGTCATCCACCAGCCCCCGCTTGATGCGACACCCGTCAGCATCGGCCCGCAACATGCGCCGTGCGCCGGCGACTGGCGCGAAGCGACGCAACGCATCGACGAAGAAATCGACCAATACTTCGGCCGCTCGGGGCCACGGCATTGAGGCGTGTGCTTTCACCGAGGTGGATGCACGTCCGTTCCAATGCGGCGGTCAAAGGTGCCGGTGGAAATTTCCCAGACTCGCACGTCTGATCCCATCGACCCTGTGACCGCAAATTTGCCATCCGGGCTGACATCGACGGCGTGGCACAGATCGCCAAACGGCCCGAACTGGCGCACGATTTGGGCGGTTGCGATGTCCCATAAGACGGGATTTCGCTGGCAACTGATCAGCCCCTTGCCATCGGCGGTAAACGCCACATCGAAGACGCTGAACATCGGGTGGACGATGATGGTTTGTACTTCGCGCTTGTCAGCTACCGCGTATATAACCACGATACCGTCGTAAGCCACCGCCATCTGCGCCCCGTCACTTGAAAACGCGATTGCGTCGGGCCGGCCGGAGCCATTGTGCTTAAACTCGACCACTTTCGCACCCGTTTCGAGCTTCCACAAACGGACAATCGTAAACTTGCCATCGCCCTCAGCTCCAGTTGCGACAAGGCCAGCCGCCTCCGACACCGCGACTGCCGTTGCATTCGGCTTATGTCCGGGCAACTTGTAGCGCACGGCATTTGTTGCCGAGTCAATGGCCAGCACCTCATCGGCAGCACCGGCCAGAAACAGCAATCCCTTCGATGTCGAGGCCATTTTGGGCGGAAACGTCTCGTCGGGCATTATGGTCGCGAAGGGAATGTCGGTGATGGTTTTGCCGGTCGCCGTTTCAACGATGCGCACCGGATGTTTGTCGCTCGCAATGGCGATCCTGCTGCCGTCTCCGATGAAAATCGCCAAGCGCACATAGACGGGATCAGGTTCTCCGGCCAACGGCTTTATGGGTGGCACAATGACTTTGAGAACCGGTTTGCCGGATGCCGCGTCCCACACTCTTATCGAGCCATCGCGGCTGGCGCTCAGAATGCTCCGGCCGTCGGGGCTGTAGCGGGCGTCATAAATCCAATCGGTATGTGTTGCGTCCGGCGCCGGATCGGCCGTGTCATTAACAGGTTTGGACGGCAGGTCGATGCGGCCGCATTCCATGAGCATATCCCACTCTGTAATCTCTCGCTCGCGCTTGCCGCTATCGGCTTCAATCTTGTCGAGCCCGGCCTTTTGCATGTCCGGGTTTTTGCAAACCTGCCGCATCAGCGCCTCGGCTGTTTTTTCCGCAAGGCTCGGGTCTTGGGCATTGAGTGGTGTGGCGAGCAACGCAACCGGGGCCAAGATTAGGGTAAAAACTAAGAGCGATGCGCGCATCGAAATGGCTCCGCGATGAAAGTCAGAAGGTATGGATCGTCTGCGAAATCCTGCACCGGTGCAAGTCGAGGGTTTAGTTATGGGAAATAGATAGTATGGACGGATCTGATATAAGCGTAGTTGCAGCAGCTTTATCGAAGCACAGGCGGTGATGACGCGGAGCGAGATCCGGCCAGTAACGTTTAGAATTGCTGCCCAGACGATCCTGTATGCTCACTGCGTTTGGATGGATTGCCATATCAGCGCGCATCCTGACTGCCATGAGTTGCTTTATGGAATCGGCTCTAACAAGAGTTTTGATGTGCTATAATGCCAGCGATTGTTGAGTGGCAAGAAACTATGGCGTCTGTTGAAAGCTGGCTCTATCCAACCCCTGCCGGGCTCTATTGCATGCCTGGCGATTTTTACTTGGATCCACCGCGGCCGGTGGACCGGGCCGTGATTACGCATGGTCATTCGGATCACGCACGCAGCGGGCACAACTCAGTTCTGGCGACGCCCGAAACGATCGCGATTATGAAGGTGCGCTATGGCACCGGCTGCGCCGGGCGCTTCGAATCGAGCGCCTATGGCCGCCAGACCATGATCAACGGCGTCACCGTGCGGTTAACGGCGGCCGGTCACATCTTGGGCTCGGCACAAGTCACTCTAGAATGGAACGGAACACGCGCTGTGATATCCGGCGACTATAAACGTAGCGGCGATCCGACCTGCGAAAGCTATGAAGTTGTCACCTGCGATGTGTTCGTGACCGAAGCAACATTCGCATTGCCAGTGTTCCGGCATGAACCGGCTGAACAAGAAGCGTTGCGGCTCATTCAATCCGTCGCTCGCCACCCGGATCGCGCGCATCTCTTAGGCGTTTATGGCCTTGGAAAATGCCAACGCATGATCAAGTTGATCCGTAATCACGGTTACGATGCACCGATCTATTTGCATGGCGCAATGGTCAGGCTGTGCGAGTTGTATCAATCACTCGGCGTCGAACTTGGCGACGTGCGCCCCGCAACAGCCGTTGATGGAAAAACCCTTGGTGGTGCGCTCGTGATGTGTCCGCCAACTTCACTTAAAGATCGCTGGTCGGCACGGTTTCCCGATCCCTTAACAGTGTTCGCATCGGGTTGGATGCGGGTCCGCGGCCGCGCGCGACAGCGCGGCGTCGAGTTACCTTTGGTTGTTTCGGACCACGCCGATTGGCCCGAACTGCTGGCAACAATAGTTGAGACCGGCGCCGAAGACGTGTGGGTTACGCATGGCCGCGAAGACGCACTAGTCCATCAACTTGCGAGCATGGGACGGCGGGCTCGCGCGCTATCTCTTGTTGGCTACGAAGACGAGGCGGAGTAGACGATGCGCTCATTTGCGCACCTCCTCGATAGCTTATCGACGTCGCAAAGCCGCACCGCAAAACTGCGTTTGATGTCTGACTATTTTCGCGCAACGCCTGATCCGGATCGCGGTTGGGCGTTGGCAGCATTGAGCGATGGGCTTGATGTTTCGGTTCCTATCCGGCGCGTATTGTCCGGGTTGATGGCCGATAAAATCGATCCCGTTTTGTATAAACTTTCGCGCGATTATGTGGGGGATACGGCAGAGACTGCCGCGTTGTTATGGCCGGATCAGCAAACGAATGCGCCACCACCTGCACTTTGCGTGATTGTCGATCGCATCAAAGCGGCCCAAGGCACCGCCGCGCTGTCTCGTGAAATCGGTTCGCTCCTTGATGTCATGACTGTGCGGGAACGCTGGGCATTCCTGAAACTGATCAGCGGCGCCCCCCGTGTCGGCGTATCAGCACGGCTCACAAAAACTGCTTTGGCAGAGATGTCTGGCAAGGCTGTCAGCGAAATTGAGGAAGTCTGGCATTCCCTGACACAGCCGTATGTCAGCCTGTTTGCTTGGCTTGAAGGTCGCGGCCCACGTCCCGATCCAGCCGGAAAACCTGTATTCAGGCCTATGATGCTAGCCAATCCGATTGAAGACCGCGACTGGGCCGAACTTTCGGCCGATGAAATCGCCGCCGAATGGAAGTGGGACGGCATTCGCGTGCAAGCGGTCATGCAAGGCAGTGACGTTCGACTGTATTCGCGGACTGGCGATGATATCTCATCGAGCTTTCCCGATTTGACCGGCGCACTGGGGCATTTGGATGCGGTGGCAGACGGCGAACTCCTCGTGGTCCGTGACGGTAGCGTGCAGCCCTTCAATGACTTGCAACAACGCCTAAACCGCAAAACCGTAACCTCAAAAATGATGCGCGATTTTCCCGTGCATCTGCGCTTGTATGATCTGCTATTCGAAACCAGCGCGGACTTGCGCAACCTCCCATTTCGAGACCGTCGAGAGCGGCTCGAGTCGTGGCACAGCAAGTCAAAACCACCGCGCACAGATTTGAGCGCGCTTATTGCGTTTCGTGATCTAACGCACCTGAAAGACATCTGGTCAGGGACACGTGATGGGGCCATTGAAGGCCTGATGCTCAAGCGTTGGTCGAGCCCGTATCTTGCTGGCCGCCCAAAAGGCCATTGGTATAAGTGGAAGCGCGCTGCCCTGACCGTTGACTGCGTCTTGATGTATGCTCAGCGAGGCTCAGGCAAGCGGTCATCATTCTATTCGGATTACACGTTCGGAGCTTGGAAAACCGGTGACGATGGCACACGCTCGCTGGTGCCTGTCGGCAAAGCTTATTCTGGCTTCACGGATGTGGAATTGAAGCAACTCGACACATTCATTCGCGCCAACACTACCGAAAGTTTTGGTCCAGTCCGGGCGGTCGCTCAAAAACTGGTGTTTGAAGTGGCCTTTGACGCAGTGCAGAACTCGAACCGCCACAAATCCGGCGTCGCCATGCGCTTCCCGCGTATTCACCGCATTCGTTGGGACAAACCGGCAGTTGAAGCCGACACGCTAGAAGCGATTATCGCTTTGATCTAGAGGCTTTCCTTGTTGCCCCGTGATGTTTGAGGTTAGCTGCGCTCGTCTCCTTAGACAGGGGAACTCTATTGGTAAACTATAGGGAGGCACAATGGTTCCAATGAACCAGGCGAACATGCACTACCCATGCAGAAATTAATCAGTAGGTGCCGGCTTCCGGGAACCTGCAGAGGACATGCGTCGTTGATTGATTGAGATTGCGGATTGTACCCGCAGCATTTTGAAGGAGGTCAACGATGCTCGAACTCATTTTTGTCGTGTGCTCCGTCGTCGAAGGAGCCAACTGCCGGGAGCTTTCCCCTATGCCATTGCAACCTGGCACTCATCCCATTGCATGCTTGATCGCATCGCAAGTAGAGGGCGCCAATTGGGTTGCGGCTCATCCAAATTACTACATTCAGAGATCGACGTGTCAGCCAGCACAAACATTCGCAAAAATTTGAGCAAGTTAAAAATGGCTCTCGACAGTAAAATTAGTGAGGACAAAAGCGTCCCTTGCACCCTCTTAGACGCTGCGAAGGTGAGCCCTAGCACTGTCTTTGAGCACCCAATAGATATCCTCACGCAGTCAGAGCTGTCGAATGCGGACAAAGGGTCTATTCTCAAACAATGGAAAGCGGACGAAATTGCATTGCAGATTGCAGAAAGCGAAGGAATGGGCGGCGGCGAACCGGCAAAACTCGATGAAGTGAATCAGGCGATAGCAATAATTGAAAAAACACGAAACAATTGCTGACGTCAAACGTTGTTATCACACTTGGCGTCAACAACATAATTCAGGTGTTCAATGCTGTACGTGCTTTTAGCAATGTCACCGTTTTTAGTTATGGTCTCGACACTTGTGTACCTTGAAAGTGTCAGAGATCGAGGCATTGATTCACAGCGTGGACACAGCCAAAAACCTAGTCGGCGGCATAAATAATGCGCCGTTGAAAAAACTTATCGCTCACTTGGCCGAGGCCCTTCTTGGCAAATCGCCTCACATCTGTACAATGACACCAGACACGATACGGCCCTTACCGCCACTATGTTCCGGCGTATCGGAATAGCGATCGCCACCCTCGTGAATGATCAGGGAACGCGCTGCGATGCCGGTAAGTCGCTGGGTTAAATATTGCCCGGTGCCATCTGTTGATTTCGCGCGTTAACTGGATCTGCGGGCGAAGCACCAGACGACTGAGCGAAGCTCAACCCGTTGGTTGCGATCAACATCATAAAAGCTCTAGCGCTGAAAGCATTTTCCGATAATTCAAGTTAAGTTCCCAACACAGCGTATGGCGAAGAGTTTGCTTCACTAAGAATGTATGGAACCTAACGGTGCGGGCGGCATTTTGATGGATGAACAGATCCAGCCGTCATGGACCCGTCGCGTCTCACAATCCTTCAGCCGTTTATCCAATTTCGGTCTTCAACTTTGATGGTGCCAACGCATGTTGACGGCAAAGAAGGATCTGCGCGGTGGACGTCCGTTGTGGGACGATGACCGTGGGCCACGGCTTCGAACAAAATCGCGATTGACATTTGAGTCATGCGAAATTGCGGTTGTGGGCGGCGGCGTCAGCGGCGCACTCATTGCATTAACTTTAAGCCGTGCCGGCTTCGACGTCGTCGTGATTGACCGGCGCAAACCGGGCTCAGGCAGCACAGCGGCGAGCACCGCCATGATCCAATTTGAACTGGATACGCCGTTACGTGAACTGTCAGAAAAAATTGGCTCCATGAAAGCAGTGCGTACATATCGACGATCATTGAAAGCGGTTGCTGATTTAAAGTCATTTACAATCACTAATCGGATTACTTGTGATTGGCGCAGCCGGAATGCGCTTTACCTTGCTGGAAATGTGGCCGGGTCGCGTGGATTAAAGCTCGAATCACTGGCTCGTCAGCGAGTCAGTCTGCCATCACACTTCCTTGACGCCGATACCTTGCAGCGCGAATTCGGTATCGAGCGCACAGGCGCTATTTTGTCAGAAGGTGCAGCAGAACTCAATCCTTCTAAATTAACTTCAGGAGCATTGCTGGCCGCGCAAAGATACGGAAGCCGCATTTATTCTCCGCATGAAGTTGCGAGTGCGATGTCTCATAACAATGGGGTCCAGCTGGTCACAAAAACCGGTGGGACGATAACCTGCAAGAAAGTAGTCTTCGCGACAGGGTACGAAACGATCAAATCCTTGCCAAAAGCGCGCTTCGATATCACTTCGTCTTGGGCTGTCGCGACACAGCAGCTCCCGCCCGAATTGCTCTGGCCATCGCGCTGTCTCATTTGGGAAGCATCAGACCCCTATCTCTACGTTCGAACAACGACTGATGGCAGGATCGTTGCAGGTGGAGAAGATTCAAAATTGCGTGCACCGGATCGGCGCGACGCCGCAATTCCAAATAAAGCCAAAGCGATTATGGCCAAACTGAACATGTTGCTTCCAGGCCGGAACCTTCGCGCCGATTATGCATGGAGCGGCGCTTTTGCGGTCAGCCCAACCGGAATGCCAATTATTCAGGGCGTTAAAGGGTTAGCAAACTGCATGACTGTGCTCGGGTGCGGCGGGAACGGCATCACATTCAGCATGATTGCTGCCCAAGTTGTAAGCAATTGGGCAAAGGGCAATCGCGATCCGGACGCAGACTTGTTTGAGGAAGCGGGAAAATAAACGCTGGCTGGCCCATCAATGCGAAATTTTTTGACGCTCGACCACGTAACCGTATGAGCCTCTGCAAGGCGATTCGATTTTAGATCGTAGTCCTGAAGCCTGGGCCAGATCCCTATGTCAAAGGTGCGGGAACCAAACAAACAGGTCAAGAGTTTATCAAACTCAACACGACCTCAACTGACAACATTAGTATCGAGCGATACTGAACAAAAGGCGGCGACCATGGCGGGTGATGGCATAGTTCGTCCTGTATCCGTCCAACGCCGTCAATTTCTGACCGTCGCCGCCGCGACAGCAGCGGCTCCACTGATGCTCAAAGCATCGTCTCAAAGCGCGTCGAGTGCCGATAAAGCCGCGACCGGCCGGGAACTTCACACTACGACACTTGTTGTGAACGGCAAAAACGTAACAGTCACTGCTGATGCGCGTACGACGCTACTTGATGCGTTGCGTGAGTATGTTGGGTTAACGGGTACCAAGAAAGGCTGTGACCATGGGCAATGTGGTGCTTGCACCGTACATGTCGATGGCAAAAGGGTTCTATCGTGTTTGACGCTCGCCGCGATGACGGCTGGCCGTTCCGTGACAACAATTGAAGGGTTGTCCGATGCGGACGGTCCGCTCCATCCAATGCAGCAGGCGTTCATTGATCACGATGCGTTCCAGTGCGGATATTGCACCCCCGGCCAAATTATGTCGGCCGTCGCATTGATAAATGAAAATCCCAAACTTTCAGAACCGGAAATTAGAGAGCTGATGAGCGGTAACATCTGCCGATGCGCTGCGTACCCCAATATTGTTACTGCCATCATGCAGGCAAAAGTTAAGATGGGATCATAGGCATGCAACCGTTCGTGTTTAGCCGATCGAATAGCCCGTCCGACGCGACAAAACGATTAGCAGACGGAGCTGACGTTTCAACGAGCCCAATCGCTGGTGGCACAACGCTACTTGATTTGATGAAGCTCAACGTGATGCGGCCCGAGCGCCTGATCGATATCAATGCTGCTTTGTCCGATCAAATTGAAAAAGTGAGTTCGGGTCTGCGGATTGGGGCTATGGTGCGGATGGCAGAAGCCGCCCGGCACAGTGTGATTCAATCCGGCTATCCCGTTGTTGCACAGTCCTTGATGCTGGCGGCTTCTGCGCAAATCCGCAATATGGCTTCGTTGGGTGGCAATGTACTCCAGCGCACGCGTTGCGGCTATTTTCGCGATCACACTGTCCCCAATTGTAATAAGCGAATTTCAGAGTCCGGATGCGCGGCTCTCGAAGGCAGTAATCGGATGCATGCCGTGCTTGGTGGATCTGAAAAATGTATCGCCACCTACGGAGGAGACTTCGCACAAGCACTTATGGCCTTAGATGCACGGGTTGAGATTATTGGGAGCCGTGGCGTAAGAACGATTGCGTTTTCTGAACTGCATGTCCGTCCTGGTGATGCTCCAGCCGCAGAAACGACACTACGGCGAGACGAGTTAATTGCTGCATTTGTCCTGCCAAGTTTGCCATGGTTTCGGCGTTCCATGTATTTGAAGATTCGAGACCGTGACTCTTATGCCTATGCTCTCGCATCCGTTGCAGTGGCTCTCGATATGGACGGCGACCAAGTTCGCGAGGCGCGGATTGGCTTAGGTGGAGTCGCGACTGTACCTTGGCGTGCCAATGAGGCCGAAGCATTCCTGAAAGGTAAAGTGCTCAACGATGGTAGCGCAAAAGCAGCTGGCGAAGCAGCGTTTGCGGACGCTAAGACACATCAACACAATTCATACAAACCAGTTCTAGGTGCGCAAACTGTTGCTCGCGCTCTATTGGCAGCCAAAGCGTTGGAGATTTAGATTATGACCGTCGCTGCACTTGATCCTAAGGCCAACATGGGACGCCCCGAGCCAAGGATAGACGGCAGGCTGAAGGTAACGGGCACGGCACTCTACGCGTCTGACATGCCAGTTCCGAAACCGGCGTATGCGGTCCTTGTTACGAGCGCAATTGCCAAAGGCCGAATGACCAGATTGGATGCGACACTTGCGGAATCCATTCCCGGTGTCTTGGCCGTCTATACTCACGAAAACATGGCGCCTGCCGGCCCGTTTGCCTTTTTTGGCGCGGGCGGTGAATCCGGCACCAAACAGCCGGCGCTTGCGGGGCCAGATATTTATCACGATGGTCAGATCATCGGCATGGTCGTTGCAGAAACCTACGAAATCGCTCGCGAGGCCGCCTTTGCAGTCAACGTGACTTATGACGTCGCGAAGCCCTCCCCCTCCCTTTCGTCCGCAGGTGTCGAAACTGTTTTGGCCGCCGACGTTTCGCCCCGGTATAAGGACGTCGTGAAAGGCGATCTTGATGATGCAATTGCTCGATCAGCTTTGAAAATTGAAGCGGAGTACGAAACCGCGTCGCAAGTTCACAACCCCATCGAATTATTCACGACCACGTGTCAGTGGTCGGCTGACCGATTGACCGTCTATGAACCCAGTCAATGGGTCACCGGTATGAAATTTGGGCTCGCCCGCCAAATTGGCATCAAACCCGAGCAAGTTCACGTCGTTTGTCCATTTGTCGGCGGCGCATTTGGTTCAAAGGGCGGCCTGACCCACCGCACATCTTTGGTTGCGCGGGCTGCACGAAAGCTCGGCCGCGCTGTCAAATTAGTTGCGACACGTGAGCAGGGTTTCACGATTGCCACATACCGCGCGGAGACCAAACATAAGCTCATACTTAGTGCGACGCCCGAAGGAAAGCTGCTCGCATACAGCCACGAAGCCTGGGAACAAACATCGCGTCTCGACGACTATATCAACGGCGGCACGCATGCCTCGACCGCGATGTATTCAGCAGAAGCAATCAAGACAAAAGTTTACGCAGTACGCGCAGACCGAAACACACCTGGCTTCATGCGTGCGCCGGCAGAAGTGCCATATTTCTTTGCACTTGAAAGTGCGATGGACGAACTCGCTGTTGCCCTGAAAATGGATCCCGTTGAGCTGCGTCGTATCAATGACACGAAAGTAAATCCAGCCAATGGAGCGCCCTATACCAGCCACTCTCTGATGGAGTGCTACGACGCGGCATCGAAAGCTTTTGGATGGTCTAAGCGAACGCCAGCGCCGGGCTCGATGCGCGACGGAGATTGGCTGATAGGCTGGGGCTGCGCGACGGCGACGTATCCAACCCAAATGGCGCCAGCCACTGCGCGGGTAACGTTGACCGCGAGTGGAGCTGCGAAGGTTCAGTCGGGGGTTCACGATGTCGGAACAGGCGCTTACACAGTTCTTGCGCAACTCGTATCAGAGATGTTGAATATTCCGATGGACAAGATTTCAGTAGAACTTGGCGATAGCAACTTGCCAGCTGGTCCAGTAGCGGGCGGCTCGGTAACCACAGCGAGTGTCGGGGCGGCGGTTGCCAAAGCCTGCGACGCAATAAAACGCAAACTGTACCCCAATGGTAGTGCTGCCACTAACCCTGCTAGCGCATTCAAAGCGCTAGGGGCCGGATCCATAGAAGAGTACGCAGAATACGAACCAGACGTTCTGCCAAAAGGATCAGCGGCCGCTCTGCAAATTGGCCAGCTAGGTTTAGCCGGTGGAGCACTGCCTGATCGAACCATGTTTTCATTCGGTGCAGAATTTGTTGAAG
>JANNFX010000119.1:0-44151 GCA_031380225.1 Hyphomicrobium sp.
TGATCTTTGCTGGAACGCGCGGCTATCTCGATGGCCTGCCGGTCTCGGCCGTTGGCAAGTTCGAGCAGAGCCTGCTGTCGGGACTGCGCGATGAGAAGACCATGCTGGCCTCGATTGCAGCAGAGAAGGCCATGACGCCGGACGTCGAAAAGTCGATGGCTGGTTTCCTAGACAAGTTCACCAAGAGCTTCGCCGCCTAATTTAGACTCGACTGAGCCGGTCGCGTGAAACGCGGAGGCGAAGGACAATGAAGATGGGAACGCTCGGATGCCGAGTTTAAAAGATCTCCGAAACCGCATCGCCTCCGTTAAGGCGACGCGCAAGATCACCAAGGCCATGCAGATGGTTTCGGCTGCCAAGCTGCGCCGGGCACAGGAAGCAGCCCAAGCAGCACGTCCCTATGCTCAGCGTATGGATGCGATGCTTGTCAATCTCGGCAGTCGAGCCAACAAAGAAGGTGCCTCGCCACTGCTGGTTGGGAACGGCAAGGACCAGACCCACCTGTTGGTCGTGATGACGGCCGAACGCGGACTGTGCGGTGGTTTCAATTCGAACATTGCCAAGTTGGCGCGAGCCGACGCGAACAAGTTGATCGCTGCCGGCAAGACAGTTAAAATCATGACCGTTGGCCGCAAAGGCGCTGACAACCTGCGCCGCGACTACGCAAAGAACATCATCGAGCGCGTCGACCTCGCGAAGGTTGCTAAGTACAGCCACGCGGAGTCGATCGGCAACAAGATGCTGGCCATGTTCAATGCCGGCGATTTCGACGTCGCAACGCTGTACTTCTCGGAGTTCAAGTCGGTCATCGCCCAGAAGCCGACCGCGCTGCAGTTGATCCCAGCCAAGTTGCCGGAAGCGGCAGCAGCGGGCACGGATGCCAAGGGCGCTGCGCAGGCCAGCTATGAATATGAGCCGGATGAAGACGCCATTCTCGGATCACTGCTGAAACGCAACATCTCGACCCAGGTGTTCCGCGGAATGCTTGAAAACGCTGCCTCCGAACAGGGCGCCCGCATGAGCGCTATGGACAACGCGACCCGCAACGCCGGTGAAATGATCAACAAGCTGACCATCAAATACAACCGTCAGCGTCAGGCCAATATCACTAGAGAACTCATCGAAATCATCTCGGGCGCAGAAGCGCTGTAGGCGAATTGTAGGTTGGGTTAGCGCGTGAGCGCGTAACCCAACAGAAGCGAGCAAGAAGTTTGTTAGGTCACTAAAGGTTGCTGTCATGACAGAAGAGACTGAAAATCTGGTGCTTGAGCACTTGAAGAGGATCCGGTCTCACGTGGCGGGCATTGAGGGTGAAATTGGTGAGGTGAAATCAAGGCTGTCGTCGGTTGAAGCAAACATTGGGCAATTGACCGTTTCGATGGGCCACTTCCACGTGATGTTCGGCTCGCTTCATAAGCGGATGGATCGCGTAGACGAGAGGATCTCCCACATCGAACGGCAATTGGAAGTGCCGTTAGGCTGAGGCTTGGATTTTAGAATTGGCGAGAGAGCATAGCTCTGGCGCCCAGGCGCATGAAACACTTTGGACGTTGGCCATTTGGTCGTGTCCAACATAGGGTCAGAACGAGGAACTGAAGCAATGGCTAGCAAAGTTGGTAAGATTCGTCAGGTCACAGGCGCCGTCATCGACGTGCAGTTCGACGGCCATCTCCCAGAAATTCTGAACGCGCTCGAGACCATGAACGGCAGCAACCGGCTGGTGCTCGAAGTGGCGCAGCATTTGGGTGAAAACACCGTTCGCACCATCGCCATGGACTCGTCCGAAGGCCTGGTCCGCGGCCAGACCGTCACCGACACTGGCCAACCGATCATGGTTCCAGTCGGAGAAGAATGCCTCGGCCGCATCATCAACGTGATCGGCGAGCCGATCGTTGAAGCTGGCCCCGTCAAGTCGCCAGGTCTGCGTGCCATCCACCAGCCCGCGCCCTCTTTCGCCGAGCAAGCTTCGGAAGCGCAAATTTTGGTGACCGGCATCAAGGTCGTTGACTTGTTGGCGCCCTACGCCAAGGGCGGCAAGATCGGCCTGTTCGGCGGCGCCGGCGTCGGTAAGACGGTTTTGATCATGGAATTGATCAACAACATCGCCAAGGTACACGGTGGTTACTCGGTGTTTGCGGGCGTCGGCGAGCGCACGCGTGAAGGCAACGACCTTTATCACGAAATGATCGAGTCAAAGGTCAACGTCGACCCGAAGAAGAACAACGGCTCGACCAAGGGCTCGAAGTGCGCCCTGGTATTCGGCCAGATGAACGAGCCGCCAGGCGCACGTATGCGCGTGGCATTGACAGGTCTGACGGTTGCAGAAGATTTCCGCGACAAGGGCCAGGACGTGTTGTTCTTCGTCGACAACATTTTCCGCTTCACGCAGGCCGGTTCGGAAGTGTCGGCGCTGTTGGGCCGTATTCCTTCGGCGGTCGGTTATCAGCCGACGCTCGCCACCGACATGGGCGCTCTGCAGGAACGCATCACGACGACGACCAAGGGTTCGATCACCTCGGTGCAGGCCATTTACGTTCCGGCCGACGACTTGACCGACCCGGCACCGGCAACTTCGTTCGCGCATTTGGATGCAACCACGACGCTGTCACGTTCGATTGCTGAAAAGGGCATTTATCCGGCGGTCGACCCGCTCGATTCGACGTCGCGCATGATGGACCCGCGCATCGTTGGCGAAGAACACTACGCCGTCGCCCGTCAGGTCCAGTCGATCTTGCAGAAGTACAAGTCGTTGCAGGACATCATCGCCATTCTCGGCATGGACGAGCTTTCGGAAGACGACAAGATCACTGTGGCACGCGCCCGTAAGATTGAACGTTTCATGTCGCAGCCGTTCTCGGTGGCTGAAGTGTTCACTGGCTCACCCGGTAAGCAGGTGCCGCTCGCCGACACCATCAAGGGCTTCAAGGGCCTCTGCAACGGCGACTACGACCACTTGCCGGAACCGGCGTTCTACATGGTCGGCTCGATCGAAGAAGCTGTCGCTAAAGCTGAGAAGCTCGCTGAAGCCGCCTAATGCAGGTTGCCAAGACCGGATGCGGTCAAACGTTGAGGAAGGCAGATCATGGCCGCTGACGACGAGATTGCGATTGGTATGCCCGAGCACTCGTTCGGCAACTGCTGCGAGGGTTTGAAGGACGCGCTGAGCGGCGAAGACTTCGACCCGCTGTTCGGCGTTGGCGACGATGGCGTCTTGTACATGGCTATCGGTCTTGTCGAAGACGACGAAGACGGCCCGGGTATGCTCGATCATCCGGTGTTCTTCTGTCCGTTCTGCGGGGAAGGGTTGCAAACTCCGGAAGGCGTCACTGCCAAATCCGAAGGCAGCGCCGAGATCAACTAGCTTTACCGTCGCCTTCGCGTTTCACGCGGCTGGCTCCGGATCCACTAGCTTACCGTCGCCTCCGCGTTCCACGCGACCGGCTCCGGCAGGACTTCAACGACTGAACCGGTCGCGCGGAGCGCGGAGGTGAAGTTTAACACGACTGAACCGGTCGCGCGGAGCGCGGAGGTGAAGGAGCAAGTAAGATGGCAGGCACATTCAAGTTCGAACTCGTGAGCCCGGAAAAGGTGCTGATGTCGGCCGATGCCGAGCAAGTCATGCTGCCGGCCACCGAAGGCGATATGACGGTGATGGCGCAGCACGCGCCAGTGGTCGTCAACCTACGTCCCGGCGTTATCGAGGTTGGTCTGCCGGGTTCGAAGTCGCGGCTTTATGTGAAGTCAGGCATCGCTGAAATCGTTCAAGATCGCGTCACAGTTCTGGCGTCCAGCGCTTTCGATACCGCTGATGCGGATGCGGGTTTCATCGCCAATGAACTCAAGTCTGCCGAAGACGCACTCGCCGCCGCAACCGATGACGAAGAAAAGTCATTCGCACTCCGAGCCGTTGAGCAGTTGAAGTCGCTAAGCGGCAAGGCTGCTTAAAGTCACTACGGCCCCGATCTATTCCGCTCATCGAGATCGGTTTTGACTTCGTCCGCTGACGTCAGCGAGGCGAAGGCCTTCTCGGCAATGACATGTGTCACAAAGAAAATCACTGCAGCCGCGATCATGCCGAGCCAAAAATTCTGCATCGCGAACATGGTGCCGAGAGCAAACGCCATGCCTGCAATGTCAATCAACATCCGGGTTCGGTGTGCTTTGCTCATGAGTTTGCCTGCGATGTACGCTCATAAGAAGCTATCTTCGGCGCGAACACCGCCGCAACTTGTTCGTATACCGCGCGCTTGAAAGGCACGATCAGCGCCACCGCTTCATCGAGTGATGACCAGCGCCACATATCGAATTCAACTTCGCCATGTTCGGGCGTGATGTTGACTTCGGCGTCGGTGCCATCGAAGCGCATCAGAAACCACTTCTGACGCTGACCGCGATACTTTCCGCCCCAGACTTTGCCGTGCAGATGTGGCGGCAGGTCATAAGTGAACCAGTCAGGGCTTTCACCGATGATGGTCGCGCTCGCAATTCCGGTTTCTTCGAACAGTTCGCGCTTGGCAGCCTGCTCGGGTGTTTCGCCGGGATCGATGCCGCCTTGAGGCATCTGCCACCAACTGCCACCGCCTTCGGGGCTGCCTGTGGCATCCGGCCGGCGGCCGATCCAAACCAGTCCGGCTTGATTGACAATCACAAGCCCGACGCACGGCCGGTAAATGAGGCCGCTGGAACTCGCGACAGTTTTGTCGTTCATGGCTCGTCGCTCTCTCAAATTTGTCATCCCGGCGGAGGCCGGGACCCAGATCAACAACAAGGGGTCATCAGTAAGTTCGACCTTCATAACAACGCTTGATGAGAGCTTTGCATTTCGGCACGAGAGCCCTTCAGATAACGGTTCTGGGTCCTGGCCTCCGCCGGGATGACGAACTTTAGAGAGTGGATTAGTGGTCAAGAACTATCGCGTTGGAACCGGCTTCTCGCCGCGATAGTCATAAAAGCCGCGCTTGGTCTTGCGTCCCAACCATCCCGCCTCGACGTATTTCACCAGCAAAGGACATGGCCGGTACTTGGAATCGGCCAGACCTTCGTACAGCACCTGCATCACCGACAAGCAGGTATCGAGACCAATAAAGTCGGCGAGTTCCAACGGGCCCATCGGATGGTGTGCACCGAGCCGCATCGACTTATCGATGGCGTCAACCGTGCCGACGCCTTCATAGAGCGTATAGACCGCTTCGTTAATCATCGGCAGCAGGATTCGATTGACGATGAAGGCCGGGAAGTCTTCCGAAACTGCGGGGATCTTGCCGAGGCTTTCAACGAACTGCCGCGCAATCGCGAACACCGTGTCTTCGGTGGCAATGCCGCGGATCAGTTCGACCAGTTCCATGCGCGGAACTGGGTTCATGAAATGGATGCCGATAAATTGTTCGGGACGGTCGGTGGTGGCTGCGAGGCGGGTAATCGAAATTGACGACGTATTGGTGGCGAGCAGGGCCTGCTTTTTCAGCTTGGGACACAGGAACTGGAAGATCTTGCGCTTGGTCTCTTCGACTTCAGTGGCCGCTTCGATGACTAAATCAGCATTCGCCAAACCTTCCAATGCTGGCGCGGCCTTGATGCGCTTAAGGGCAGCTTTGTGGGCCGCAGCGGTGATAAAGCCCTTCTCGACCTGGCGTGCCATTTTCTGATCTATTGAGACCATAGCCCCGTCGATGATCTCGCGCTTCAAGTCGTTCAAGGCCACATCATAACCGGCCAAGGCGACCACGTGTGCGATGCCGGAGCCCATTTGCCCGGCGCCGACAACGCCGACCAACTTTATGCTCGCTGGCATTTTCAAGTCCGCTTTTGGCTTAGCGGCAGTTTTTACGTCGGCGTCCATGGCAATTGATCTCCGGGCCGCAGTGCGACGGTTACTCTAGTGACCAGCTTTTTTGAGTTCGGCCTCAAGTGCCGGTAGGGCTTCAAACAAATCAGCGACGAGGCCGTAGTCCGCGACCTGGAAGATCGGGGCTTCGGCATCCTTGTTGATGGCGACGATGACTTTTGAATCTTTCATACCGGCGAGATGTTGGATGGCGCCGGAAATACCGACCGCCACATAAAGCTCTGGTGCCACGACCTTGCCGGTCTGGCCAACTTGCCAGTCATTCGGAACGAAACCTGCGTCAACGGCAGCGCGCGACGCGCCCATGGCAGCGCCGAGGCGATCGGCGACCGGCTCGATGTATTTTGCAAAGTTCTCGCTATTGCCCATGCCGCGCCCGCCCGAGATGACGATGCGTGCTGCGGTCAATTCGGGTCGATCGGACTTGGTCAACTCGGCACCGGTGAACGACGACTTGCCGTTGGCGCCCGGCGCGGAAATATTCTCAATCGACGCCGCACCGCCATCTGGCGCGGCGGCAAATGTCGCCGTGCGCACAGTGATAATTTTTTTCGGCTCTTTAGATTGGACGGTTTGGATGGCGTTGCCAGCGTAAATTGGACGTTCGAATGTATCGGCTGCCAACACCTTGGTGATGTCGGAAATCTGCATGACGTCTAAAAGTGCAGCGATGCGCGGCATGACGTTTTTGCCGGATGCGGTCGCGGGCGCGATGGCGGCGTCATATCCGGCCATCAGCGGCACAATCAGGGCTGCCATGTCTTCGGCCAGGCCGTTGGCGAGATTTGGCGCATCGGCGACCAAGACTTTCGATACGCCCTTAAGTTTGGCGGCAGCTGCGGCGGCCGGTCCGCAGTTATGACCGGCGACCAGCACATGCACGTCGCCGCCAATTTGGCAGGCGGCGGTCAGGGCCTTGGCAGTGGCGCCCCCGAGTGCAGCATTGGAGTGCTCGGCAATCAGTAGAACGGCCATTTAGAGCACCCCAGCTTCGGTCTTGAGTTTGTTGACAAGGTCGGCGACGTCAGCGACCATGACGCCAGCCTTGCGGGTGGCGGGTTCAGTGGTTTTGAGAACAGCCAGACGCGGCGTCATGTCGACGCCGAGGTCCGCCGGCTTTTTCACTTCGAACGGCTTTTTCTTAGCTTTCATGATGTTCGGCAGCGACGGATAGCGCGGCTCGTTCAAACGCAAGTCGGTGGTGATGATGGCGGGCAGCGAAAGTTTAATCGTTTCAAGTCCACCATCGACTTCGCGTGTTACACTGACAGCACCGGCTTCGGGCACAACCTTTGAGGCAAATGTGCCTTGCGGCCAGCCGAGCAGTGCAGCCAGCATTTGGCCGGTTTGATTGCAGTCATCATCGATGGCTTGTTTGCCGAGGAAGACGAGTTCGGGCGCTTCAGTAGCAACAACCGCCTTTAACAATTTGGCGACTGCTAGGGGCTCGATAACGTCCGCTTCAGCGGTTTCGATATGAATGGCCCGGTCGGCGCCAATGGCGAGGGCGGTCTGCAATGTATCTTTGGCTTTTGGCGGTCCGACTGTCACCACGATGACTTCGGTGGCGCCGCCCTTTTCCTTGATCCGCACCGCTTCTTCGACTGCGATTTCGTCAAAAGGGTTCATCGACATCTTGACGTTGGCGAACTCAATGCCCGTTCCGTCGGCCTTGACGCGGATCTTCACGGCGTAGTCAACGACCCGCTTCACTGCCACGAGAATTTTCATGCTTCGGACGCTCCTTGACCCAGGCCTGACCGTTCAGGCGTGAGCCGCCTCGATGTCTTGCGAGATGCGTTCCAACGTCTGCCCTCAGCACGAAGAAAATGTCTGGGATGGCGGCGCCGGAGACCGGGGCAAACGTGATCACACAACGCCCGTCTCGCAACTGCGAAATGACCCTAAGGGCGGGAAAAAAGCAAGTCAATTGGGCCCTAAGGGCCGTCAGCGTCCAGGGTACAAATGCCGCAAACTGGCCGATGCCGTCACACCCGCGACAGGCGACCGTCGAATAGTTCGACGCCGGGTCGGCGCAAGAAGACCACCAGTACTGCGCCCGCAACTAGCCCGCCGATGTGCGCCCACCACGCGACTTGGCCGTGCTGGGGGAACAGCACCATGACCAACTGCATGACGACCCAAAGTCCGAGGGCAAACATGGCTGAAATTCGAAGCGGGATGGCGTTGAAGGCTAGTACCCAAACCTGAACGCGCGGATGCAGCATCAAGTAGGCAGCAATGACGCCGGCCACTGCGCCGCTGGCACCGATCAAAGGAACGGCGAGTGGCGAAGTTCCAAGATCACCGAGAGCTGCAGCCGTCAATTCCGTCAGTGGTTCGGCCAAACTCGAATTAGCGATCATGGTGTGGACAAGACCAGCGAACACGCCGCAGGCTAAGTAGAACACCAGGAATCTGGCGTGTCCCATGGCGTCCTCGACGTTGTCTCCGAACACCCACAAGAACAGCATGTTGCCGCCGAGATGCAGCAGACTGCCGTGGAAGAACATATACGATAGCAATGTCAGAGGTTCTGGGACGAAACCAGTCGCCGCGATAGGTCCAGCATGGAGCAGTTCGCCCGGAATCAGCGCTCCACTCGCCACCACTGCGTCGCCGAAGTTGGTTTGCTCGAGTAGGAAAACCAGCACGTTGAGGACGATCAGTCCAACGGTCACATATTGGAATTTGATCGAGCGCAGCCTGTTGTCATCATGCAGCGGAACGAACATGCGAAGTGTCCTCAAAAGGCTTACTGCAGATGTGCTAAACGCAGTTCATCTATTTTTACCGGGCACCCATAACACGTCGCCAGCGCCGCGGTTGTTCACATAGCGGCTGGCCACAAACAAATGATCTGACAAACGGTTGATATATGTCATCGCCGCGCTACTGACCGGTTCGCCGTCTGTCGCGGCAAGTGCCACCATCTCACGCTCGGCCCGGCGGCAAATGGTGCGTGCCAAGTGCAGGCTAGCTGCGGCGGCTGATCCGCCCGGAAGTACGAATGAGTTTAGCGGCGTCAGACCGGCGTTCATGACGTCGATTTCATGTTCAAGGCGGGTCGCCTGATCATCCGTCATTCTGAGCGGCACATAGGCAAGCTTTTCGCCGCGATCTGGCACGCATAAATCGGCGCCAAGGTCGAATAAGTCGTTTTGGATGCGCTCCATTTGCTTGTCGAGCGCGGGCTCACCGGCCAAATGCAGCCGAACTAAACCGATGGCGGCGTTGGTTTCATCAACCGTGCCGTAGGCGGAAATGCGCAAGTTATCCTTGCGCACGCGCTCGCCGGTACCGAGCCCTGTGGTGCCTTTGTCGCCGGTGCGCGTATAGATTTTATTTAGTTTTACCATGTGGTTACGACTGCTGCTGTGATAAGGAACTTAGCCGTTTTTGAAGTAGAACAACAGCATCAGAATACAAACAGCAATAAACTGCAGGCCAACGCGCCAACGCATCAGTTTCTGGCTGGTATTGGGGCTGTCGCCTTTGAGCATGGCCCTGAGACCGAACAACAGCACAATAAAAACGGCACCGATGGCAATGATCGACCCGTAGTTGAGCAAGAAATCCATAGTGCGGTCGTCCTCGGATGCGCCCGGCGGGCAGTGCGCCCTTGTTAAGGCCTCGGCCGCCAAACCGCAAACAGCATTCGGTCATCTGGGTCGCGGCACCTGATCTCGCCGCAATGCCGCCCAATGCGGACTAGAAATGCCGCATTTCTGCAGCCTTAATCGGAATTAACGGGTCGTTTGGTTTGTCTCTGTTAAGACTAGCCGATGGCGACTCCGGGAAACCGGGTGGTAAGGACTGATCGTTGACGGGACGAGACAATAGGGGCTGGACAGACCGGCGGCGCCATGGTGCCCGCATAGTGCTGGTTGCAGCCGCATTGTTGCCGGCGCCAATCGCTGACAGTATTTTTACTGCACATGCCCAGTCGACTGCCGCTAACGAAACCCAAGATCCGGCTGTTCTCAAACAACAGATTGAGAGCCGCCGCGACGCGCTCAAAGCCACCGAGACTAAGGCCGGCGAAATCAGCGGCGAAGTCGATAAGCTCGCGAGTGAACGTGCCAAGCTGAACGAGCGCATGTTGGAAACGTCAGCGTTGGTGCAAAAGAGCGAAGCGCAGATGACGGCTATCGAAGGCCGCCTGGATGAACTTGGCGCGCAGGAAAAGTTGCTGCGAGGCTCACTGAGCCAGCAACATGGCCGGATTTCAAAATTGCTTTCGGCATTACAGCGCATGGGCCGCAATCCACCGCCCGTGATGATTACGCGCCGCGAAGACGCCCTGGCCATGGTCCGCAGTGCGATGCTGTTGTCGTCGGCATTTCCCGAAATGCGTTCCGAAGCCCTCGATCTGACCGGTAAACTTAATGAATTGGTGCGGGTCATGACAGACATCCGAACCGAAGGCGATCGCCTCAAATCCGAGACAGCCCAACTGACCGACATGCGGACTCGTCTTGCTGGTCTTATGGAAACAAAGAAGCGCTCAATCGGCGACCGTCAGATGGAACTGACGCAGGTTAAGCAAGCGGCCACTGAAATTGAAAAGAGCGTCAGTGATTTGAATGATCTGATCACGAAGCTCGATGATACCGTCCGCAAGAACACAGCACTCGGAGAGTATGACCGCGAAACCAAGCAGGGCGAAACACAGGTTGCGTTTGTTGTTCCGGGCGGTGGTGAGGTGCCAGGAGGTGCGGCCAAGGCACCGGTAATCGACAGCCCGCTGCCGCTAACTGGCAACGAGCCATCGTTGAAACCTACGGAACCGCCGCGAGGGATCACTGAGGCGCCGAAACCTGAGCCGCCGAAGCCGGAAATGAGAGTTGTTGAATTAGCTCCTGGCGCTGGCTCGTCGTTGGTCCCTGGCAACGCAGGCCGCATCAAGCCATTGATCGCCTTTAGTACGGCTCACGGCCGATTGCCGATGCCGGCTCAGGGCCGCAAAGTTTTGACGTTTGGCGACAAAACCCAGTTTGGCGGCTCATCTAAAGGAATTGTAATCGAAACAAGGGCCTCCGCACTGGTCACGGCGCCTTGTGACGGCTGGATTGTTTATGCGGGAGAGTTTAGAAGTTATGGCCAGCTGTTGATCATCAATGCTGGCGGTGGCTATCATATCCTCGTCGCAGGGCTGGCTCAGATCGACGTACAGCCCGGCCAATTCGTTCTGGCGGCTGAAGCTATCGGAACTATGAGTGCTCAGCCGAAAACTGCACAGGGCCAGCCGGAACAGGCAGCACCTGTGCTCTACATTGAATTCCGCAAGGATGGTCAGCCCATAGACCCCGACCCTTGGTGGGCCGGGAGTCAGCAGAAGGTTCAAGGATAGATGCGCAAGACAGATTATGCTTTTTGGACATTTCTTGGCATGGCCGGTATCGCCGGTCTGACAACGGTTGCTAATGTCACACAGACGTTCTCGGCAACGTCGTCCAATTCAGAACTCTACCGGCAGCTCGATCTTTTTGGCGACGTGTTTGAGCGCGTGCGCTCTGACTATGTCGAAAAACCCGATGATGCGATGCTGGTCGAAAGTGCCATCAATGGCATGCTTGCCGCGCTTGACCCGCACTCGTCGTACATGAGCGCGAAAAATTACCGCGACATGCAGATCCAGACTCGCGGTGAGTTCGGCGGTCTTGGCATCGAAGTGACAATGGAAAATGGCGTCGTCAAAGTCGTGTCCCCGATCGACGAAACCCCGGCCGCTCGTGCTGGTGTTATGGCCAACGACTTGATCACACACCTCGACAACGAAATGATTTCCGGCTTGACCCTCGAGCAAGCCGTCGAAAAGATGCGCGGTCCAGTTAATACGCCAATTATACTGACCGTGATCCGCAAGGGTAAGGACGAGCCGATCGAAATCAAGATCGTTCGTGACGTGATCAAGATCAATCCGGTTAAGGCGCGCGCTGAAGGTGGCGATGTTGCTTACATCAAGGTCTCAACTTTCAACGAACAGACCCACGCCAATCTTGTGAAGGCGATGGATCAGCTCAAGAAGGACCTTGGGGATAATCTCAAGGGCTACATTATCGATCTTCGCAACAATCCAGGCGGATTGCTGGATCAGGCGATCTCGGTATCGGATGATTTCCTTGAGCAGGGCGCAATTGTTCTGACTAAGGGCCGCAACAACGAAGAAACACAGCGTGCACAAGCTCGTGCCGGTGACGCCGCCGATGGCAAGAAAATTCTGGTGCTCATCAACGGCGGCTCAGCCTCGGCTTCGGAGATCGTGGCTGGCGCTCTACAAGATCATAAGCGCGCGACGATTATTGGCACGCGCTCGTTTGGCAAGGGTTCTGTGCAGACCATCATCCCGCTCGGTGGCAACGGTGCAATCCGCTTGACGACGGCGCGCTACTACACGCCATCGAATCGCTCGATCCAAGCCAAAGGTATCGATCCCGATATCATCGTCGAAGAAGAACTGCCGGAAGATATGAAGGGTAAAGTATCTGAAAAACCACGCGGCGAAGCAAGTCTGCGCGGCCATTTAGCCAACCCGGGCGATGCCGGCAAGGGCGTCGCCAAGGACGGTAAAGACGGTAAAGATGCTGAGAAGAAACCGGAAGAATCGGGCTCATCGGCTTACGTGCCGAAGGAGCCGGAAAAGGATACTCAGCTTCAATACGCACTGAGCATGTTGCGCGGTAAGGAGCCGCCCGCTCCGGCACCGCAAACCATTGCAACGGATCCAGCTAAGCCCGCCGATGCTGCTGCTGCTCCGTCGACGCCAGCCAGTGGAAGCGACAAAGATAAACCGGCAGTACCGAACTAAGGCCAGTCAGATTATCTGCAGACTTCAGAGGGGTCAGGACTCAGGTTCTGGCCCCTCTCTCTGTTCCGATCCGCCATCCCCCCATCGTGTCCTATGGACATCGTCAGCGCTGCCCCGTATCCAGGCCGTCATGATGAGACAAATGTACGACTGGACCATGCGCCAGGCGCAAAGTGAGCGGGCGCCAGCGGCGCTCGGTATTGTCAGTTTCGTTGAAAGCTCATTCTTCCCAATTCCGCCCGATATCATGCTGGTGCCGATGGTGATCGCCAATCGCGCCAAGGCATGGTGGTACGCGACGATCGCTACCGTCTCGTCCGTGCTCGGCGGTGCGTTCGGCTATTTTATCGGCTCGACGTTTTTCGACACCATCGGCAAGCCGCTGCTTGATTTCTACGGCAAGGGCCAAAGCCTCGATACGTTCACGCAATGGTTCAACGAATGGGGCGTTTGGATCATTTTGGCCAAGGGCATGACCCCGTTCCCATATAAAGTTTTGACCATTGCTGCCGGCGTGGCGCACATGCCGTTTTTCGAATTCATGCTTGCAAGTGTCGCCGCGCGCGCAATGCGTTTTTATCTGGTTGCCGGTTTGCTGTACTTTTTCGGCGAGCCAATCCGTGAATTTATTGAGCGCCGGTTAACGTTGGTTCTTACGGTGTCTTTGATCGTTTTGATCGGGGGTTTTGTGTCGGCGAAGTATCTTTTCTAGGTCAGTCAAAGATGTTTGAAACCGCCCGTCCTGATCAATCGTCTGCCTATCGTAATGGCGGGCTGATTTTGTTTATTGCAACGGGCGCGATCCTATCGGCGCTTGGCTTCGAGTTCATCGGCGGTTATCAGCCCTGTCCACTTTGCCTGATGCAGCGCTATGCATTTTACTTAGCTATCCCACTGTCGTTTTTGGCAATGGCAGTGGCGGCTGAAAAGCCGAAGCTGGCTGGCGCGTTGTTTCTTGCGATCGCGATTGCGTTTCTCGCCAACGCTGGTCTTGGAACGTATCACGCGGGCGCGGAGTGGAAATATTGGCCGGGTCCTTCCACCTGTGCCACTCAGCAAGCACTGCCGGGATCGGCGGCTGATCTTTTGAAGGGCATGGACGATCGCGTCGTGCGCTGCGATGAGGCGTCGTGGCGGATGTTTGGTTTGTCGTTCGCGGGCTGGAACGTTTTGATCTCGCTGGCTCTATTTGGATTGGGTCTGAAAGCCGCTTCGACCGCTGCCAGACAAGTTTAATCATTTCATTTCAATAACTTATATTTTTTTGTCCGGTTCAGGCTCCGAGTTATCCACCGCGATGTAACTCTGCGGCCAGTTGGCAAGCTAAATTTCACCAATCCGGCGCGTCTCTGCCATTTTTCAGCCTGAGTGTGGCATCAAATATACACCCATAGACGGAACGCAGTGAGAACATCACTTCAACGTTCCCGATCAGTTCTAGAATGTAATGCGTTTGTTCTAAGTTCGTCGCGTTGTTTGCGTCCGCGTCCAGTTGCGTCAGCGTTGAGTAGTGTTGTTCGCGTCCACCCAAGGGAATGTACCCCCCTCAACCCTTGGTCCCCCTGTTTTGTAAGCGTTGCGTCTGCGTCACCCTCTCGCCGAAAGCCCTGCCCTCAGGGCCACAAGGTCGAGGTCCCTACCCGGTCGAATCGGTTGTGCGTCTCCGCTGGGTAGGGGCACTCTTGTCGCTTTGAAAATGACGAGTTCAGTTCAGTTCGGTTGTTTGCGTTTATCGGGTCGCGTTTGGTTGTTGCGTTTGTTGTGAGGCCACAATGCCTGAGTCCCTTAGTTCCAGTTGCGCACTTGAGTTCCCAGCCGAGACATGGCGCTCCCTCGGGGCTGTCGTGCAGTCAATCCTCACCTCGGTTGAACCCCGCGAGGGCTGATATCCCGCCCCGGAATTGGATGGCAGATGCCATCCCAGTTAGCTTGCCGCGTTTGTTGAGTTTGTTGCGTCCTGTGTCCCCCCGGTTTTTAGTTTCAAGGAGCCAACCATGACCCAGACACATATCAACGCGCTGCACTGGCACCAGTCACAGGGCGTCGCCCGTCAGACCTGCGCTAGATTTTTCCGCGACGGCTTGAAGCCTGCTGACGCCATGCGCGCCTTCGGTCTCGAGGTTGCGGACGTCGATGGGTCTGATTGGAGCCGTGCCGTCGAACAGATCGCCAATGTGCTCACCGCCGCCCCTCAGCGGCGCGTGGCTTAAGTTCGAGTTGCATTCCTGAGTTCTGCAATGACCCCTGCCCTACTGACGTGAATCGACGCGCCTTTCGTCTTCTCCCAATCCAAACTCAAAGGGCCCTGGAAACGGAGCCCTATTTTTTTGCGAGGCGGGTCCGAGGCCATTTCGAGTACCTTGGATTGCGCTTCTAACTTGACGAAAACGATTGAACATAGTAGGAACATTTGGGAACGAATTAGGTTTTTGACCAGCTTTGTGCCGGTTCATGTGCTAGATCATGTGACGGCCGTGACCGGATCAATCAGCGGTGGAAAAGCGCTGAGGTGGCGCCTGTGCTTAGCCAACTCGGGCTAGGGTCGGCGTTCGATTCCGGCTCGCGAAAGCGGGTCATTTGCGGCTGACCCGCTGAACTTGGCGGATGGCGCCCGTGCAAATCCGGCGGTCGCGGAAGACGGCTTGGAACTCAAAAGCTTTAGAATTCAAGAGGAGTGTGAGAGATGGCAGGTTCGGTCAACAAGGTAATCCTAGTCGGAAACGTCGGCCGCGACCCGGAAATCCGGCGCACGCAGGATGGCCGCCCGATTGCCAATCTTTCGATCGCCACCAGCGAGCGCTGGCGCGACAAGGCGACGGGCGAACAAAAAGAAAAGACAGAGTGGCACCGCGTCGTCGTGTTCAACGAAAACCTTTGCAAGATTATTGAACAGTACGTGAAAAAAGGCGCCAAGCTCTATATCGAAGGCCAGTTGCAGACCCGCAAGTGGACCGACCAGGCTGGCGTCGAGAAGTATTCGACCGAGGTCGTCCTGCAAGGTTTTAATGGCACAATGACATTGCTCGACAGCCGTCCTGGTGCGAGTGCCGGAGCTGGTAGCGGGATGGGCGCCATGCAAGAAGGCGGCGGCGACTTCAGTTACGATAGTGGCATGGGCGAAGGCGGCGGCTCAAGTTCGAAGGGCAGCTACAGTGGTGGCGGCGCGCGTAGTGTATCAAAGAGCAGCAGCGGCGGCGCAACAAAGGGCTTCGACAAACAGCTCGATGACGAGATTCCGTTCTAACGCCGGACTTTAACGCTGGACGTGACGGCGCTCAAATGGGTGTATCCAATCGCAACGCCCGCAAATGATGACCGGCAGATCACGCGTATCTTGACGTCAGCGCGGCGCATTGCGGTTGTTGGCGCCAGCAATAATCCGGCGCGGCCGAGTTTCGGCGTCATGCAGTTCCTGATCGCGCAAGGATATGAAGTTGTGCCGGTCAATCCGAGTCTCGAAGGCCAAACAATTCTCGGCCAAAAGGTTTTTGCGCGCCTCGCAGACGTTCCGGCACCCGTGGATATGGTCGATATCTTTCGGGCCAGCGATGCCGCAGGCGACGTGACGCGCGAGGCGGTTGCGCTCAAGGATAAGCTGCAAATCAAAATGGTCTGGATGCAATTGGGCGTCGTCAACGAAGACGCTGCAATTGAAGCTCGCGCCGCTGGTCTCGATGTGGTCATGGACCGCTGTCCGCATATCGAAATCGTGCGGTTGGGTTTGATGCCAGTGAATTGATCCCTCGCTACGAACTCATCTCGCACGATGGTCCTGCCTGATCCTGATGCGCGGACAAATCAAGAATGGTGGCGTTAGTGCCAGATAACGCATTGTCGGGATCCCAAGCAACGTTGACGGTATTGAAGCGGGCACTTTTCAGATCGCAAATGAGAAGCCGTCCCGCCAATGTATCGCCGGCGCCGGTGATTTCTTTGATGACTTCGGTGGCTTGCAACGTGCCGACCACTCCCGCAACCGCGCCCAAGACGCCAACCTCCGAGCAGTTCGCGACCGTGCCAGGCGGCGGCGCTTCGGGAAACAAGCAGCGATAGCTCGGATATGGCGTGCCGTCATTTGTGCGCTCGTGCGGTTTGAACAGCGTCACGTAACCATCGAACGGCCCGAGCGCCGCGAATACCAGCGGCTTTTTGGCGAGATAACAGGCATCCGACACCAGATAGCGCGTCGCGAAATTATCAGAGCCATCGGCGACGATGTCGTAGCGGCCGATGATGTCGAGGGCATTGGCAGCTGTCAGCCGCTCATCATAGATCTCGACCACGACATGGGGATTGAGACGCTTGATGGCATCTTTCGCGCTCTCAACTTTGGCAGCTCCGATGTGCGCGGTATCGTGAATGACTTGTCGCTGCAGATTGTCGAGCGATACGCGATCGTCATCGATAATACCGAGCGTGCCAACGCCAGCTGCCGCAAGATACAACAGTACCGGCGATCCAAGACCACCAACTCCGATCACCAATACGCGCGCCGCCTTGAGCTTCTGCTGACCCTGGCCGCCAATCTCTTTCAGCACCAAATGCCGCTTGTAGCGCTGAATTTCTTGCGGGGTGAGGGTGGGCATCGTCGGGTGTCCTTTCCCGGGGTGTTATATTCGGTGAGAGGCGCCCCTACTAGCCCGGCCCCAAACCTTAGAGAAGGCCGGGCTAGGCAGCCCGTATGCCGATGTGTGCGGGGTAAGGCGGAGAAGAAGTGGGGGTCAGCATATCGATAAGTTTTGCCAATGCGTAGGGTGCAATAGCGCAAAGCGCGTATTGCACCGCGGTCTTGCCGCGCGGCGGGACGGTGCAATACGCTCCGGCTTCGCCTCCGCTATTGCACCCTACGATATCCTAGTGTTCTGGCACTGACAGTTGATACCGCCTGGCAAAATCTTCACTTGGTTCCCGGACAGGGTCGGACGGATGTGAGCGATCTGATCCGGGATCCTCACCGTTGCAATTAAGCCGTGCCGTGCATCGCGCGCATCTCTGGCCGTAAAGATCCCGGACGTTATCACTCGCGCACTCGCGATAACTCCGGGAGCTAAACGTCAGTGCCGCAACGCGAGCGCCCCACCCACTGCGACCACCTGGGCGTTGAGGCTGGGCCGCTCTTGGCGCATTGCTGGCGGCACCAAATGACCTCAATCCGCTTCGATCTTAAGGGCTCCCGATGCTGGCGACCAAAACCAATCCTGGCAAATTCTTCGAAGACTATCACGTTGGCCAAATTTTGAACCACGCCACGCCCCGCACCATCACCGAGGGTGATGTGGCCCTGTACATGAGCCTTTACGGTCCGCGCTTTGCTGTGCAGTCTTCCGATCAGTTCGCAACCGCCATCGGTTATCCGAAGTCGCCGGTTGATGATCTTTTGATGTTTCACGTGGTATTCGGCAAGACGGTCCCCGATATCTCGCTCAATGCCATTGCCAACCTCGGCTATGCCGAAGGCCTGGTGATGAAGGCGGTCTATCCGGGCGACACCATGACGACCGTCTCCGAAGTCATCGGGCTCAAAGAAAATTCGAACAAGGAGACCGGCACTGTTTATGTGCGCTCGACGGGCCGCAATCAGCACGGCGAGATCGTGTTACAATACTGCCGTTGGGTCATGGTCCGTAAGCGCGATAAAAACGCGACGGTTGCTGAAGCTGTGGTGCCTAAACTTCGCGACCGCATGGACCCGTCCGAATTCGGTGCCGCCGTGCCGCCGCTCAACATCGCCGCCTACAACAAGGATCTCGCGGGCTCGCCTTACTTATGGGGCGACTATGAAGTTGGCGAAAAGATCGACCACGTTGACGGCATGACACTCGAAGAAGCCGAGCATCAAATGGCGACCCGGCTTTATCAGAACACCGCTAAAGTGCATTTCAACCAGCATACGGAATCGAAAGGCCGGTTCGGCAAGCGCATTGTTTACGGCGGCGTGGTGATATCTTTGGCGCGCGCGCTGTCGTTCAACGGCCTCAATAACGCATTTCATTTGGCTGCGATCAACGGCGGCCGCCATGTGGCGCCGTTGTTTGCCGGCGACACCGTCTATGCATGGTCCGAAATTCTTGAGAAAGCCGAAATTCCAGGCCGTAGTGACATCGGCGCCTTGAGGACGCGGCTGATCGCCGTTAAAAATCAGGATTGTTCGGCTTTGCCGCTAAAGAAAGAAAAGGGAGAATATACCGACGGCGTCATCCTTGATCTTGATATCTGGGTCGTGCTGCCGCGTTGAACTGAATTGAGTTGTCATGTTGGGGGAACGCTATGCAACGATCGAATGTCATTGTGGCCGTTGCAGGATTGGTATGCGGGTTGAGTTCACTTGCACTTGCAGAGGACGCCGGGCTGCACGCCATATCGGATATAAAGCTCAAGGGCGGAACAGCAGCCGGGAGCATCAGCTTTGCCCCATCACCGTCGGGCGTGCTGATCAAACTCAAATTGACAGGTTTGCCCCCAGGCGCCCATGCAATTCGCGTCCATGAAACCGGCACATGCGACGGCGAATTTGAAAGTGCCGGCGGTATATTCAATCCCTTTGGCGCCGTGCATGGATTGCTCAACCCAGAAGGTCCAATGGCCGGCGATTTGCCGAATATCTTTGCGGACGCAACCGGCGCGGCCGAAGCCGAATTCATTGCGCCACATATGCAACTGTCGGCTGATGCAACTGAGTCTCTGGTCAGCGAAGATCAGCGCTCAATTCTCATTTTTGAAAGACCTGATGATCACGCGAGTGAGGACGGCGGCGCGGGCGCCCGTATCGCGTGCGGTGTGATCACGAAGAAATAGCCCGTTTCCAGACCGTCCGGTTGTTTCGTCCGCGGTCAGACTTAGTTTACCGTTTATTCTGTTTATTTCTGTAACACTAGCGAACGGTGCATCAACCATCAGCAGGTTGAGCAGGTTGCACAAGCTTTTATCGCCTTGGTGGCGGCCTTCGGACGGTAGTGAACGACTTTGACGCAGCGTATTGCAGTGATTGGGGCTGGGGTCGCCGGGCTATCGTGTGCCCGCGTGTTGCGTCAGGCTGGCTGCTACGTCGAAGTATTCGAACAGGATCGAATCATCGGCGGACGCATGGCAACGCTGCGCCTCGGTGCCACGACGTTCGATCACGGAGCGCAGTACCTAACAGGCCGGTCGCCACGCTTCCAAGGCTATATCAAAGAGCTTGAAGGTACAGGCTATCTGGCTAAATGGTCGCCAAAGTTTTTGACCAAAAACGGCCAGGAAGCGCAAATGCTTCAGGACTGGTACGTTGGCGTGCCGGGCATGTCGTCGATCGTGCGGCCGATGGCAGAAAGCGTGCGCATCCACACATCGCGAAAAGTGCACACAATCGCCCGCGACACCAAAGGCTGGCATATCTGGTTTGACAATCAGGAGTCGACCGGGCCGTTTTCGGCTGTGGCGGTTGCCGTTCCGGCACCGGAAGCGCGGCTGCTGCTAGGCCGCATCGACGGCATGCCCGAGACGATGTCGCGCGTTCGCATGACGCCGTGCTGGTCGCTGATGGTCAAGCTTGAGGATCAAGTCCTGCCCGATCAAGACGTGTTCTCTGACATGTCGGAAGTCGTGCGTTGGATCGGCCGTAACAGTTCGAAGCCCGGCCGGAAGTCGTCGGGCGAGACGATTGTCGTTCATGCGTCGCCAAGTTGGAGCCGTGAACTTGAAGAAGTTGAACCAGACGAAGTCGCCGAAGAGCTGTGGAGCGAAGTCTGCCGCGGCATCGGTTTGCCGCCGACGCGGCCATCAATGATGACCGCTCACCTGTGGCGCCACGGTTTGGTCGATACATCGGTTGGTGAGACCTATCTGTTTTCGTCGGAATACCGGGTCGGCGCGGCTGGAGACTGGTGCCTCGGACGTTTGGCCGAACATGCCTTCGAAAGTGGCCACGGCCTCGGCAAAGCAATTGTCAACGCGATTATGTAACTGATGCATTTTCCGGCTTAGACGGCACGGTCAAGGGCGTTACCCGCCGCAAGGTTAAGTTGATTCGGCCGCCTTCGGGGACGAGGTCTGACGTCCCGGCCAGCACTCGGTCGATACCGTGATAGGCAAAGCGCGAGCCACCGCCCAACACGACGACATCGCCGGATCGTAAAGTGAACCTGATTTTGGCATCGCCGCGCTTCGGGCCGCCAATGTGGAACACGGCATCGTCGCCTAGAGACACAGAAAGCACCGGCGCTAATGGTTCCTTTTCGTCAGAGTCGCGATGGCTGCCCATTTTGGTGCCTTTGCCGTATAAATTTATTAGGCAAGCCTCTGGCAAACCATTGAAATCTGCATGCTGCCGCCACAAGTCCAGGAGTTGCTCAGGGATCGGCGGCCAGGGTTTCCCAGTCTCAAGATGTTGCCCTTGATAACGGTAGCCCCGGTGCTTATCGGACACCCAGCCGAGCGGGCCGCAGTTGGTCATCCGGACGGAAAACGGAACTCCGGATTTGGGCATCTTTGGCGTAAAAAACGGGGCTTCTGCGATCACCTGCTGAACGGCGCGTAGCAGTCGCTTTTGCGCGGCCAGGTCGAGCGCTTTCTCATACAGCCGGACGCCATCTGGAAGTTGGGTGCTGAGGTTTTCAAACAACGGCAGAGCACCCATATTTCAACCTCCAACGCCACTGGATCATAGGCCGCGGCAATAATAGTGGACACTGCGGTTGCACCTGTAAAACACAACCCTATATAACTCTCAGTCACGCTCCGATCTCCGAGGGGATCGCCGGCGCAGCTCATGGTAAACGGGGTTGCGCGAATTCTGGATGCCAGTTGGTCCAGACGGTCCGCCACAACAAAAAGAGGAATTATTTCAATGGGTAAAGTCATCGGCATCGACCTTGGCACCACGAATTCGTGTGTCGCTGTGATCGAAGGCGGGAAACCGCGGGTGCTGGATAATGCCGAAGGCGGCAATACCACGCCGTCGATTGTCGCTTTTGCCAACGATGGCGAGCGGCTGATCGGCCTGCCAGCCAAACGCCAGGCGGTCACCAATCCGACCGACACTTTCTATGCCATCAAGCGCCTGATCGGCCGCCGGTTCGAAGACCCGATGGTTGAAAAGGACAAGAAGCTGGTCCCCTACAAAATCGTCAAGGGTCCGACCGGCGACGCCTGGGTTGAAGCCAATGGGCAGGCTTACTCGCCCCAGCAGATCTCAGCCTTCATTCTGCAGAAGATGAAGGAAACCGCGGAAGCCAAGCTTGGCGAGCCGGTGACGCAGGCCGTCATCACGGTTCCGGCTTACTTCAACGATGCTCAACGTCAGGCGACCAAAGACGCCGGCAAGATCGCCGGTCTCGAAGTGCTGCGCATCATTAACGAGCCGACGGCAGCTGCGCTCGCCTATGGCCTCGACAAGAAAAAAGAAGCCAAGACGATTGCCGTCTATGACCTCGGCGGCGGCACGTTCGACGTCTCTATTCTTGAGATCGGCGACGGTGTGTTCGAAGTGAAGTCGACCAACGGCGATACGTTCCTCGGCGGCGAAGACTTCGACATGAAGCTCGTCCAATACCTTGCAGATGAGTTCAAAAAGCAAAATGGCATCGACCTGCGCGGTGACAAGCTCGCACTGCAGCGCCTTAAGGAAGCCGCCGAAAAAGCCAAGATAGAGTTGTCGTCGGCGATGCAGACCGAAATTAATCTGCCATTTATTTCGATGAGCGCGCAGACGCAGGCGCCGTTGCATTTGACCATGAAGATGTCGCGCGCGATGCTGGAAAGCCTCGTCGACGATCTGATCGCCAGGACCAAAGGTCCGTGCGAGCAGGCCATCAAAGACGCGGGCTTGAAGGCTGCGGAAATTGATGAAGTTGTTCTTGTCGGCGGCATGACGCGCATGCCGAAGGTGCAGGAAGTCGTCAAGAATCTGTTTGGCAAGGAGCCTCATAAGGGCGTCAACCCAGACGAAGTTGTGGCTGTTGGTGCTGCGATCCAGGGCGGCGTTTTGAAGGGCGAAGTTAAGGACGTGCTACTGCTCGACGTGACACCGCTGTCACTCGGCATTGAAACGCTGGGTGGCGTTTTCACGCGCCTGATTGATCGCAATACGACGATCCCGACGAAGAAGAGCCAGGTATTCTCGACCGCTGAAGATGGCCAGAGCGCGGTTACAATTCGCGTCAGCCAAGGCGAACGCGAGATGGCAGCTGACAACAAGTTGCTCGGTCAATTCGATTTGGTTGGTATTCCGCCTGCACCGCGCGGAATGCCGCAGATCGAGGTCACGTTCGACATCGATGCCAATGGCATTGTACACGTTTCTGCCAAGGACAAGGCGACGAGTAAGGAACAGTCGGTCCGCATCCAAGCTTCAGGCGGGTTGTCGGACAAAGACATCGAGCGCATGGTCAAGGAAGCGGAAGCTCACGCTACCGAAGACAAGTCCAAGCGCGAACTGGTTGAAGCCAAGAACCAGGGTGAAGCGATGGTGCATGCCACTGAAAAGCAGCTGGTTGAGCATGCAGCAATTCCAGCCGTTGCGTCAGTGAAGGGTACTGTCGAGACAGCCATGTCGGCAGTAAGGGAAGCGATAAAGACCGACGACCTTGAAACGATCAAGTCGGCGACGGCCGCGCTAACACAAGCAATGATGAAGATCGGCGAAGCCATCTACACGGCTAAGGGTGGCGCGGCCGGGGTTGACCCAGGACCCGGCGATCAACCCGGTGATGGCGACGACTCCATCGTCGACGCTGACTTTGAAGAAGTCAAAGACGACAAGAAGCGCGCATAACCGGTGCTGTGGCCATGCGCCAAGTTCTCGGATCATATGGCAGACAACAGCGGCGATCTAATCTCGCCGCTGTTGTCATTCTGTCTGGGACAAGAGCTGGACCGGCTGCAGTGGCGGCAAATCCGGACTTTGAGCTTTGCGGCCAATGCCTCGACCTAACTTTGATGCTCGAAGAGAGTACAAATTGGCTTGAGTCCAGTCCAGTCTCCGTGTTGGATTGCACCGTCACCGGACCAGTTTCCAAGCAACTCATGGCCCACCTCGTGAAAGCCCCATAAATCGATGGCCAAACGCGATTATTATGAAACTCTGGGTGTCGCACGTGGCGCCAATGAGCAGGAATTGAAGTCTGCCTTTCGCAACCTAGCGAAAGAGCATCACCCCGATCGTAATCCGGACGACTCGACTGCTGAGCAGAAATTCAAAGATCTCAGCGAAGCTTATGAAGTTTTGAAGGACCCGCAAAAACGCGCCGCCTACGATCGCTTCGGCCATGCGGCATTCGAGGGCGGCCGTGGCGGCGCTGGTGGTGGGCCCGGATTTGGCCCCGATTTCGCGTCGTCAATGTCGGATATTTTCGATGACCTGTTCGGCGAGTTTATGGGTGGCCGCCGTGGCAGCAGCGGCGGACGCCGGAACGTGCGCGAACGCGGCGCTGACTTGCGCTATAATCTTGAAGTGACGCTAGAAGAAGCGTTTAACGGCAAGACCTCGCAGGTGCGGGTGCCTTCGAGCATCGCATGTGAAATCTGCTCGGGAACTGGCGCAAAGCCCGGCACGAAACCAACGAACTGCGCGACCTGCGGCGGGGCCGGAAAAGTTCGAGCCAGCCAAGGTTTCTTTACGATCGAGCGCACGTGCCCATCCTGTCAAGGCCGTGGCGAGAGCATCGATGACCCCTGTTCGGCCTGTTCAGGCGCTGGCCGCGTCACGAAAGAGCGCACGCTTTCGGTCAATATTCCAGCCGGCGTTGAAGATGGCACCCGTATTCGCCTAGCTGGCGAAGGCGAGGCTGGATTGCGCGGCGGACCAACCGGTGATCTATATATTTTTCTCGGCATCAAGCCGCATCCGTTCTTCCAGCGTGACGGAGCGGACGTGTTCTGCAAGGTGCCGATTGCAATGACCAAGTCTGCGCTCGGTGGCCATATTGACGTGCCGACGCTCGACGGGACCAAGTCACGTGTGAAGGTTCCGGAAGGGACCGAAACCGGCAGCCAGTTCCGGCTCAAGGGCAAAGGCATGCCGATGCTGCGCTCAAAGACAACCGGCGACCTCTATATTCAAGTCAACGTCGAAACGCCTAAGAACTTAAGTGCTCGGCAGCGGCAATTACTAGAAGATTTTGAAAAAGAGAGCGTCAAAGATACCAGTCCTGAAAGTCACGGCTTTTTCGCACGCATGAAAGACTTTTTCGGCGGCGATGCTTAACAGTATCGAGTTGACCGCCGGTCGAGACTGAAAACCGATCAAACAGCCAGGGGATCAACCTGTGTCATCGCCAGTCAAACTGCTTTTCTTTTCCGGCTCTGCACGGCGCGGCTCGCACAATGTGCGGCTCGCTAAACTCGGCGTATCGATTGCTGAAGCCAACGGCATTGACGCCACGTTCGCTGATCTCGGTGACTATCCGATGCCGCTTTACGACGCGGACTTACAAACGGCTGACGGTATCCCAGATGCGGCGCGCAAATTTGAAGCGTTGATGAAAGTTCATCACGGTGTGTTTATAGCCTGCCCAGAATACAATGCGTCGATTACGCCATTGTTAAAGAACACCCTCGATTGGCTAAGCCGCATTCGCAACGATGGTGAAGTGCCATTGGCTGTTTTCAAAACGAGGGTATTCGCGCTCGGATCTTCGTCGCCCGGCGGGATGGGTGGGTTGCGGGGCTTGAACACTGTCCGAACGGTCTTAGAGCTTGGCTTGGGCGCGTTGGTGCTGCCCGATCAGTTCGCCGTGCCGCGCGCCATGGAAGCCTACGACGAACACGGTCATCTCAAAAACAAAGACCAGAACGAACAGTTCAAACATCTGATCCAAAAACTAGTTCGCGCCGCGCATGTGCTGCACGGGTGAGTGTGCCAGTTGCATAATGTCAACCGTGGGTTATGCTACGAGCGTTATTTGGGATGGCAATCAAATGGTAAAGCTCAAGGAAAAGCCAGTTACGAGATCGGCAGCGCCTAAGAAAGATCTGGCTCGGCGTGCCGGCAAGCCCTCGGCCACAGGCAAGGCTATCGCCAAGTATTTTGGCGAAGAAACCAAAAAGGCCGTCTCCCGGCATAGAGCGGCTGGCCGTAAGGTTTATTCAGTCGATGATGCTGGCAAAGTCGTAGAGAGCTAGGGAACAGCATGTTGTGGTTCTTTGCCGGGATCAATGGCACGGGCAAATCCACGCTCGCCGGCTCAAAGGAATTACTGGCGGACTTGCAAATCAGACGTGTCGTCAATCCCGACGCGCTTGCGCAAAAAATATCCAAAACTGGCGTTGATTACGCTCTTGCAAACCTTGCAGCGGCGAACATCACGCAAGGCGACGTTTATTATCAAGCAGTCAGCTTAACTGCCGAAAAATGTTACGCAATCGAGACCGTTCTGAGTTCCGGAAAGAACGATCCAGTTTTGGACATTGCTGGCCAACGCGGTATCCCGGTCGGGCTGGTTTACGTCGGCGTTCACAGCGTCGAAGTGACATTGTCACGCATTAAGACGCGCGTTGCCGCTGGGCTTCACGATGTTCCGGAAGAGCGTGTTCGCAAACGATGGGCGAAGACACTGCAAAGTCTTGGACGATGGGCGCCTCGGGTTGATCAACTGTTCGTCTATTCAAACAACGGCGGCAAACGAGGCCCCGTTTTGGTGGCTGAAAAGATTGGCAAGCAGAGCCCCATCGAAATCTACGACCGCACCGAAGTTCCAGAAATCATTGCCATCCTCGAAGCCTGTGGAGCCCGCTGACGTGTCCCCCAATCTCACCGACCGCCTCATCGTCGCTCTCGACATGCCGACCATCGAGGAGGCACAGCGGCTTGTTGCCAGTCTTGATGATGCGGTATCGTTCTACAAGGTTGGTTTAGAGCTGTTGTTTGTCGGCGGACTTGAGCTTGCGCGCAATTTGAAGCGCGACGGCAAGCGCGTATTTCTCGATATGAAGCTCCTCGACATTGGCAACACAGTTGAGCGCGCGGTCGCGAACGCCAGCGAATTCGGCGTCGATTTTCTGACTGTGCATGGTCATGACAAGAAGACCCTTAAAGCAGCGGTCGCTGGCCGTGGTCGAGGCGTTCAAGATATGAAATTGCTGGCCGTCACCGTGTTGACCAATCTCAATGCAGACGATCTCAAGGAACAAGGATCATCAATGTCACCCGGTGATCTGGTGTTGCGCCGCGCCCAACTCGCACACGACGCTGGCTTCGACGGCGTCATCGCGTCGGGACAAGAAGCCGCTCGAATTCGCGCCGCTACCAGCCGGACGTTCCTGATTGTAACGCCTGGAATCCGGTTGCCTGGTAACACCACAGACGATCAGGAGCGCGTGATGACGCCCGATCACGCGATCAAAGCTGGCGCCAATCACCTCGTCGTCGGCCGGCCGATTACGCAAGCCAGTGATCCCAAGATTTCCGCATTATCATTTCTGCAGCACATCGCGAAGGCGTCTGCTTAGGTCGGGTTAAAGGCAAGAAATGCCGGAGGCATTGCGTCACGTAAACTGCCGGCGGTTTTGAGAAATTGCGCACGAACGGCGGGTTACGTCACGGCATGCTTTGCATGCCGCACTTTAACCCGCCCTACAATCCATTCTCAATATGTCTCGGCCAGCGGCGCCTGACGATAAACACTACGTCGAAGCCAAGATTGAAGTTTCGATGCGCCGGATGGCGCACCAGCCAATCATCAGCGGCGGCGTGAATGCGCTGGCTTTGAATGCCGCCGATTGCAGCTTCTGCATCTTCGGCCGTGGCTCGCTGCTTGACTTCGATGAAGGCTAAACGTTGCCCGCGCTTGGCGATGAGATCTATTTCGCCGGAACGCGTTTTGAAGCGCCGCGCCAAAATGCGATAGCCTTTGCCCATTAGGTAAAGGGCGGCGATGTATTCAGCCATCCGTCCGGCGCGAAGATGCTTGCGGCGCTTGTCAGCGGGTGATGGGTCGCTTGGCATTATATTCACCCATTGGCCGGTTTGGAAATTGATTTAAGGGCTAGTCCAAGGTCATAGACGCGTGATTTCGAAACACTGAGTTCAGCCGCAACTGCCTTAGCTGCATCCTTAAGACTCATCGTTCCAAGCGCTTTCGATAGCGCGGCAGTGATCGCGTCGTCGGTCACCTCTCCAGCCACGGGTGGCCCGACGAGGATAACGAATTCACCTTTAGTCGCGTCGCCAGCCTCGGCAGCAAGGTCCGCTAACCCGCCGCGGCGGATCTCTTCATGCAGCTTTGTCAATTCGCGGGCGACAGCGGCGTTGCGATTGCCAAATACGGAGGCCATGTCTGTCAAAGAATCGGCGACACGTTGCGGCGCTTCGAAGAAAATCAATGTCGCTGGTACTTTGGCCAACTCCTGCAGCCGCGTCAGCCGTGCCGCTTGTTTCGGCGGCAAAAAGCCCGCGAACAAAAATGTATCGGTCGGCAAACCGGAGCTGGTTAGAGCTGTTAGAACAGCCGAAGCGCCAGGTAAACTGATGACAGTATGTCCAGCGGCAGCCGCGTCTCGCACCAGCTTATAGCCTGGATCGGACACCAGAGGAGTTCCTGCGTCCGATATCAGAGCGATACGTGCGCCGCGTTCCAATGCGGCCAGGATGACCGGACGCTCGGCTTCGGCATTATGTTCATGATATGGTTTCATCCTTGTGCGAATGCCAAAATGATCGAGCAGCGACCGGCTGTGGCGCGTATCTTCACAGTAAACGGTTTCGGCGTTTGCAAGTACGGCCAGGGAGCGCAACGTGATGTCGGCTAGATTTCCGATGGGTGTTGCAACCAGATACAATCCTGATGCCAATGGCTTCGCAAGCTCGCGCGTAACAGCGCCGGCTGCTCGGGCTGGAATGGTGCTCTCGGGCCGTTGCGCTCCTGAATCATCGCCACGGTCCGAAGGCTCTTCAGCGTCTTGATCGGTTTCCACCGGCAACCTTTCTGCATCCTGAAAAAAAACTGTATCGCCGGATTTGAGCCGTAACTCTAGGACCCAGTTGGTGAAAACCCGGAAATAGCACTATGAGAGAGGCGTGAGCGCACTTTAATCAAGGTACGTGTAGTCTCAAAGTGAGTCGCGCCCGGCCGTCCTGCGTGGGGTTAACACCAACATAGCACGACATGTGCTGCGGCAAGCCGCAAGCAGGGGGCCGGCTGAATGACGACCATAAACAAGACGCGCCGTAGCAAGGCCGCGTCGAATAGATTGATCGTCGCCACGACGGCGGCGACAGCAATATTGAGCGCCTGCAGCACCAATCCCCTATCGCTGGCAACTTCGGCCATTAGCGGCGCTGAGAGCGCGGCTGGTCCGGCACCTGTTCCGAAAACGGTGAATACCAAGGATTCCAAGGCACGCATTGCACTTATTCTGCCGCTCGCCGGCATGGGGCCTCAAGCCGTGATCGCCAAAGGCATGAAGCAGGCAGCCGAATTGGCGCTGTTCGAACACAACAGTGAAAAAATCCAACTTATATTTAAAGATGACTACGGCACCCCGGATGGCGCGCGCGTGGCGGTGCAACAGGCATTGGCAGAAGGTGCCGAAGTGATCCTTGGGCCGCTGACGGCGGCGACAGTCCCAGCGGTTTCGCAAGTGGTCAAGTCCCGCAATATTCCAGTCATTGCATTTTCAAATGATGCTGCGGTCGCCGGCAATGACGTTTATCTATTAAGCTTCTTGGCCCAGCAGGAAACGCAGCGTGTCGTCTCTTATGCGGGGTCGCTCGGAAAGCGCCGGTTTGCGGCACTCATACCCACTACTGCTTATGGCGATGCGGTTGAAAAAACGTTCCGTGCTGCCGTTGCGGCGGCCGGAGGCGTGGTGGTAGCATCGGAGCGTTATCCATTGGATGCAAACCGGATGTTGGACCCGGTGCAGCGCGTGCTCGCTGCCACAAGCGCGGGTGACGTTGATGCGCTCTTCGTTCCGGGTGGCGAAGACGTGCTGTCGTTGATGGGGCCACAGTTGGCGTATGCCAACTTCAATCCTCAAAAGGTCAAACTGCTTGGCACCGGAGCCTGGGATACAGCAGCGATCGCGAGGCAGCCGGCATTCCTTGGCGGTTGGTTCGCTGGCGCCAGCATGACAGGTTTTGCTGGTTTTGCGGAGCGCTTCAAAAAAACATTTGGAACCCAGCCGCCACGACTGTCGTCCTTATCTTATGACGCGATGAACATGGTCATCACCATGGCGGCCGAGCAAGGTCCGAACCGCTTCTTGGCGCCGTCTATGACGCGTGCGGGCGGCTTTGTGGGTGTCGATGGCATCGTGCGCTTTACGGCCGGCGGACTGGCCGAGCGCGGGCTCGCGGTCAATGAAGTCGGCATGGCAGGCCCGCGCCTAATCGACCCTGCGCCGGGCGTATTGGGTCCGGTGCAATTGTCATCGGTGGCACCGGTGCTCTAAGCTCGCCTCCGCGTCATGGGCCTGAATTTTATTGGTTGAGTACGATATGCGAAAACTGACCCGCGGCGCCAAGCTTGTCGTCGCCAGCCACAACGCCGGCAAAGTTTGGGAAATCAACCAGTTGATCGCGCCATATGGTTTGGCCGCCGTCTCAGCGGGCGAATTGGGCCTGCCGGAGCCGGAAGAGACCGAAGCGACGTTTCACGGAAATGCATTATTGAAAGCCCGCGCGGCGGCAGACGGCGCGGGGCTGCCTGCGCTCGCCGATGATTCCGGCCTCGAAGTTGACGTGCTCGGCGGTGCGCCCGGCATCTATTCGGCGCGCTGGGCTGGTCCTTCGCGCGATTTCGGTTTGGCCATGAAAAAGGCCGGCGAGGAAATTACCGCCCGGCATGGTTGGGCCGCGCCTGGCCCGCGGGCAAACTTCATTTCGGTTTTGTGTTTGGCATGGCCCGGCGGCGCGCATCATTTTTATGACGGCCGCATCGACGGTCATTTGGTTTGGCCACCGCGCGGCGGCAATGGTTTTGGCTACGATCCGATGTTTATCCCAGAAGGCGGCACCGAGACTTTTGGAGAAATGGCTCCAGCCGGGAAGTATGCGATCTCCCATCGCACGCGGGCGTTCGCCAAATTTAAAGCCGAGTGCTTGGACGCGATCGCAGACAGAGATACTGGGCCGAATTCCGAACGCGATGCGGCCGGACTGGCCGCTGCTGCTGCGAATATTTCAACGCGTGATGAACTCATTGCGTTCATCCGAAATCTTAGGAGTGATGCCGGGCAGGGCGAGCCGCAATCGCTTGACGCATTTCTGGGAAAACTTGGCAACTCGCTACAGTCGCACGATTTCCCAGCCGATGAGCCGCGTTGGCGCACCTTGGCCAAGGCCTTGCTTGCTGGACGGCATTAACAGTCTGGTAAGAATAGGGCTATTTGAGTCTAGCAATTCGACGTGAACGGCTTGTCATTTGACTTTGGCACCCCGGCGCCCAACATCTGGCTTCAATGTGCTATGCGCTTGTCAGCGCGTCGAATCTCGATCACAGGTCCCCAAATGACCCTTGCGCTTATCTGCCGTAAATCCACTCAATCGATGATGGCCACACTCATGCTCGCAATGACCTCTCTGTCGTCGTCTGCCATTTCTGTTAGAGCCGAAGCACGTGCGTCCGAATTCAAACTCGCCAATGGGATGCAGGTCGTCGTCATCCCCGATCATCGGGCGCCGGTCGTCACGCATATGGTCTGGTATCGCGTCGGCGCCGCCGATGAGCCGAAAGGCGTATCGGGCATTGCGCATTTTCTTGAGCATTTGATGTTCAAGTCGACCGACAAGATCCCGATGGGTGAGTTCTCGAAGATTGTCGCCAAGCTTGGTGGCCAGGACAATGCCTTTACCGGCCATGACATCACCAGCTATTTCCAGCGCATTTCGAAGGATCGGTTGCCAACCGTGATGGAGATGGAGGCCGACCGTATGGTCAACCTCAGATTGACGGAAAAGGAAGTATTGACCGAGCGCGACGTAATCCTCGAAGAGCGCCGGTCGCGCATTGAAAATAATCCTTCAGCTATTCTGTCTGAGCAGATGGACGCGGCGCTTTACTACTCGCACTCATACGGCATTCCAGTCATCGGCTGGGAACATGAAATCGCTACGTTGACGCCTGAGAACGCCATCTCGTTTTACAAGCGCTTTTACGCGCCGAACAATGCCATCCTGGTTATCGCTGGCGATGTGACGATGGACGAGGTTAAGCCGCTGGCTGAAAAGATCTACGGGTCTATTCCGCCTAACCCCAAAGCTGGGCGCGATGCGCGGCCGCAAGATCCGCCAGGCCGTTCCGCCCGCCGGCTTGAAATTAAGGACGCCCGCGCCGGCAACGCATCGTTCCATCGCGACTATTCGGTGCCGAGCTATTCGACGGCCAAACCAGGCGAAGCAGAAGCGCTTGATCTGTTGATGAAGATTGCCGCTGACGGATCAACCAGCCGCCTCTACAAGAAACTGGTCGTCGAAAACCAGTTGGCGTCATCGGCAGGCGGCGGCTACGAAGGTTCGGGTCTCGATAGCGCAAAAATCTCGCTCTATGCGGTCGCGGCCGATGGCGTTGGTCTCGACAAGGTCGAGGCGGCCGTCGATGGCGTCCTCACCGATTTGGCCAAAAACGGCGTAACGGCGGCTGAACTCGAACGCGCCAAGAACAGCTATTTGGCTGAGTATATCTACGACAATGACAACCAGGCCAATCTGGCTCGCCGTTACGGTTGGAGCCTTGCACTTGGCCGGTCGATCGCTCAAATCGAAGGTTGGCCGGACGCAATCTCGAAGGTGTCGCTCGACGGCGTCAAGGCCGCTGCCAATCAGTACCTTGATCTTCGCCGTTCGGTTACCGGACTGCTGCTGCCAGACGCCCAGACTAACGGCAATGGTGTTGCGCAAGTCCCTACAAAAAGCCGCTCCTAATTTTCATCGAGGCTAAGTTATGTTGATCTCGACCCGCTTCGCCGTGACGACCCGAGCACTCGCTCGGGCTGCCCCACAGCTTGCCGCCGCTGTTGTCGCGGTGGTTGCCCTATCCACCCTTTCGAGACCCGCTGACGCCATGCAAATCCAGACAGTAAAGAGCCCAGGCGGAATTGAAGCTTGGCTCGTCGAAGAGCATGGCAATCCGGCAATGGCGCTGAAGTTCTCGTTTGAGGGTGGTAGCGGCCAAGACCCGGACGGCAAGGAAGGCCTCGCCAATTTTATGACGGCGATGATGGACGAAGGGGCTGGCGACCTGACGGCAGAGCAGTTCCAGGACCGCATGGAATCTCTTGCCATGCGCATGAACTACGACGACAGCAAGGACGGCTATTACGGCAACTTTGAAACCTTGACTGTCAACCGCGACAAGTCGGCGGAACTGCTAAAGCTGGCCATTACCAAGCCGCGCTTCGATGCGGACGCCATGGAGCGCATTCGCAAGCAATTAAACGCCGGTCTTGTCTATGCGGCCCGCGACCCTGAAAAGGCCGCGTCGAAGGCTTGGAATATCACAGCCTATGGAACGCACCCGTATGGCCGGCCAGCACAGGGCACAGAAGCGACGATCGCAAAAATTGCCTCTGCCGACCTCGAGTCATTCCGGAAGAAGACGTTCGCGAAGTCAAACTTGCGCGTCGTCGCCGTTGGCGACATCAACGCCACTGATCTCGGTAAGCTGCTCGACACTGTGTTCGGTTCGCTTCCGGACAAAGCAGAATTGACGCCAGTTACACCGGCCAAGATGGCAGCCGGCACCGAACAATTCATCGATATGGACGTGCCGCAGTCAGTGGCCGTGTTTGGTTCACCTGCCATGGCGCGAAAAGACCCGGACTTTATGACTGGTTTTGTACTCAACCAGTTGGTCGGCGGCGGCGGCTTTGCGTCTCGCCTGATGGAGGAAGTGCGCGAAAAGCGCGGCCTTGCATATTCGGTTTACAGCTACATTCTGCCGATGCGACAGACGTCAATGTTGACCGGCGGCGTGGCAACAAAGACGACGGCAATGGCCGAATCGCTGTCGGTCATCAAATCGGAATTCAAGCGCATCGCCGACGAGGGCCCATCAGAAGATGAACTTAAGAATGCCAAGAGCTATCTGACTGGCTCGTATGCATTGCGCTTCGATAGCAATTCAAAAATTGCCAGCCAGTTGTTGGGTCTCAAAGAAGAAGGCTTTGGCACCGACTACATTGAGAACCGCAATAAATTGATCGATGCCGTGACAATGGCGGACGCAAAGCGTGTCGCTAAGACGCTATTCGATCCTAAGAATCTAGTAATCACGACCGTTGGCAAGACTGCCGTGGCACCGGCCGCAGGCTCGAAAGGTTGAGCCGTGACGGCGGGGGCTTACGTTCAATCGATTGCGGGCTGCTTGGATGCAGCTATTCCGGGTCATGGCTTAAAGCCGTCTGAGTTTAGTGATTGGCTCGGTCTGACGGCTGTTGCACTTGAAGATCTCCGCGCCAAACATAAAAGTGGCGCGCTGCCGCTATTGCGGATTACTGCCGAATCCTCCGACATCGATCTGGCTGAAGCCGCACTTGCGAAGCTCTCGCACGGCGCCAGAATGATCATGTTTTTCGGCACTGGTGGCTCAGGCCTCGGTGGCCAGACATTGGCGCAGCTTGGCGGCTGGGCATTGCCCGGCGTCTCGAAAGGTAAACCACACACCCGTCCGCGCACCCGTTTTTACGACAATCTCGATGCCGATACGTTGTCGGGCGCACTTGATGGCCTCGACTTCGCTGCCACGCGATTTGTGTTCACGTCCAAGTCGGGCGGCACGACAGAAACGCTGGCGCAGGCGATTGCTACTTTGTCCGCCGTAAAGGCTGCGGGTTTGGCGGCAAAGATTCCTGAACTCTTTCTTGGCATCACCGAACCTGCCAAGGCCGGCACTTCAAATGGCCTTCGGTCGCTATTCAGCAGCTTCGGCATTCCAATGCTTGACCACCACACCGGAATCGGTGGGCGGTTTTCGGTCCTGACCAACGTCGGTTTGCTGCCGGCGATGGCACGCGGGCTCGATGCACGGGCCATCCGCGCCGGCGCGCAGCGTGTCATCGATGAGATGCTGAACGCTAAAACACCCGCGGATTGCGCGCCTGCTGTCGGCGCAGCGGCTATGACGGCTTTGTCGTCCGAACTTGGCATTCGCACGCTGGTGATGATGCCCTATTCCGACCGGCTCGGAAAATTTTCAGAATGGTACGTTCAGTTGTGGGCCGAAAGTCTTGGCAAGGGCGGCGCAGGAACCTGCCCGATCCCCGCACTCGGCCCGGTTGACCAGCACAGCCAATTGCAGTTGTTCATGGATGGCCCGCGCGAAATCGCGATCACGATTGTGCGGGCTGGCAATCCGAAGCCGGGCGCCAAACTGGATGCTGATTTGGCGAAGACGGCTGGCGTCGGCTTCATTGGCGGCAAGACCATCAATGATATCGTCGAAGCGCAGTCTCATGCGGTCGCGGATGCCCTGACCAAAGCCGGGCGGCCGGTGCGCACGTTTGATGTTGCGCAACTAGACGAGGCCAGTATCGGCGCACTGCTGATGCATTTCATGCTCGAGACCATTATTGCCGGGCACCTGATGGACCTCGATCCCTTCGATCAGCCAGCCGTCGAACTGGCCAAGGTGCTGACGAAGGAGCGGTTGTCGCGTTGAGTGCGGCGTGCGGCGAGGCTTCAGTGAGGTATTGCTTGCCGCCCTATATCTTTAGACCATTTCGCAGGGCGGGCATTAACTGCAGTGCTGCCTGACCGTTGAAAGTTGGCCCGCGCTCGCCGGCGGCCGCTCGATACGAATGTTCACACTGCCACAGTATGAGGCGCGTTCCGCTTCGTCATCGCCATTGCAACAGCGACAACAAGATTTCGGACATCGCGTCTTGCGTCCAAAGGGAAGACCATGACATCGGTCGCCTTGCGGTTTGCGGCACTGGCAGGAAGGGCGGCTAATCCCTCAGCGAGAACGCTTTGCAGGAATTGTTCGTCGGTGTCCTTGCCGACAACGAACACAACACGCTCAATGGGTAACACTGCGAGCAAATCGTGGATCTCGAAGACGCAACCTTTGTTTGCAGGTCCGAACCCCCTGAGATCCATTAACACGGCGTCGCTGTTGCGTACGAGATTCTGTAGGACTAACTTCCAAGTGTCATCATGGCAGAAGAAGTCGGCGACACGATAGCGGCCGTCGGCATCGCGCTCCAATCGAGTCTCCGCAAGGCGTACGTTGAGTTCGGCCTCGCTCGAGATGAAGCGCCGCGACAGGTGCCCACCGATGAACTCAAGAAACTCGTGTGGCTCGACCGTTGATCCGGCGAGATCAGGACCCGCAATCATTTGCGTACGGCCGGCAAAACGCCAAGGCTCGCTGAAGGCCTCGAACAGCGTGCGCTTCTCCTTACCGGTAGAGAACACTCTGAGGAGCAGCAGATTGGGTGTTTTCACGTCTGCCGCCTGCCGCTTCCAAACGAGTGAATGCCCTGCAACGGCGATAAACTTGTAGAGGAGAAATACCCCGAGCGCGTAGAGCAGCCAATGGCCGTCGTACCTTGAGAGAGTGGCGCCGCTGGCGATCGCGGCGAAGAGCCAGACCAAGTCGATCGTCAGCGACTGGTCGCTGACGAGGCCCCTCTCGTAGAGAGTACCCACCCCGCGCTGGAAGAGCCAGCCCGTCAGGCCCGCAATACTAAGTGTGCCAAACGTCAACGCCAAGCGTGCCCAACCAGGGTCGATGCCGAAGTGTGCCACCCATGCGGTGACGCTCGAGAGGTAAACCTCTTGGATCGACAGGCTCGGGTCACCGATACCTCTGGTGAGTGCAACGAAGCCAAACATCAATGCACTGGTGAAAGCAAATACCATCGGACCGATTGCACGAATGGGACGTAAGAGAACGAGGTAGTTGTAAATCAACGCCCCGAATGTCGCCGCCGCGACACCGTCAACGCGCAATCCAGCAAAGAGGTGAGGATATTCTTCGCTCAGCGACTCAGGGGCCACGGTTAAGAGTAGAGCCGCCGCAACGAGAGCCGCGGAAGTACGCCACGAGAACGATTTCACTAGTGCAGCCGTCAAGACCAGCGGAGCAGCGTTTTGAAGACTAAGGAAGAGCAGACCGGACCACGAAAACGGCGTCGCGCCAGCAAGGATATATAGTCCCGACATCGCAACCCCGAAGGTTACGCCAGCAACTGCGTATACGAGGAGGTTCCACCATGGCCCAGCCAATGCTGACCTTGCGAGCCTCACTGCGGTCTGGTCTGCCGGCTCGCTTGATCCGTGAATGAGTGTGATGGTTGGCGGAAGAGATGTCTTTACCTGTTGATCAGGCACCGCGTAATCGCGTTGCGGTTGGCTATTGATTGCAGACCGGTGCATCGATCGGCGCACGGCGCCCTTGTAGAGCGCTAGTAGCAAGAACGATAGGATCAGCGCTGCGAGTGCTGCCATGGCCTGGATGTTATGGATCTGAGCCGCAAAAAATGTAGTTGTCTCTATATTTGACTCGTCCACTTCTCGGCTCCCAGAGGCCATCTGATTGAATGGAAAGCACCACGTGCGTAAAGTGGAGACTGCATCATAACACGTCTTGGTGACAATAGTTGGCGCGCCCAGCAACGCAAACAGACTCGGCGCAACTACCACGCTGGAGCTTACCATTGCCGAAGCTAGAATGAGCTGGCCTCGGCAGTTCGCATGGCCAAATTCAGCCGCCTCACCCCGTCCGCCCGCAACACGTCTTGAACTTTTTGCCACTGCCGCATGGACACGAATCGTTGCGGCCGGGTTTGGTTGGGGTCAGACCCCTCACACCGGTGACGGAGTTTATTCTGAGGCGATTTTGTGAGGGGTCTGACGCCAGTTTCCGGCGATGACTGTGTCCGTCGCCATCGACATAGTGCCAGTGTCCCTGCTCGTCTTTGCGAAACCGCGAGATCTCGTGGTGGTCGAAGGTCTCGCCGTTTTGCTCGAATGTGGCCATGAACTCGACGGTTCCGGTGCAATCCGCCGGACCGCCCATCTCGGTCGCAATCATTTTCAAGCCCTTAAACTGTGCTTCCTCGGCCCATTTTTTTGACGAGGCGGCTTGAAAGTTACCGCGCATTTCTGGGGCGAGCGTCCGGCTCAGGTAATCGATGTCGCGCCTGGTGTAGGCGACATAGCGTGAACGCATCAACGCTTCGGCCGTGGACGGCATTTTTGAGCCATCCAAATACGGTGCGCAGCAATTCTCAAAAGCGCGTTTGGACCCGCATGGACACGTCATGGCGATTATCTAGCCGGACGCGCGTCAAAAACTCAACCAAGTATACCGCCGGACAACAAAAACCCGCCCAGTCTTGCGACGGAGCGGGGTTTTTGATTGCTTGCGAAATGCAGCAGATTAGTTCGTTTGAGCGACTGACTTCTGCGTTGCAGGGAACGAATTGACGTCGAGGTTGGGCTTCAATTCGTTGGCATCTTTCGCGCGGCGGACGCGGCCGTCGAACTGGGCGCCTTCGGCGATCGACAATGCAATGTGATAAATGTCGCCTTCGACCTGCGCGGTCGGGGTCAAGGTCACGCTGTGTGCTTTGATGGCGCCACGAACACCGCCGCGGACTTCGATCGCTTCAGCCGAGATGGTGCCGACGACCGAACCTTCTTCGCCGATTACAACTTGGCGGCCATTGATATCGCCGCGAACATCGCCGTCGATCTGCAAGCGGTTCTGCGAAATAATGGTGATCTTTTCACCAAGGATCGTCAGGTCAGTGCCGATGGTGGACTGGGTCATGACAGCTGCTTGCGCAAACGGCGACGAACGGCCCTGTTGTGACGGCGTAGGCGACGAAGACTGCGTCGGAGAGGCGGTTGCCGACAAAATGTTCATGCCGTTCATTGGCGCTGCAGGCACGAGGGCCGGACCACTGACGGGCTTCGGGAGATTGGAATCGGGAATCGATGTACGTCCAAACATTGTCGCTCTCCTATTAGACTACTGTTACTGGAACTTCGCTTACGCATACGCAACTATATCCTGGGTCCCACTTACCAGAGGAGAAATTGTGTCGAGAAGCGTGAGATTCTAAGACGGCGTGTCAAATGCTGTGCATAGTTAATGGGGTGAGCATAAGAGGCGTCTCGTGAAAATATCATAACTGGCTGATTATTATAAATAAAAGAGGCCGCCTTTGGGGGCGGCCTCCGTGAGATGTGGGAGCATTTACGGCTTTGATTTTTCAGAACCGTGCCGCGCACAGACAATCAGAGCGATCAGCGGGTGTTCGCCGCCTGAATTTTAATCGACCCGAACGTCATCACATGGATCTCACAAGACATCGGATCACCTCCCTTCAGTTGTTAACCGATGCTGCGAACTTTGCACAATTCGCGGCGTTAGAAAAGTGTCTGCTGATGACGGGTCAGGGAAGTTCGGTGGCTGTGCGCCAGAACAACCACGCCCATAAGCCAGCGATTGCTAACGCGCCGAGCGGCAGCAGCTGTCCAGCATTGATGCGCACCATTTCACGGACAATACCAAGTGTTGGATTTGTAGGGCCGATCGTGAAGTAAGCGACCCAATAGCCAATTTGTATGAGGCCTAGAAAAAGTGCGGGCACGATAAAGACAAATGCCCACGCACGCTTCCAATCGATTATGTCAAGCCGGTGCCACAACAAGAAGCCGAGTGGCAGTGCCGCTGCGAGCAGTACGGTCGCTAGACCGTAAAAACTGAACCAGCGCGGTGAGGTGACGAGCCAAAGCACCAGCGCCAGCGCGGCAGCTGCAGCAAAGGCCATTGCCAAATTTTTCCGATATGGCGCTTGGGTCACTCGTTAGTTCCAATAGTCTGGCAGACTCTAAATAACGCGGTTGCTACGTTTTTGTAATCAACCCATGCCGTCGTCACGGCCTTCAGACGGGACAAGGTCTTTGTGAGACTCGACGTCGCCGTTGTTGGAAATCGAATAGACGACTGGGGCTGCGGTTGCCAACTCACGTTTCCAGATTTGATCGCCGGTCAGTTTTTCAAGATGCATGATCAGCGAGCGCAACGAATTGCCATGTGCCACCACCAGTACCGTCCTGCCAGCCCGGATCAACGGCCAGATATCGCTTTGAAAATAGGGCATGACGCGTTCCGAGGTGTCCTTCAGGCTTTCGCCACCCGGAGGCGCCACGTCATAACTGCGCCGCCAGAGATGCACCATGTCGGCACCAAACTTCTTGGCAGCGTCGTCCTTGTTGAGGCCAGTTAAAGCACCGTAGTCTCGTTCATTCAATGCTGCGTTACGGGTAATCGGTACTGAGCTCTGATTGAGTTCGGATAAAATAATGTCAAGCGTATTTTGTGCGCGCCGCAAATTGCTGGTGAATGCGATATCAAAGTCGAGCTTTTCGTCGCGCAAAACGCGTCCGGCCCAACGGGCTTCGATCAGACCCTTGTCGGTTAGATCGGGGTCTTTGATGCCCGTGAACACGTTCAACTTGTTCCATTCACTTTGGCCATGTCGCACCAGCACCAGAGTCGTGGTGGACGTGGTATCACGGTGTTGTCTTTGTTGATCAGACATCAAAGCTCAATTCCTATAGGCCCAAGACATCGGTCATCGCGTAAAGCCCAGGAGGCTTGCCGCGTCCCCACAGCGCTGCTTTGACAGCGCCGCGGGCGAAGATGCTGCGATCGCTGGCGCGGTGTGTAAGTTCGATGCGTTCACCGTCAGCAGCGAATATGACAGTGTGATCGCCAACGACATCGCCGCCCCGCAACGTCGCGAAGCCAATATCGCCGCGCTTGCGTTCGCCAGTATGTCCGTCGCGTGACCGGACCGAATGTGACTTGAGATCGATGTTGCGACCAGCGGCGGCGGCGTTGCCGAGCATCAATGCGGTGCCAGACGGCGCATCGACTTTGCGATTGTGGTGCATTTCGACGATTTCGATATCGAAGTCTTCGTCAAGTGCGGCTGCAATCCGGCGGGTGACAGCGGCTAACAGATTGACACCGAGGCTCATGTTGCCAGCCTTGACGATGGTTGCGTGGCGTGCGGCAGCTTTGATCGCTGCCTCGTGAATATCATCAAACCCTGTGGTGCCGATGACGTGCACAATGCGGGCATTGGCGGCAAGACTGGCAAAATCTACAGTTGACTTGGGTGAGGTGAAATCGATCACGGCGTCAGAGCGGGTGAAAAGCTCGATGGCGTCGCTGATGACCGGAGAACCGATTTTGCCGACGCCTGCCAGTTCTCCGGCATCTAGGCCGATTACAGGCGATCCCGCGATATCTGCGGCGCCTGCAACAACGCAGCCCGGCATCTCATGAACAGCCCGGATCAGGTTGCGGCCCATACGGCCCGCAGCACCCAGAATGGCGATCCTCATCTCGGTCATTCGGGATTCCCGATCGGCGTTAAAGCGGGCGATATACCAACGGGCATGGAGTCTAGGAAGTGCGGCACGCGGGTTATACTATTTCTTAGGCCGCGGCGGCGGTTGCTGGTAGCGCTCAATAGCACTTCGGAGCAGGGATTTGGCCTCGTCGACGTCGCCCCAGTGGTCGATCTTAACCCACTTTCCGGGCTCCAAGTCTTTGTAATGTTTGAAGAAGTGCTCGATCTGGTCCTTGGTAATGGCGGGCAGATCATGAATTGTGAGGATCTTGTCATAGCGCTGCGTCAGCTTGGAGCTCGGCACCGCGATCAGCTTTTCGTCACCGCCGCCGTCATCTTCCATGACCAAGACGCCGATCGGACGGCAATTCATGTAGGCGCCGGGGATGATTGCACGCGTATTGCAGACCAAGACATCGATGGGGTCACCATCGGCTGATAAGGTATGAGGCACGAAGCCGTAATTCCCGGGGTAGCGCATCGGGGTGTAGAGGAAGCGGTCGACAAACAACGTGCCGGCCTCTTTGTCCATTTCATACTTGATTGGCTCGCCGCCGACTGGGACTTCGATGATGACGTTAATGTCTTCGGGCGGGTTCTTTCCGACCGGAATGGCGTCAATGCGCATGAAAGCACCCTGGCTTTTAATCGGTTGTTTCGATGATCAGGTTGGTCTTGCTTGAGGGAAAAAAAGTCGTCGCTTGCTGTTGCAGCGCCAGTCTAGAAACTGCAGTTGGTGGATCAACCCCAGCCGAACGCCACTTTTTCCAGGTTCTTTCCGCCCATCCGTTCGATCGTCTTGGCGACGGGGCGGCCGCCACGGCTCCAATAGAACTGCTGCGCCTGTTCGTTGTCGGCCAAGGCCCAAACGATAAGTCCTTTCAAACCACGCTCATCAAGTGCACTGCGGCTGGCTTCGAATAGATATTCTCCGAAGCCGAGACCTTGATACGACGGCGCAAGGTAAAGTTCGTAAATCTCGCCTTTCAAAGGGCCTGGAGCGCGGGCGGCACCGAACGTAGCGTAGCCGGCAGGCTTATCGGAAAATGTGAGTATAAGGGGGGCGTCGCTGGTTCGAACGGCGCGCACCCACCAGTCGCGGCCACGCCTTAGAACGATGGATTCAAGCGAAGTGTGTGGAATAATGCCGCTATAGGCGTTCCGCCACGAGCAGGCGAACACGTCAGCCAAGGCAGCAGCATCGGCTGGCTTGGCCTTGCGTACGCGTAATTCTGTACTCGAACCCAACATGGTCCCACTATAGCGAGCGGCGAAGCGCTGTGCGAGAGGGATCGAAAGATCGTTTTGGTTGTTGGTTTCTTTGCAACAGAAAACGCCCGGACATTTCTACTTCCGGGCGTTTGCAATCGTCGTAACTTTATTGAGGAGGCTGAGATTAGCTGGTCTTCTTGGCCGTTTCGAACGCCTTTGAAGACGCCTGAGTCACGGTTTCCATGGTCTGCTGGCCGAGCTTGGTCGAGAGTTCAAACAATTCCTTAGCCTGTGCACCAGCAACCTGGAACTGCTGTTGCATGAAGCTGGTCTGCAACCGCAGAGCTTCCGGGAAGGTCTTGGCGCGAGCGATGGCTTGAGCGGCATCAAACACGGCTTCGGTGTTGACTTCCGTGTTACGGATGACTTTGTCGCCGAACGACTTGGCGCCAGCGTGCATGGTGACCATGGCGTCTTCAACGGCCTTGTTGCTGTCTTTGGCCATCGAGCTCATCTTGGCATAAGCTTCGCGCGACTTGGCAACGCCGTCTTCTGCCATAGCTTGAACGTTTTCTGGGATGCGGGCGTCCTTGGCGGCAGCGAACATGTCCTGGGCCTGGCGCGTGAATTGGTCTGTCATAGGCTGTTTCCTCAATTTAAATACGATGATGGGGCTTCTAGTCAAAGGATCAAACCAAGATTTGGCCGATCAACTTGAGCGTAAAATAGCATAAATTTGGTGCAGCGCAACATTTATTTTCGCGATGCACAAGACGAGAATAAATAAATTAATTATTACCGTTTAATTTCATGTGGTTATAGTTGTTTCATGTGAAACAAAATGAGCATCCTTGGCGCCGGTCCGGGGCATTTTCTTTGCGACTGCACCGTTCCAGAGCTGTATCAGCGACTTATTGGCTTTGCTTAAGAAAAATTAGTGGCTCCAGCTATGGTCGAGCCGTAATCGAGGCCAGCCGCGCCAACGCTGTTGCTACGGCATTGAATTCACACCTGCTTCAGGTGACCGGCTTCTCAACCGCCTTTTCGATCATCTTTCGCAACGCTTCGATATCAACCTTGCGAATGTAATGTGGGATGTTGCCCCAAATAGCGTGGTAGCCGAATTTGCCGTGCTCCATTTCGTCGATCGCGTCTTCCTTCGGCCAGTTCTGATAGAGCACCCGGTACATCGCTGTGATGAGCCCGGTCCGGTCGGCGCCATGCTGGCAGTGCAGCAGCACTGGACCTTTGGCTTCAGACTGGCGAATGGCAGCGAGTGCGCGGACGACATCCTCGGTCTCAATGTGCCAAGTAAAAATTGGAACGCGGATCAGTTTGATTCCGGTACCTTTAAGCAGCGCCTTGTCCGTATGAAACGCGCGCAAGCTGACGACGGTCATGATGCCGGGGTCTTTTGCCAAGAATTTGAAGCCGCCGGCCTCAGGTTGAGCGCTGCGATAAAAATTGCCGGACACGTGGTTGAGGTTTGGTACGCCGGCGATCGTGACTGTCGCCGCCCATTTTGCCGGCCGCGCCTCAACAGATGACGGCTGTGATGCAGGTTCTTTCGCCAACACCAGGGGTGCAGTCGAAGCATGCACGCAAGCTGCAAGTGCGAGCGCTGCAATTGGCCGAATTCTGAGCATGAGGATGGTCCCAAGGTTTCGCCGGGAAACTAAGGACACAATTGAGACGAAAGTGGTCCGCTGCTTCGTGTTCTGAGGCACCACTGGCAATAAAACGTCTACGGCCACTTCACCACTGGTGGCATCGACGACAATATGCTTTCGACGTTGCCGCCAGTTTTGAGGCCAAACATGGTGCCGCGGTCGTAGAGGAGATTGTATTCGACATACCGGCCCCGCCGAATGAGCTGTTCTTCGCGGTCTGCGTCGGTCCATTTGGTTCCGTAGTTACCGCGGACCAGCATCGGATAAACACGCGCGAACGCGCGGCCAACATCTTGCGTGAAGGCAAGCGCCGCGTCGAAGCC
>JANNFX010000130.1:0-6989 GCA_031380225.1 Hyphomicrobium sp.
GCTCGGCGACGAGGGCCTCAAAGAAGTCACCTACGACGCCGTTGAGAAAAACGGCGGCCCGATGCGGTTCAATGGCAAGACCGGCGGCTGGCTTGGGATCACCGACCACTATTGGGCGACAGCCCTCATTCCCGATCAAAAGGCCACCTATTTGGCCGCCTTCGAGGGCCATCCGGCAGCGGCTGGAAAGCCGGCTTTGTATGTTGTCGAGTACACCGGCCCGCAAGCCGTGGTCGCGGCCGGCCAATCGAACAAGTCTGACAGTTTGTTCTATGCCGGCGCCAAACAGGTGTCGATCATTGATGGCTATGAGAGCAAATACGGCATCAAGCTATTTAACAAGTCGATCGATTGGGGCTGGTTCCATTTCTTCACCCGCCCGCTGCATGCTTTGATCGAATGGCTGTATCAGATCCTCGGCAATTTCGGCCTTGCCATTCTGGCGACGACCATTCTCGTCAAAGGAGCCTTCTACCCTCTCGCCAACAAGTCCTACGAATCTATGGCGAAGATGAAGAAGCTGCAGCCGCAGATGGACGCCATGCGCGAGCGCTTCAAAGACGACAAGGCGCGCCAGCAACAGGAAATGATGGCGCTCTACCAGAAAGAAAAAGTCAACCCGATGGCCGGCTGTTTGCCGATGCTAATCCAGATCCCGGTGTTCTTCGCGCTCTATAAGGTGCTGTTGATTTCGATCGATATGCGCCATGCGCCGTTCTACGGTTGGATCAAGGATCTTTCGGCGCCCGATCCGACTTCGATGTTCAATCTGTTTGGCTTGCTGCCGTTCGATGCTCCAACTTGGCTGCACATCGGCGTCTGGCCGCTGATCATGGGCATCACCATGCTGGTTCAAATGCAAATGAGCCCGCCGCAGCCTGATCCTATTCAGCAAAAAATGTTCAGCTACATGCCGATCTTTTTCACGTTCCTGCTGGCGTCGTTCCCGGCCGGATTGGTGATCTATTGGGCTTGGAACAACTTCCTGTCGATCATCCAGCAGTGGGTCATCAACAAACGCCTCGGCGTCGAAATCCATCTCTTCGACAACTTGAACCGCATGTTCGGTCCGGTGTTACGCCTCGTCGGCATTGGCCGAGAGAAGAAGACATGACCCGTGTCTGAAATCGAAGACGAACAAGATCGCGTAGCCGGTGAAAAGCTTGCAACCGCTCAGTGGCTGTTTGTCAAAGGCGTGGTTGGGCTTGAGCATTTGCCGCCGGCTGACCGGCCCGAAGTTGCGTTTGCCGGCCGGTCGAATGTTGGCAAGTCGAGCCTGTTCAACGCCCTCGTGCATCGCCGGAAGTTGGCGCGCGCGTCGAATACGCCCGGCCGCACGCAGGAACTCAATTACTTTGTCCCTGAAGGCACCGATCTCTACGCCGTTGATTTGCCGGGCTACGGTTTCGCCAAAGCGCCGAAGGACAAAGTCGATCAGTGGACCAAGTTGATTAAAGCCTATTTGTGCGGCCGGCCGACCTTGGCGCGCGTGTTCCTATTGATCGATAGCCGTCACGGCATCATGGCCGTCGACAAAGGCATTATGAAACTGCTCGACGAAGCCGCAGTCACGTATCAGATCGTGCTGACCAAAGCCGACAAAATCAGCGTGCCGAAATTGGCGGTCATGCGCACCGATGCAGCCGCCGCCATCAAGAAACACCCGGCCGCTTTTCCAGACGTTCTCGCCACGTCAGCAGAAACCGGTGACGGCCTCAGCGAAGTCCGAACCACCTTGGCCCAAATCGCCCGCGACTACGCGCGGAGCTGAAGTGGCGGGCGATACGAGATGATCTGATGACGGTGCGGGGAGAGCTGAATCGGGAACCAAGCGTCAGTGAAGCGACACCTCAGATGCAACACTACAGCTAAACTTTGTTAGATCAGCGCCGCTGCAGTGCTGCGCACTGGATCGCGACACGCTCGCTTCGCGCAGTTCTTAGTCCGGCTCGGAGCCTCGCATCAACGCATGAACAATCAGAGTTCCAAACTACGGTAGCTGCCTGCACTCACACACCGCCGATCACTTCATCGCCTTGTCGTAATTTTTTGCGGTCGTGAGACCTTTGGCTTGGTCGAGGCCTTTGGCGCCGGTGAGTTTGGCACCGTAGAGATCGGCTCCGGTGAAATCGGCGCCGGTCACGTCGGCGCCAGAAAAATCAACATTTGATAGGTCCGCCTCGCGCAAAATAGCGCCCGTCAAATCGGCGCCCGACAAATTCGAAAACACCATATCGAGCCTGAACAAAATCGCCTCGCGCATATTGGCGCCACTGAAATTGCAGGCGCGGCAGACGTTAAACAGCATCGTCACCATGGTGCCTTGGCCGGGCTTGAACTCAAGCGGCCCGAAATCGGCTTTGCTCAAATCGGCGCCGCGAAAATCTGTGCCCGCAAAGATCATGGAAAAGCGCGCTCCGCTCATCGTCGCGCCGGCGAACTTCGGACCATCGGTGGTGCTGTTGCTGAGATCGGTAAAAACCGTCGGCCGGAAAATGGTGGCGCCGGTCAAATCTGCGCCTGACAAGTCAGCGTGGATCAGCACCGCACGGTCAAGCCGCGTGCCAGACAAATCGGCGCCCTTGAGATTGGCCGAGGTGAAATCGACGCCGTAAAGATCGGAGCCCTTGAAGATCGCGCCCTTGACGTCGATGCCCGATAAATCGAGGTAGGTCAGATCGTGATTTGAATAATCGAGCCTCACGCCGGGCGCTGCTTGCGCCAATGCTAGCGTGATCTGGCGCGCGGTGAAATCGGCGTGCGGATCAACCGGCGCATAAATTTGGTCGGCCGCTATGGCGCGAGAAAGCCCCGCCAGCATCAGCCCCACACACCAAATCAGCTTAACGAGCGCGATCCGCATTTTGCTTCAGTCCGCTGTTTCAACAGCCAATAGATTAACACGGAACCGCCAGCGCGGGGATAACTTGGGACCACACAGTTTTTACCCCGATTTATCAGCGGGGTCGTTCTGGTATGGATAACGGCTTGCCAGCATTTGCAGAGGGTGTCATGCCACTCCCAGGATCACCAACGAAGTGCAACACTTCCAAAAAATGGGGTGTTGCAATGGGAAGAACGTAGGTTGGGCTGAGTTCTTCACGAAGCCCAACATCGTGCCGGGAGTACCTTGCAATTTGGGTGCTGGGCTTCGCTGCTCTCAGCGCCAACCTACGGCCGCGACGCCACTCCCAATTCGTCATCCCGGCGCACTCGCATCGAACTACCAATGCCGCAACACGGGGCATGACGGACGTGAAGAACAAGTCATCGAATTTCAGTGGTGATCGAAATTCTGAGCTTCAGACGGAACCCTAATGGCTGCCAGCCAAGATTTCGCGCTTGCCAGTGGCGCTGGCGGGGCCGACGAGGCGTTCTTGCTCCATGCGTTCCATGAGGCTAGCCGCGCGATTGTAGCCGATCGCTAAACGGCGCTGGATGTAGCTGATCGAGGCTTTCTGATCGCGCACCACGAGTGCGACCGCGCGTTCGAATAAATCGTCTTCGCCGTCCGTCCGTCCGCCGCCAAGAACATTTGCGTCTTCAGCTTTCTGGGCCGCTTCGGCACGCTCGAACATATCTTCGATGTAGGCCGGGCTGCCTTGCTTGCGGAGGCCGCCGGCGATGGCTTCGACTTCCTCATCGGCAACAAATGGCCCATGGACCCGCATCAACTGCCCGCCGCCGGCCGAGTACAACATATCGCCAGCGCCAAGTAATTGCTCAGCACCTTGCTCGGTCAAAATCGTGCGGCTGTCGATCTTCGATGTGACTTTGAAACTAATCCGCGTCGGGAAGTTGGCTTTGATAGTACCCGTAATGACATCGACCGACGGCCGTTGCGTGGCCATGATCAAATGAATACCAGCCGCGCGCGCCATTTGCGCAAGGCGCTGCACGGAGCCTTCGATTTCCTTGCCCGCAACCGCCATCAGGTCCGCGAACTCATCGACGATGATGACGATGAACGGCATCGGCTCACTGGCGATGGTTTCAGTCTCATACATGAGTTCGCCGGTGTCAGCGTCGAAGCCGGTTTGCACGGTGCGCGTTAGCCGCTCGCCGCGTTCGGCGGCTTGCTTGAGGCGCGCGTTGTAGCCGTCGATATTGCGAACGGACAATTGCGACATGCGCTTGTAACGCTCTTCCATTTCCGACACCGCCCAGTTGAGGGCTGCGATGGCTTTGGCCGGATCGGTGACAACCGGTGTCAACAAATGCGGAATGCCGTTATAGACCGACAACTCCAGCATCTTGGGGTCGATCATCAACATGCGGCAGGTATCTGGGCCGTGCTTGTAAAGCAGCGACAAGATCATGGCGTTGACGCCGACCGACTTACCCGATCCGGTGGTGCCTGCGACCAGCAAATGCGGCATGCGGGCGAGGTCGACGACGACCGCATCGCCACTGATCGATTTTCCGAGTGCAACCGGAAGTGCGGCGGGCGAAGATTTGAACGCCTCCGCTTCAAACATATCGCGCAGATATACCGTTTCGCGCTTCACGTTCGGCATTTCGATGCCAATGACGCTACGGCCGGGCACGACGGCGACGCGAACGCTGGTGACGCTCATCGAGCGGGCGATATCGTCGGCCAACGCGATGATGCGCGACGACTTGGTACCGCGCTGCGGTTCGAATTCATAAAGCGTGACGACTGGACCCGGACGGCAATCGCGCATTTCGCCTTTGACGCCGAAATCGTTGAGCGTGTCTTCTAGGAGCCGTGCTGTTCCACGCAAAGCGGTCTGCGAAAACTCAGGTCCAGAACGTGATGCTGGCGCGCGCTTTAATGCTGACAGCGGCGGTGCTTTATACTGCGGCGCCGCGCGTTTGCCTCCCGCTTGGCGGCCGGTAAAGTTGCGCAAAAACGCCGGCCGCTTGGTTGCAGCAACCGGCGTGTCGTCTTCATCGGATTGTTCAACAGGCGCACGCGCAGCAAAGCGCTCAGCAATCGACCGGCTCGACGGACCGGGTTGATTGTGAAACGCTTGCGCGTCCGCATCATCCAGTTCGCCATCGTCATCGTCATCGTCAAACGCAACGACAGGAGCTGCGCGCTTCGCCTGACGCATCGCGGGTTGATACAGTGGTTGATTCATCGGCTGCGGAAACTGCGGCTGTGGCGCAACGTTGATCGCACCACCTGCAATCGGCCCTGGCACGGGTGCCTGCGAATATGACGTCATCGGCATCGGCGCTTGCAAGTGCTGCGCCTCCATAAGTGCCGCCTGATACGTGTGCGCCTGTTGATATTGCGCATGCGGCTGATACTGCGGTTGCGGCATCCAAGATTGCGGTGCGTAGCCTTGTGGCGCCATCATTGGCATTGAACCGGTATGCTGCATTGCTTGCGACGCCATGTTGGGCGGTGGCATATAGCCGGCATTACGAGACGGCGCGGGATGGAACGGCTCGGTATTGAAGCTCGGCTCGCGGCGGTCCTCGTCCCAATCGGACTGGTCATCGTAATCGGCTTGATCGTCATGACTGTCAGCACGATTTTGGCTGACGTCGTAGGACTGCACCATCGGGCCAGTTGCGGGCTTCAACCGGTCGCGCAATTTGTTGGCTTCAGATTTCAAATTCTCATGCCAGCTCATGACGCTGCTGCGGCGCCACGATGCCATAGATGCCACCAACTTGCCGAGGTCGCGCGTGTCCAAGCCGATCGAGTGGGCCAGTGTGGACAAGCCTGTCATGCCGAACAGCACGCCAGAAGCCATCGCCGCTTGAGCTGGATTGACAAGACTGAACACGATGGTGCCGAGTTTCAGCATCACGTCGCCGAGAATGCCGCCCATGCCATGATGCAACGGCCAGCCGCTGACAGCGGGTAGCGCGGAAAATGTTCCGGCCAACAAAACGGATGAGACAGGCAGATACATGGCCTTCAGGCGCATGTTCCAAACCGGAATGCCTTGCACCAACTCAATGCCCCAGAACATCGGCGCCATCATCAGAATGACAGCAGCAAAGCCCAGCGTTTGCAAAAGCAGATCGGAGATAATCGCACCGGGCGCACCGGCCCAGTTCGTCACTTGGCCGCCGGTTGCGTGCGTCAAGCTCGGGTCGGTCACCGCCCACGTCAACAGCGACAACCATACGACTGCGACCATAACCAACAAGCCGGCGCCGGTGGCACGCGTTAAAGCCCTGAGCAGCTTGTCCTCTAGAGCAAGCGGCAGCAGGCGCTGATGATCGGGACCGTTGCGGTCGGGAAACATGGACGACGAACTCTTACGCGGACACTGTGACGATGCGTTCGAGCGCCTCCCGGATGGTGGCCGCGTCCTGAACTAACGCCACGCGCACGTAGTTTGTGCCTGGGTTTTGTCCGTCGCGGCCGGCCTGAGCCAGATAGGCGCCGGGTACGACCTTGACGCCTAAGGATTTCCATAAGGTTACCGCCGCGTTCTCGCCGCCACCAATTTGGCTCATGTCGAGCCATAAGCAGAAGCCGCCGTCGGGGCGTTTGTAGCCAAAGCGGCCAGCCAGAATTGCATCGGCAAGGCTGAATTTTTCGCGGTAAGCCGCGCGGGCCGCCTCGACGTGGGCCTCATCGGACCAGGCCGCGGCCGAGGCATGTTGGATAAAGCCCGGCACTTGAGGCGCGCACATATTGCGGATTTCAGCGTAGCTCTCGATAAAAGTTGCATCTCCCGCCGCGAAGCCAGACCTCATGCCCGGCAAGTTGGATCGCTTCGACAGCGAATTGAAGACGACAAGATTCTTAAACCGCTCCGGCGTTGCGGCTGCCACTTCGAGGGCGCCAACGGGCGGCGCGGCCGTATAAATCTCTGAGTAACACTCATCGAACAGCAGCATAAAATTGTGCGCCCGCGCGAGAGCGAGTGCTTTCAGGATATAATCTCGGCTCGCGACCGCGCCTTGCGGGTTCGACGGTGAGCATATGAATAGGCAAGCCGTGCGGCTGAGCAGCGCCTCATCTTTCGCCAGCTGATCGAGGTCGGGCAGAAATCCGT
>JANNFX010000213.1:0-13827 GCA_031380225.1 Hyphomicrobium sp.
CATGTCTCCCACATCAGCAACAGCCACGAATCTGCGTCTAAACAGGATCAACCTGCCCGTCGCGCGAAGCGTGTTCGTCATCCTTACGCTCTGATCGAGGTCCGGCAGAAATCCATTTTCGGCGTTGGCATTCAAAAACACTGCTTCGGCGCCAACCCCTAATGCGCCCGCGACATAGGCCGAGTAGTAGGGATTGCACATCAAGATCGCCGGCTGGCTTGTGATGGTCTTGCGCGCCATGCTTGGTGAGCGCTGTCGCGCCATTGCTGGCAGGCAGGCGTAAAACAAGCCTTCGCGCGAACCGTTGAGTGCCAAAATTTCACGCGCGGGATCAACACCGCCCGGAATGACGTAGCGCCGCGCCAGCCAACCGGCGATGGAGCCGCGCAACTCGTCCGAGCCGCGGATCGGCGGATACTTGCCAAGCAGGGCTGTGGCTTCGGCAAGCTTGGCCGCAATAAACTCCGGCATCGCCTCGCGCGGCTCACCGATGGTGAGTTCAATGGCCGGCGTCTTGCCCGGCGGCGTCTCACCGATCAAACGGCGCAGTTGCGTAAACGGCGACAAGATCGTGCCATTCATCAGGCTAGCGTGACCGATGGCAGGGGAGGTCATGGGGGCGTGCTTCTTGGAAACTGGAACGGACTATCCGAGCGATAGTCTGAGGAGGAGGTGGGGGTCAAGCGTCCAAGGGAGATGAATGGCTATAGTGCAACTACTTTCATCTTGATCTGACATCGGAACCTTTTTTACGCTATAATCGCTGTGGGCCAACAACTGATTGGATCGACAATCGCAGTGACAGCCAAAAATAGATCGAGGCGTAATGACGATCCCAAAATATGAAGACCTTATGCTTCCGATTCTCCGGTTAGCTGCTGTTGGTGAAAAAGGGTTAAGCGTTCCCGACATACTGCCAACATTGGCTCGGGAATTTTCATTGTCGAACGACGAAGTCGAACAGCGGCTATCTAGCGGGCGACAAACAGTTTTGGCCAATCGATGTCACTGGGCACAGATATACATGCGCCGGGCTAGACTCCTCGAGAGTGTTCGAAGAGGCCACTTTTCGATCACTGCCCGTGGGCAGCAGCTACTATTGGAAATGCCCACGCGCATAGATCGGACGACATTGTCCCGGTATCCAGAATTTACCGATTGGATAAGGCAATCGCGTGATAGCGGAGAGGCACCATCCGCCAATGTTGCGGCCGTCAGCACGCCAGCGGAAGTAATGTACACCCCAGACGAGCAGATACAAACGGCTTACGAGATTTTGAATGCGAGCTTGGAAGTCGAAGTCCTTGCGCGTGTGCGTTCAGTGTCGCCAATCGTATTTGAACAAATCGTCGTCGATTTATTGGTCGCCATGCGCTTCGGCGGTGGGGATGTGGAAATGGGCAAGCGACTTGGCAGGGCAGGCGACGGCGGCATCGACGGAATCATACATGAGGACGCGCTTGGTCTTGATGCCGTATACATTCAGGCAAAACGTTTCAAGGAAGGAAACACCGTCGGACGGCCCGACATCCAGAAGTTTGTCGGTAGCTTAGCTGGCCATCGAGCCACGAAAGGCGTCTTTGTAACCGCATCCGCATTTTCCGGCGAAGCAAGAGAGTACATTAAAACGATCCAGCAGCGGGTCGTTCTCATCGACGGGAATGAATTTGCCAAATTGCTCGTACAGCACGGCGTGGGCGTGCGCGATGATAGGCATGTGATTATAAAGAAATTAGACGAAGACTATTTCTATATTTAGGAATTTCAGGAGAGTTTGAGGGCAGTTCGAGGCGGTACGTTACTCATTTGCCTACGGATCTTCTGGCGAAATGCAGTCTTTGTCCGGGGACACGATCACGATTGCGCAGCAATCGTGATCGTGTCCCGATTGACGCGCCGAGCCTACCCCTTCTTCTCCTTTTCCAGCAGTGCCTTCTTACGCGCGATGCCCCAGCGATAACCTGATAGCGCGCCATCGCTTCGGACGACGCGGTGGCATGGGATTGCGACCGCGATCGGATTGGCAGCGCACGCACCTGCGACAGCTCTAACCGCGTTGGGTTTGCCGATCATTTCAGCGATTTCTGCGTAGCTCGCAGTCTTGCCGGGTGGAATGCGCTGCAAGGCTTGCCAGACTTTGTGTTGAAACACGGTGCCGCGAATATCGAGAGGCAGGTTGAGGCCATGCTTTGGCGCTTCGACAAAGCCAACGACGGTTGCGACTTTCTTATCAAACTTGCGATCGCCGCCGTTCAATACAGCGTTCGGAAAGCGGTCTTGCAAGTCTTCTATCAATAATGAGGGATCATCGCCAAGCAGGATGGCGCAAACGCCGATGTCACTTTCCGCAACTAGAATAGCTCCGAGCGAACATTGGCCGATCGCAAATTTAATCACCGCTTTAGCGCCGCCCTGGCGAAAATCTCCTGGTGTCATGCCCAGTGATTTAGCGGCCGTCGCATAAAACCGGCTGCTTGAATTGAAACCGGCGGCGTAGATGGCATCGGTCACGGTGGCGCTGGTTTCGAGATTTGCCAGCACACGCTTTTGGCGTTCGGCCACGGCGAAGGCTTTTGGCGTCACGCCGGCAATTGATTTGAACAAGCGGTGGAAATGATGCGGGCTGAGACCGGAGATTTTAGCCAAATCGTCGAGACGTGGCGGCGTCTCTGACTCTCTGATCATGCGGCATGCTTCCATCACCTTGTCGGCGTGTGGGACGGTACTCGCCGTGACTGCCGGCTTACAGCGCTTGCAGGCGCGAAATCCGGCCGCTTCAGCTTCTGCCGGTGACTTAAGAAAACTGACATTGGTCCGCTTCGGCTGCCGCGACGCGCACGATGGTTTGCAGTAGATCCCGGTTGACGCGACACAGACAAAAAACTGCCCGTCAAAGGCGCCGTCGCGCGCGGCCACGGCCGCCCATTTGGCGTCGTCGCCGATGGCGATCGTCTCAATTTTTCGTCTCTGCCCCATGGCGCTGATCCTGTCCGATGTGCCGCCATAGAGCGCGGCTGGCCCCGGTGCATCCCAAATCTTGCTGTTGAATTTCATCTTGCTGTTGAATTTGAAACGGAACAGGACCAGAACACAATCCGTAACGCCGCGCCGCCTTCATTTGTTGCCAAAAACTCGCTAAACGAGCCGGAATGACGACCGAACCGCCGTCCCAGACCGTCACGCTGAAGCGCCCTGCCAAACCTCAAAGCTTGTGGCAGGGTCTGCTGCGTTCCGTTGGACTTGCTAGCTCTGGCGCCCATCAGCCCCACGAAACTGCAGCTTTCACAAGCGCTTTGATTGTGCTCGGCGCCAAAATGGCTGTCGCAGATGGCGTTGCGGTCAAGGCCGAAGCGGACGTTTTTGAACGCTTTCTTGAAATTCCTCCGGGCAACGAGCCGGACGTTCGCCGCCTTTACGACCAAGCCAAACAAGATGTGGCTGGGTTCGAAGACTATGCTCAGCGTGTCGCTGCAATGCTTCAGGAGCATCCGGCACAGAAGCGAGATGTGCTCGAGTGTTTACTCTACATCGCTTGCGCCGACGGCATTCTCCATCCGGCCGAAGACCGGTACTTGTCAATTGTCGCAAGCACGTTCGGCTATACCGAATTAGAATTCCGGGCGTTGCGGGCGCTGTTCGTGCATGATCCCGGCAGCCCCTATGCCGTGCTCGGCGTTGCCCCCGGCGCGTCACTGCGCGACATCAAATCCACCTACCGCAAATTGGTAACCGAAAATCATCCCGATAAACTCCAGGCTCAAAACGCCTCGCCGGCGCTGATCAAAGCGGCGACGCAAAAAATTGCGGCCATCAATGCCGCCTACGAGGCGATCTTGAGAGAGCGCGGTCAGCTCGAAGCGGGCCGGCTGTGATAACGGCGCCTGATAGTCCGTTGGTTTCGGAACTGTTTCCGTCACCCAATATTGAGCCGCGTCTGCGTGGGCTGACTCCATCCATTCTAGTGCTGCACTATACCGGCCTGCCGGATGTCGAGCGCTCGCTCGAAATACTATCGCGGCTCGATTGTAAAGTGTCATGCCACTATGTCATCGGCACTGAGGGACGCATTTATCAAATGGTTGCCGAGAACATGCGCGCCTGGCACGCGGGGCAATCATCATGGCACAGTGAGACCGACATCAATTCGGCATCGATTGGCATTGAGATTCAAAACGCCGGCATCAACGGTGGTAATCCTGATTTTCCGCGCGGGCAAATGAAAGCAGTCGCCGCGCTGTCGAAGGATATCATGAAACGGCACGGCATCCGCAAAGAGCGGGTGCTGGCGCATTCCGATGTAGCGCCGCCGCGCAAAACCGATCCTGGTGAAAAATTTGACTGGAAAGGTCTGGCTAAAAAAGGTGTCGGTCATTGGGTTTCGCCGGCGCCCGTGATTGAAGGTGATCTAGGCTATGGCCCTGGCGACACGAACAGCGGCATCCGCGACGCGCAGCGGCTGTTGGCTTGTTACGGTTACGGCATCGAAGATACGGGTGTGTTCGATGAGGCAACACGCTTTGTTGTGCGCGCATTCCAACTGCATTTCCGCCAAGCATTGATCAACGAACGCCTCGACCGCTCGACGATTGCTACACTTGAGCGCCTTGTTGCTGCATTGCCCGGCGCAGAAATCGGATAAGCGACCGTCACGACACCCGCGTCGCCACGATCCACCAGGCCGGATGCTTGGCGCGCAGATCAGCAGCGCCGCGTTCAGCACTCGGCGCATCTTTGAACACCGCAAAACATGTCGGCCCGCCGCCTGAAAGCGCGATCAATTCAGCGCCGTCCAAGGCCTGCAATGCATCCATGACTGTGCCAATTTCTGGCATCAGGCTGCGGGCGGGGCCTAAGAGACCGTTACCGGTTGCTCTCATGTATTCAAGCACTGCAGTCCGGGTTGTAAGGCACGCACTCAACGTCGTCGTCTCCGACCGCGCTCGATCAACTGGACCCGCATTCAAAGCACGAAACACTCGTGCGGTCTTGTCAGCGGGAACAGGGACTTGCGGATTGACCAACACCACATCAAGCGGCGGCAGTTGATCTAGCGGCTGCAATTTGTCTCCGACACCGCGCATGATTGCCGCGCCGTTGTGGTAACAGACCGGCACGTCCGCACCAATCGAAGCTGCAAGTTCCATCCAGTCAATGCGATCCGCAAAGTCTGGATTTGCTTGGCGAACTGCGCGCATGACCGCTGCCGCATCCGCTGAGCCGCCGCCAATACCAGCCGCGATCGGTAGATTTTTTTCGAGTGTCACGGCGCCAAGCCGCAAATCCGGCTCTGCGCGTTTGAGCTTATCGAGCGTGACGCGAACTAGGTTCTCGCCAGCCAGCGAGGGACCAAACGGACCACCAACTGAAACGCCGACGGGCGCACCAATGTCGACCGTGATCACATCAGCGGCATCGGCGAACGCGACGAGGCTTTCGATTTCATGATAGCCGCCGGGTCGCTTGCCACGGATAGAAAGCGAAAGATTGATCTTGGCCCGCGCACGTTCGACAAGTTGCGGCCCGGATGCCAGCACGATCGCGTTACTGCACAACAGCTGGATCGCCCACTGTCGTTGCAGAAGCTGGTGGAGGCGGCGTCATCAAGCTGCCCGAGCGCAAGGTCGCCGCGCTGTCCAGTCCGCTTGCCAACTTTTTCTTGATGTTCTCGAGATCTTCTGGCTCTGGACTGAGCGACAGCGCCTGGTCCCACTGGAAACGGGCTTCTCGCTCTCGCCCCGCGCGCCACAGCGCATCACCGAGATGATCATTCAGGATCGGATCGTCCGGACGCAGCTCGACGGCGCGTTCGAGATAGCGCACGGCTTCCCGGAAGTTGCCCTGCTTGAACAGCGCCCAACCGAGGCTATCGACGATGTAGCCATCGTCTGGCTTCAATGCGACGGCCTTCTCAATCAAAGCCATGCCTTGCTTGAGATTGATGCCCTGGTCGATCCAAGAATAACCGAGATAGTTGAGGACCAGCGGCTCACCTGGCGCCAATTCGAGCGCCTTTTTGAGGTCAGCTTCAGCGGCTGGCCAATCCCTCAATCGCTCATGCGAGGTGCCGCGCGCGTAAAAGTACGCCCAGTGTTGTTTGCCAATCTTCGGGATCAAGTCCAGAATTCGGCTGTAGGTGCCGACGGCTTCCTTGAATTGCTTCCTGGCGCGCTGGATCGACCCCAGCGCATCAAGTACCAGCAACTGGTCGTTGACGGTATCGCTCCGTTGGAGTGCAGCGGTCACAGTTTCAGCGTTCGCATCCTTCGTTGGCTCTGTCTGAGCCTGGACCGCACCACTGCCTTCAATAGCAGCCAGCGTCAGATCGCCAGCCATACCGTCAGCTTCGATGCCCTTTTTCTTCTGAACGGCCATTACAGCGCGGCGCGTGCTTTCACCGTAAAAGCCATCAACGCTGACTTTCTTGTAGCCGAGCTGACGCAAAGCGCGCTGCAACGCCTTGACTTCGTCGCCGCGCGAACCAAAAGCCAACGGTGGTCCGGCTGGTGCGGCTGGTTTCAGGGGCTCAGCGTTTGAGGCCGGTGGCGGCGGGACGGCCGCTGCCTCAACACTGGCAAGCTTGTCCAGTTGTCCAACCAGCAACTTTTCTGCTTCGTCCGCCTGTTCAAGCGAATTGAGATTGTAAGCGCGGTGAATTTGAACTTGCAGATTGAGCGGCGAGGTCGACGGGATCTTGCCGTAAGTCGCTAGCGAATCATCGTAACGCTTCACGGCTTCAAAGGCGTTCGCCATCGCGGCAAGTGCGAATTCGTGACCTGGTTCGACAGCGAGTGCGAGCTGCAAGTATTGCACGCCAGCGGCGACGGCGCCTTCGTTGATCAATGCCTCACCGAGGCCGTAGAATGCCTCGGCCAAGCCCTGCGCGGGCGTGGTAATCAGGAAATCGCTTTTGCTGCCACTGCCAGTTTCAACCATCAAAGAACGGATCATGGCGTGGCTTTCGCCCTGGCTCTTATTGATGTGTTCGGCAATGATCGACTTGGCAAGTTTCGTCTCGCCAGAGTGCAGCGCGTGGCGCACATAGGCGAGCGACGTGCGCAGCGCCTTCGGATCTTGCTTAAAGACGCGATCAAATGCGTTTGCGGCTTCCTGCTTGCGCCCAGCCAGATCTGCAATTAATCCGCGATGATAGCGCAGATAAAACTGCGCCCAATCAGCCTGCTTCGGCGCGTCGAGTTCGTCTAATGCGGCGCCACCTTCACGCTCAGCCAGCTTGACCCAACCGAGAGCCAGTGCACTGGTCAACTCTCCGATGGGACCCGACGACGATGCCCTGAAATGCTGTTCAGCTGTCTTGAAAGCGCCGGCCTTGAAGTCGCGAACGCCAAGATACATGTGCGCCAACCGGTGTTGGGGCTCCACGGCCACAAGCCGTTCAGCGAGTTTTTCCGCATTTGGACCGAACCCCTCCGAGGCTTCACTCATGAAGGCCTGCTCGATGAGCACCACATTGTCTGGATCATGCAAAAGTGCGCCGGAATAATATTCCGCTGCCTTTGCTGAATCATTTCCGTCGCGCGCCATGCGGCCAGCCAGATAACTGCCAACTAATGTTCGCGGTGTGGTGAAGACCATCTCGTCTGCCGCATCCACTGTATCCGCCAACGCCGGGTGCAGGTTGACGGCCGTTGACACTGATAGCACGGCCGCGATTGCAGCCAGCGTTCGGATCACGGGACGGTAGGAGACGTTGCGCATCAGGGATGAACCTCTCGCGGTGAGCCGCATCGAATAAGCAATGTCGCAGTCTAGCAAATATCTTGGCCGCTTGGCGACTGCTGCGTCACCAAAACAAACAACGATTATCACCCAAAACGTGAGGCCGGGTGTAATTTCGCGGATCACAGTCCCCAATGACACATCTGTCCAGCTTGCCCGTAAGTGGAGCATTTGTATGCCGAAAGTTCAAAATTGATGGATTAAAACATGGTAGGGAACCGGCACTGTTTATCCGTTGGCCGTTCAATAATCAAAGCTTGGCAGAGCAAGCAATCAACCGATCCGAGGACACGCCTCAATAAGATTTGGTGTTGGGGATCATTCCTTAGTTCCGGCCAGCGATAAATAGCGATATATTCCGGAAAGTCCTTATCGATTGGCCGGAGTCTATGGATGCGCTTGCCCCCACACCATCGCGACGAACGCGAAGACGCGATAACGATGATACGGCAAGCCATGGTGGTCAAAAAGATGACCCAGGCCGAGTTGGCAGATGCCGCCGATTGTCACGAAAAAACCGTGCAAAATCTGTTACATGGCAAGCAAGTGCGCGACCAGACCTTGTTCGATGTCGCAGTTGTATTAGGGCTCGACTATACGGCTCTCAAAGAGAGCTGGTATGGCGCCATGCAGACCTCTCAGCCAATGGAGCTCAAAGGTGACGGCGGGGTCGTCGCGCCGACTTACATGGGCGCTTACACCAAAGCCGCGGTCGATCACTACATCGGCAGTTACTTGACGGTGCGGCCGTCGTTCACGAAGCCGGACACGTTGGTCGCGTTTCGCACCGATATTGTCTGGGATCCCGAATGGCCAAGCTTACTGTTTGAGGAACGCGATCGGCCTGATGTGAGCTATTCGCATCGTGGTCGCCTCTATATTCCGTCATCTTCGATGTTCATCCATTTGGTTTCGCTGACCAAAGGCGCCATGCGCATGGTGCTGGTCTCACAAATTGACCGTGATGGCGTTATGCGCGGGTTGATCACGACCCTGAATAAGCAGCGGGCGCAATTCACCCCGATCTCAGCGCCCGTCGTCTACTGCAAGACCTCGACTTTCCCGGCGCTCGGCGAATTAACGTCCAAATCTCAAGACTACGACAGACTAAAAGCTTTGCTGGATCAAACGGTTGAAGACGGATATGCGCGTCTCATTGCGAAATGATCGGCCGAGGCTTGCACGACCAGAAGTAGATTTTGCGATCATTGATATTATTCTTTAGGTTGAGTTAACACAATATTTACAATTTTAGGTTGTTATTCGATTGCTCGGCGCAACTTGTATGTCTTTGGTCCAATGCGACCAACCGACTTGCAAAAATGCCGAAGCACCAATCGAGTTTCGGAGTTTTGTAATGCGTCTCCAAGACCTGCCGCCCAACGGGCGGTCCGGGAGCGTCGAGGCTGTCCTCGGCGTCCCAACTTCTCCAGTAACATCCGCTTCGCCGCCGATGTTGCTCTCTTATTCAGCTGCTTCGCCGCACTCGACTTTGCGTTTGGCGCCACTGTTGCGTTCAACAAGCACCGTCGCTCTCATTGCGATGTCCGTCGCCACCCCGGCTCAGGCGCAATTCGTCTGTCAGCAAAATGGCGGCGGTGCCGGTGGCGCAACGGCAACAGGCTCGCTATCTGCGGCTTGCGGCACCAACGCAACTGCCTCAGGCGTCGGCTCGACTGCGACGGGCGTAAAGGCCGAAGCGACTGGGTCTTATAGCACGGCAACCGGCGAACTCGCCAAAGCCTCGGGTGAGAACTCGGTTGCAAACGGAGCGTCCTCGCGTTCGATTGGCGCAAATTCAACGTCTATTGGCGGCAACTCCAGCGCCGAAGGCAGCAACGCGACCGCGCTTGGCAATTCGTCCATCGCCCAAGCCAACAACGCAACCGCGGCTGGCGCATCAGCCATTGCACAGGGCGTCAATTCCAGCGCGATCGGCAACTCGTCGCTCGCACAGGGGATCAACTCCACCGCCGTTGGCAACACGGCACAAGCGCAGGCCGACAACGCCACAGCGATTGGCCGGGGCTCGCGGGCATCCGCACTTGACTCGACAGCGCTGGGGAATGTTTCACGCGCCAATAGCGAGCAATCGACCGCGATCGGCGTTGAGGCCGCAGCCAGTCAAGCCGGCGCGACTGCAACCGGCGCTTCGAGCATAGCAAACGGTGACGGTGCAGCTGCGTATGGCCGCGATGCTAACGCAAGCGCGACCGATGCAACAGCCATTGGCGATGGATCGTCCGCATCTGCGTTGGGCAGCACGGCACTAGGTGCTGGCGCGTCAGCAACTCAAACCCGCGCCGTTGCCATTGGCGTCAACGCAGCAGCAACGTCTGCAGGCGCTGTAGCGATTGGCGGTAATGCCGTTGCCAATGGCTCGACCGCGGTTGGCGATAGCAGTTCGGCGATAGGAGCAGGCACTGCCGCCTTCGGCCGCGACGCAGCGGCGACTGCAGCCAGCGCAACAGCTCTTGGCGAACAAAGTACGGCTTCGGGTTCCAATTCGACTGCCGTCGGTCAGGACGCAAGCGCAACTCACACGAACTCTGCCGCGTTCGGCCAAGGCGTCGCGACCACGCGCGACAACCAGCAAGTGTTCGGCAATGCTGGCAATACATACACGCTAACCGGCGTCGGATCTGCATTGAGCCGCGGCACTCAAACCGGTCCGCTGCAGGTCCTGACGACAGATACCAACGGCAATGTCGCTGGCGACAATGGCGCACTCCAAGGCCAAGTTGATGGTTATGGAACCCGCATTACCAATGTCGAAGGCCGGACGACGACGCTTGAAGGCCGCGTGACCACGGTTGAAGGTCAAACCTCGATCAACACAACCAACATCACGAATCTCGGCAACCGGGTCACGGGCGTTGAAGGCCAGACTTCGACCAACACGACAAATATCACAAATCTTGGCAATCGGGTGACAGGCGTCGAGGGCCGCGTAACAACAGTTGAAGGTCAAACGTCCACCAACACGACAGATATCAACGACCTCAAGAACCGAACGACAGCTAACACCACGAACATCACTAACCTAGACAACCGGGTGACCACCAATACCACAAATATAAACAATCTTGGTGGCCGCGTGACGGCTGTAGAAGGTCAAACGACGACCAATACGACCGACATCACCGACCTTAAAAACAGAACAACCACCAACACGACCAACATTACCAATCTCGACAACCGGGTGACGACGATGGGCAATACGGTCAACACCCACACCAGTCAGATCAACACGCACACGACGGAGATTGACGCACTCAAAAACCGGACTACGGCGAACACGACCAACATCACCAATCTCGGAAACCGGGTCACAAACGTTGACAACCGCGTCACGACGATGGGCAACACGGTCAACACACACGGCAGCCAAATCAAGACCCACACCGGCCAGATTTCCAATCTCGGCGACCGCATGGGTTCGGCCGAAAACCGCATCACGGCGCTGGAAAATATGGAGACCGGGATCGGCAACTTTGACAACCGGCTCAGCGAAGTCGAGCGCAACTCGATGAAAGCCATCGAGGGTGCGGCGGTTGCGTTGGCCGTGTCTGACCCCGTGCTCCTGGCGGGCGATTTGTTCGGCGTCCGCGTCAACTACGGCAACTACGAAGGCCACAGCGCCGTTGGAGTCGCGGCCATGGGCATTCTCGACCAGAACGTATTCGGCAATGGCGAAACGCTAGGATTGTCGGGAGGCGTTGCTGTGTCACAAGACGGCAATGTCGGCGGCCGCGTCGGCGTTCAGCTGACTTGGAAATAACTGCGAGGCGTAAAAAACACGAAAAGCAACTTGCAGACTAGGCCGTGCGCGTTTGAGATGGATCGCCCCAAGCGAACCCACTTCAAACGCGACACGCGTTTATGGAGTTAGTTCGCGAAATCAACTGCATTGCTCGTTGCTCCTGATGAAAACAGCAGCGTCAGCTATGAAGACTTCGTTGCCAAACGCCTCTTGCTTGCAACCGGAACTGGCGGCTCTGACTTTGCGGGCACACTTGCCGGCTCATTAACACTGCCAAAAAAATGTCCCTTGAGATCAACGCTCGAAGAGCAGCCAATGGTATTGCGATGCTTTTGCAGCCACGACTCCGTCTCATCACGGCCTGCGCTATGAAGTTTTGACAGCAGAGCCGGACCTGGCGACATTTTGCTTTCTTCCGACAGTGAACTCGTATGCTCGCCGGCATCAATCAAATGAAACCGGTGATTTGCGATGCGCTTGGCCTTGTCGTTCCTGACAAACACCGCGTCGCCCACCGTTTCGCGCATAGCTTCAATGAATTCGACGTCGCGCAGCAGCGGCGCGTTGAATGTCAACTGGTTGACCTGGGCTGTGATCTCCTTCGAAGATTTCGGCACACCCGTCTTGTCAAGCGGCGTGATTTGCACAATGAGCGTGTCAGCGTCTGGGCTCTCCGCTGCCAGCGTAATCAAATCAGGATTGGCCGAGAAACCGCCATCCCAATACGCAACACCATCGATCTCGACGGCATGATGCACGGTTGGCAGGCAAGCCGACGCCAGCACCGCTTCGACGGTCGTCTCGTGTCTGCGGAACAAACGCGCCCGGCCTGTTGAGACATCAGTCGCAGCAATCAACAGCTCGACTGGCGACGAAGCCCGTAGCTTCGCAAAATCGATATGATCGTTGAGAAGCTGCCGCAACGGATCGAAGCCAAGCGGATTGAATTCGTAGGGCGACCATTGCGTCGACGATGTCAGTCCCTTCAAAAACGGATTGAACCACATCAAATCCGGAACGCCGGATTTCGCAACAGCGGCCCAGATAGCAGACAATTTTTCGCGCGCACCCGACGGGCCGCCTTCGAAGAGACCAGCGGCAACAGCAACAGCATTGATTGCTCCCGCACTCGTGCCAGAGATCCAGCCAATTTGCAGACCGGGGTCTTCAAGCAAACGATCGAGCACACCCCACGTAAACGCGCCGTGAGCGCCGCCGCCTTGCAGGGCAAGATTAATCCGGTTGGTTCTTTTGGTATGTCGCACGGTTCCCTCCTACATGCCGTTTGCAAAGTCATGAGACTTGGCTTCCAGCAAATGCATCGCGACTAGCCTAGCATGAACTCAATAAATTGAGGATGACATAGCCGCGCGCCAAAAGCGGTGCAGACTTGCATAATAGTTGTGATCTGCGGCGAGAGAGCGCGATTGTTGTCAGCGTCACATTCCCATTTGCCATCAATCAGCCTTGAATCGCAATGGTTCGCAGGTGACGGCATTTGGAAACCGTGCGAAGAGAAAACTTCAAAAGCACTCTGCACCCATGAAACGCACCTCCTCACCTAATCATGCTGTTACGACTGATCTGCGCTCGTTTGGGCGGCAGAAGGCGCGTAAACTTTCACCACGCCAAGCGCGGTTGCAGATGGAAGTTCTGCGGCAAGTCCGCTTCACAACTCTTGACGGTCAACAGACAGAGACTTGGCTGGAGATTGGATTTGGCGGCGGCGAACACCTGGTTTGGCAAGCGCGGCAAAATCCGGACGTTCTGCTGATCGGCTGCGAGCCATTCGAGGATGGCGTCATCAAGGTGTTGTCAGCGATTGAAGATCATTCACTCAAAAATGTTCGCCTGCATCCGGACGATGCCCGGCCATTGCTACGTTCGCTGCCACCGGCATCAATTGCGCGAGCGTTTGTGTTGTTCCCGGATCCATGGCCCAAAAAGCGGCATGTCAAACGGCGGCTGGTTGCAAAGCCGTTACTCGACGAGCTGGTGCGAGTGCTCAGTCCCGGCGCCGAATTGAGGTTAGGAACTGATATCGGTGACTACGCCCGCACCATGCTGATCGCGCTCCAGGCCTGTCCTCAATTTCACTGGACGGCGACGGGACCAAGCGACTGGCAAGTGCGTCCCGATGACTGGCCAGAAACCCGCTATGAGGCCAAAGCCCATCGCGAAGGCCGGCGGCCGTATTTCTTCCGGTTAACGCGGATTTGACCACCTAAGCGGTCAGATCGGCCTTGCAAATTTGGCCAAATGGCCGTATTCAAGCGTCATCTCATAAATTTCAGGCCGTGAGAGAGTGGACCCGCAGGGCCCGCTCC
>JANNFX010000218.1:0-4258 GCA_031380225.1 Hyphomicrobium sp.
CGACATAGAGATCCTGGCGCCCGTCCAGATCCAGATCGAAGAACGCGCTCGCGAACGACCAGTCAGGCGCCGTGGGCTGCGCGAGGCTCACTCCCTGGGGGTCGGTCACGTCATCGAAATACCCGGGCGCGGCGGATCCGCGATTTCGGTAGAGGCGAGACGCGGTGAGACGGTTCGGTCCGACATCGAACTTGCGCCACTCCGTCGTGTGAACGTCAACCCAGCCATCGCGGCTGGGAGTACGAACACAACGCAGACTTTTAAGATGAGCCGCGACGATGCTTTCCAATGCTCAAGTTCCGCCTTCTGTCACGGTGCACCGGGCGTCAGTTCAGAATTCACCGTCCCTGACTTCGTCACGGTTCGGTCACTATCTCGTCCGGCCCATTTTACGGCTTGGTCCGCTCGCATTCTCCTTGACTGTGCTCGGTGTCCTCGTTGCTGCTTGGGTGCAGCGCGATGAAGGTCATCTAACTGCCGAAAGTGGAGCTGGTTATTGGCTCGGAATTTGTGGCGCAATCATCATGTTGATGCTTGTTGCTTACCCGCTGAGAAAGCGCGCCAAGGCGCTGCATCGTGTTGGCCGTGTCGCAAACTGGTTCCGATTGCATATGATTCTAGGCATCATCGGCCCGGCCTTGGTCATCCTGCATACCAACTTCAAACTTGGATCACTCAACAGCAGGTTGGCGTTGTTGACCATGCTCGTGGTCGTGGCGAGCGGCATTGCCGGGCGTTATCTCTATTCGAAAGTCCACAAGGGCTTGTACGGTAGCCAAGCCGTACTTCGCGATGTGCTCGCAGACGTTATGGCGTTAAAGAGCGGCCTAGGTATTTCCTTGGCTGGCAATACCGCGATCAGCCATGAACTTGAGCGATACACACCAAACCGCAAAGCTGGCACCCGCACGCTTGCGGCGAGTATTGCGACCGTGACCTTGGCAGGCGCGCGGACACGGACATCGAGGCGGCTCATTTTGCGCGAGGTCAGCAGCCAGCTTAAATCTGCGAAAGGCCGCCAGCGCATTACGAGACGCCAGTCGAAGTCCCAAATGCGCGAAATTGACAGCCATCTCAAAATCTACTTTGCTGCTGTCAAAAAGGCCGAGAGGCTTCAGTTCTATGAGCGTGTTTTTGGTCTCTGGCATCATCTGCATCTGCCACTATTTGTGTTGTTGGCGTTGACGGTCACTCTGCACATCATCGCTGTCCATCTCTATTGATCGGATTGATGCCGGATGGCACCAGCGCTGAGGACGATAGCAGCGCTTTCCCTGGCCATGTTTGTCATGGCCGTGATGGCTAGAGCTCAAACACTTTTTGAAAAGTTGGTCATGCCAGGCGACGTTGTGCAATCACATGCCAAATTGGAAAAGACCTGCGAAAGTTGCCATGAACCATTCTCGAAAACCAGTCAACGGCGCCTTTGCCTTGATTGTCACAAGGAGATTGCCACCGACATCGGCAACAAGCTTGGCTTTCACGGCAAGCGTCCAGAACCAGCGGTGGCTGAATGCAAGACCTGCCACACTGATCACAAGGGCCGTAGCGAAAACATTGCCCCATTCGATGCTGCAACCTTCAACCATACCTTCACCGGCTTTGGCTTAAAGGGCCGCCATGTCACGGCGCCGTGCAGCGGATGCCATCAGAAAGGCGAGAAATTCCGCAAGGCCGCGCCGGCCTGCGTCGCCTGCCACAAGAAGGACGACGCCCACAAAGGTTCACTTGGAACTGAGTGCGCCTCGTGTCACAGCGAGACGGCCTGGAGCCAGCAAAAGCCGTTTGACCATTCAAAAACTAAGTTTTCCCTCGAAGGGGCACATAAAGCCGTCAAATGCGCCGTGTGCCACATTGGTGAACGCTACAAAGACTTGCCGCACGCTTGCATTGATTGCCACAAGATTCAGGATATCCATGGCGGCAGGTATGGCCAGAAATGCGAGACCTGTCATGCGCCAAAAAAGTGGAAGACCATAAGCTTCGACCACGCCAAGGCGACCTTGTTCCCGCTTAAAGGCGCTCATGAAAAGGTTAAATGCGACGGCTGCCACAAAGGCGATTTCTTCGCTGATAAACTGCCAATGACCTGTGTGACCTGTCACAAGTCGAATGACCCCCATAATGGGCAGCTTGGACAACGCTGTGAAAGTTGCCACAACGAGACCAATTGGCGCCAGAAGGTCGTTTTTGATCACGATCTCACGAAGTTTCCGCTGATTGGTCTCCATGCGGTTGTGCCATGCGAGAATTGCCATCGCACGCAAGCCTACCAAGACACGGCAAAAACGTGCAGCGCTTGTCACAATGATACGGCACACAAGGGAACCCTTGGCACGAACTGCCAACGTTGTCATAATCCAAATGGTTGGCAGCTTTGGCGTTTCGATCATGACAAAGAAACGAAGTTTCAGCTGACTGGATCGCACGCTGGCTTGCAGTGCAGTGCCTGCCACAAAACTCCTGCAGCATCGAAAGTTTCAGCCCCGAAAGATTGTTTTAGTTGCCACAGCGGCGACGACGCTCATCGCGGCACCTTCGGGCGCAATTGCGAGACATGCCACACAACTGAAACATTCCGGCAAGGCCAGAGGCGCCCGTAATGTCAACGAGTGTGCAACAAAACTGTTGCGTTTTACCGATTGTTTTTAACGCTTAGCCACGGCAGAACTTCGGTCTCAGCCGGCGCGCCGCCGCCCAATGCCGACGCGGAGGCCGGACGAATATCCCGGCTAACACTTGCAGTTTTGTTGGCTTCAAAAGTTGAGACCGGTGCGGCAGGCGCAGCAATTATCGTTCCGTTGCAAGACGTGGGAGCCACCAACAATCCTTGGCCATAGGCCGTATCATGACCAGGTTCGCCGAGATCTTTATAGGCCAACGCCTTCAGAATTTCTGCCGGAGCCTTAGACGGCAGCCGCGAATAGAGTGCGGCCTGAGCTGCCGTTACGTAGGGCGTCGCAAACGAGGTGCCGGAATGGTAGCCTTCCTTCGATCCTGGCATCGCAGTCCAGATGCCGACGCCGGGTGCGGTCACATCGATATACGCGCCGCGATTGGCATACCTATAGTTCTTGAGATTCTTGCCAACCGCCGTCACTGCGATGACGTTATCGTAAGCCGCTGGATAGCTTGGTCCAGCCGCAGGTCCGTCGTTTCCAGCCGCCGCAACGAATACGAAGCCTTTTGCCGACAATTTGTCGATCGCCTGGCGGATCAAGACATCCGCCGGGCCTGACAGACTCATATTGATGAGTTTGACGTTTTGGCTCTCGAGCCAATCAAACGCGCGCAACATGTCAAGGGTGTCGCTTGCCGGTTGACAATCGGTATCGGCATAAAAGATACCGGCAACGTAAAACTTTGCGTCGGGCACGAGACCAGGTGTCCCAGTAGAACTATTTCCAGCGAGCAGTGCGGTGACGCCGGTGCCATGCCAATCCGGACCTGGAGTTCCGTCATGAGCAAGGTGCTTGACTTCTATCTTTCTGTGCGCGAATGCCGGATGTGTAACGTCGACAGACGTATCTATGATGCCAATCTTGACCCCTTCAGCGCACTTGCGAAGATCTGTCGTCCAATTAACAATTTCACGGGCAAAGCAATGATCGGCCCTACATGGAATGGTGCCACCCGCCGTTGCGACGGCCGCTGCTTGCGCTCCCGTTGTGTTAGAATTAGTGCCCGTTGCCGTGCGGTAAAGGCGGTACTTTCTGTTTGCTGATATTGTTGCTTGCGGCACTTCTTTGGTCAGCAATGCTTCAGCGTCGGCAGTACTCATGCCGTCGGGTGGTACCAGCCGGGTTACTCCGATTTTAAGACCCGGTAAATTCGTAGCACCTTTGCTTTTGAAGCCAAGAGCCTTAGCCCGCGCGACGGTTTTGGCAGTCGCATTGACAGCCAGCAGTTCTGGCCGCCCCAATTGATCAAGATCAAGACCGGCGGTTACGTCCACTGGCGATCGCCTCAACGGTTTTGGTTGCGGCTTCTGCCCCACCTGAACCGGTTTGGGCTTGTCTTCCTTTGGTTTGACCAACTGTTTGATCCACTTCTCAACAGTTGTGGGGGGGGGCTTCACTCTCGCCGCCGCCCGCGTTTTCGGTGCCATCTTCGCCGCGACCGTTGGGCGTATCGTGATGGCTTCCCTGGTTGCGGTTTTCATTGTGCCCGGACTCGTATTTTTTCCCCTCAGGCTTACCGTCATCATGACTTTGCTCAACAGGACGCGCTGGTCAGCGATCCCGCCTGCGGCAGCGGC
>JANNFX010000250.1:0-1891 GCA_031380225.1 Hyphomicrobium sp.
GCTGGTGCCCGCGACGACCATTAGAGCGGTCACCTTCAGCCGGTCATGCATGTGGGCGATTTCCTGATCGACCACCGCTTCGATGTCCTCGTCGTAGACGTGCTTCTTGCGGTCGGCCAGCGCCTTGAAACGGTTGAAAGCGTCTTCGAACGCATTGTCGCCGAGTTCGAAGCCGAGTTCCTTCAATTTAGATTTGAAAGCGCTGCGGCCCGAATGCTTGCCCATCACCAGCGACGTTTTCGCGACGCCGACCGATTCCGGCAACATGATTTCATATGTCTGCTGATACTTGAGCAAGCCGTCCTGATGGATACCGCTTTCGTGCGCGAACGCGTTGCGGCCGACGATCGCCTTATTGTACTGGACCGGAAAATTAGTGACCGCTGAAACGAGTTTCGACGCGCGCGACAACATCGTCGTTTCAATTCCAGTTCGATACGGCAACGCATCCTGACGGGTCTTGATGGCCATGACGACTTCTTCAAGCGCCGCGTTCCCTGCCCGCTCGCCAATGCCGTTGATGGTGCATTCGATCTGCCGCGCGCCAGCCTTCAAGGCCGCCAGCGAATTCGCAACCGCGAGGCCCAAATCGTTGTGGCAATGCGTGGAAAACACCGCTTTGTCAGCATTTGCGACGCGCTCACGCACGGCACGGAACATCTCGTAATATTCCTCAGGCGTGGCGTAGCCAACGGTATCAGGCAAGTTAATTGTGGTGGCACCCGCTTTTATGGCGGCGTCAACCGTTTGACAGAGATAGTCGATCGGTGTGCGAGTTGCGTCCATCGCAGACCATTCGACGTCGCCGACCAAGTTGCGCGCACGCGCGACTGTGGCGGAGATGATCGCCAACACTTCGGCCTCGGTCTTTTTCATCTGATAGGCGAGATGGATCGGTGACGTGGATACGAACGTGTGAATACGTCCACGTTGCGCATGGCGCACGGCTTCACCAGCGCGGTCAATATCGCTGTTGATGGCACGCGCGAGCCCGGCGACGGTTGCGCGCTTCACGCGCTTTGAAATTTCCGAGACGGCTTCGAAGTCTCCCTCGGAAGCGATCGGAAATCCGGCTTCGATAATGTCGACGCCCATGGCATCGAGAAAATCCGCGACTTCGAGTTTTTCTTCGAACGTCATGGTCGCGCCGGGGCACTGTTCGCCATCGCGCAACGTGGTGTCGAAGATCACGATTTTATCGGCGTCAGCCGCAGGTGTACTGGCGTCAGCCGGGGTTTTGGTTGTCATTGTATTCAGGTCCTTACCTCAGGGTCCGCGCACTCTGCCGTTAAGGCGGGGCGGACAATTGTTGAATCAAGCTGTGGTGAGCATCCCCTGAGAGCGGCGCCGCGATTTATGGGGCGACCGGGCCTCAGGGGCCGGTAAGGAGCAGCGTCAATAGCAGGCACGATGCTGCCGCAGCGCAAGCGCTGGTGCTGGAAAAATGCGCGAAACTGGCGGCCTTGTGGCCCATCGGCTTGGTGCCTCGAAACATGATCGCAATATAAATACTCTATTTGGGCCAAGTTTACAAATGGCAACGATTTTTCGGTCGCAATGCGCTTAGCCGCCCTGCCGGGCGCTGACGATTTCGATGCGGTCGCCGGGTGCGAGTTTGTGTGCCGCACGGCCGGCGGCGGGGACAAAGGCGCCGTTAACCGCGGTCGCGACGCGTCCCTTTCCATGGCCCTGCTCGATAACGAACTCGGCCAGCGTTGCGGCGGCCGTCACAACAGGTTGCCCGTTGACCGAGATTTTGACTGAGGTCTTTGTGCTCGATACCAAATCTAACCACCACTCTTAGGGCGGATTACGCCGCCTTCAACAACTTCCCGTCCAGACCATTGCGGATCAAAACGCGGGTTTCCGGAATGCCATACAGTGCAACGAA
>JANNFX010000007.1:0-12220 GCA_031380225.1 Hyphomicrobium sp.
CATCGGCGCGCGCTGCCAGCCATACTTCATGAAGAAGATTATGCCGGCGATGACGATGATCTGCGCCAGGGCCGACACCCAGCCACCGAGCAAGAACCAGACAATCGACCACGCCAGCCCAAGTACGCTCGAAAGCGCCCACCAAATCCAGCTGAGAATGTCCAAGTTCAGAGCCTCCGAGAGGTGGGCGAGAGCGTCCGGCGCCGGAGGCTGTCAAATCAGGTGACGCCCGGCTCCGAATACGTATAGTGCCGCTCAAAGTTCAGCAATCATTAGGCGTGACGTGGCAAAAACTCACTCAAAATCAATGACCTCTGCGGCACCTGCCACAGGCCTCAGGCCCAAAGAGAGCTTTTCGGACCTGATTCTGACGCTGCAACAGTTTTGGAGTTCGCATGGCTGCGTTGTGCTGCAACCCTACGATATGGAAGTTGGTGCCGGCACATTCCTCCCGGCGACAACCTTGCGCGCGTTGGGCCCGCGACCCTGGTCTGCCTGCTACGTGCAGCCGTCTCGGCGGCCGAAGGATGGCCGCTACGGCGAGAACCCGAACCGGATGCAGCACTACTACCAATTCCAAGTGATCATGAAGCCGTCACCGGCCAACATCTTGGATTTGTATTTGCAGAGCCTCGACGCCATCGGCATCGACACCAAGGTCAACGACATCCGTTTTGTCGAAGACGACTGGGAAAGCCCGACGCTCGGCGCCTGGGGACTGGGCTGGGAGGTGTGGTGCAACGGCATGGAAGTGACGCAGTTCACCTACTTCCAACAGGTCGGCGGCTTTGATTGCGCGCCCGTCGCCGGTGAAATTACCTACGGCCTTGAGCGCTTGGCGATGTACGTTCAGGGCGTTGACCGCGTCTTCGATCTCAACTTCAACGGCCGGACTGATGATCAGAAGTTGACGTACGGCGACGTCTTCCTGCAGGCCGAGCGCGAGTACTCACGCTATAATTTCGAGCACGCCAATACGGACGTGCTGCTGCAGCACTTCAAGGATGCCGAAGCAGAGTGTCAATCGCTGCTGGCAAAAGGTTCGGGGTCAGACCCCCGGCACGAACCATCGAAGCAAAGCGCGCCAACCGGTGCCGGGGGTCTGACCCCATCCACCGCGCAACATCAAATGGCGCTGCCAGCCTATGACCAATGCATCAAGGCTAGTCATATTTTCAATTTGCTCGATGCGCGCGGCGTGATTTCTGTTACCGAACGGCAGAGCTATATTTTGCGCGTTCGCGATCTCGCAAAAGCCTGCTGCGGCGCATGGCTGCTAACCGATGGGGGGCGGGCCGCGTGACGCGCCGCAATGCACAGTTCAGATCCGATACTGACCGCGATTGGAGGCCCGTTTGATAGTGACGCCACTACTGATCAGCGCAGCCGTGCCACTCGCGATGTGGGACATCTTTTCCGATACGCGCCAGCTTGGGCTGGCAACACTGATCCTGGTCGCCGCACTCGTCACCGGGGTTGCGGTCGCGAGCAAGGTGCCGCGCGACAAGGGGCCGAATTTTTTCGGCACACTTGCTGCGTTGGCTTTGGCCGGCGGATTGGCGTATTTCGGGGTTGATGCGGCCGGATCGGCTCTTTGGATTGTGCTGCTATTAGCCTTGTTGCTCGGTATTTTTGCCGTAGTCGCTTGAAAATCTCTGTCCTGCATGTGACGAGGGAGCTGGCTTAGCCTTAAGGCGGCCCATCAACAAACGTCTCGGGGGAGATAATTCCATGACAACCGCTGCCATCGCCGGCCTCATTGCACTCGGCGTTCCATTGCTCGCAGCTGGCCTGGCATTTCTGCGCAACAATCGCGGCGTGCTCGGCTTCTACATGGCCTTGATCGCCGTCGCGATGGGGTACCTCTACTCAACCACCGCGCTCGATGATATCGGACAAGGCGTGCTCAATATGATTGGCACCGCAACAGCCGAGAAGTCACCAGACCCGGCGCCTGCAAAATAGACCGGAAGGGATCAATGGCCCGGCTGTCGAAGCCGCTGTCAGAACTCAAGTCACGCTACGACGTCATTGTCGTTGGTTCGGGCTATGGCGGCGGCGTGACCGCTTCGCGCCTGTCGCGCGCCGGCAAACGCGTTGCGGTCTTGGAACGCGGCCGCGAAATACCCACCGGATCATTTCCGGCGAAATTTCCCGATCTCAAAAATGACCTGCGCTTGACAAGCAGGCTCGTGACGACCGGCCCCGAAACGGCGCTCTATGATGTCCGCATCGGCGATCACATGAACGTGCTCGTCGGCTGCGGATTGGGCGGCGGCTCACTGGTCAATGCCGGTGTCTCGCTTGAACCCGACGCCCGCGTATTTGCAGACGATGTTTGGCCAGGCGCTTGGCGTCAGGACGGCTTGATCGTAGAAGGTTACAAACGCGCCCGCCACTGGCTGGCGCCATCGCGTGATCCGCGCGCCTCTTCCATGACTAAATACAAGGTGCTCGAAGCGGCAGGCGGCGCGCTCGGTCATCCAATGGTTGCGCCCGAAGTTGCGGTCTCGTTTGAAGATCGCGTCAATGCGGCCGGGATCCAGCAGTCGGCCTGCACGCGATGCGGCGATTGCTGCGGCGGTTGCAACGTTGGCGCCAAGAACACCGTCGCCATGTCCTATTTGCCCGACGCGGCACGCTACGGCGCCGAACTCTTTACCGAGATTGGCGTTCGATTTGTCGAACCGTTGAAACCAGGCGGCTGGCGCGTGCATGCGCGCCGCTCTGGCGCAAAAATACCCGGTCAACCGGATGACTTTAGACTTGAAGCAGACGTCGTTGTGTTGGCGGCCGGAACGCTCGGCTCGTCTGAAATTCTGCTGCGCTCGGCTGAAAAGGGTCTCAAGGTCTCAGACCGCGTTGGCCAACGGTTCTCTGCAAATGGCGATATCATTGCATTTGGTTACGGCTCCAAGACGCCGGTCAATGCCATTGGCGTTGGGCATCCGTCGAAGATTGAGGACATGGAAATCGGCGCCGCCGTATCCGGCCAGCTTGAAGTCGATGACGATGACGTGCTCGACAACGAATTGCGCGTACAGGAAGGTGTATTGCCATCAGCCATCGCGCCCGCATTGCCGCTGATGTTTTTGCCGAATGGCCGCTTGCTTGGTGCCCTGCAAAGCCTCGTCAACGGAGTTTACAAGGGCCCTTTCGCGAACCTGCAAACGTTCTTCGCCGTCTCACATGACAATGCCGGTGGCCGCTTCACACTCAAGGACGATCGCCTGGAACTGTCATGGCCCGGCGCAAAGGACCTTGATGTCTACAAGCGCCTTGATGACGTGCTGCAGCGTGTCGTCGCCCACGCCGGCGGCGACTATGTGAAAAATCCACTCGCCGGATCGGTGATGGGCCATCAACCAGCGACTGCACATCCCTTGGGTGGCTTGGCGATGGGCCACGACGTCAGTTGCGGCGTCGTCAATCATAAATCTCAGGTCTTCGACGGTGCGGCCGGCAACGGATCGACCGCCGTTCATGACGGCCTTTACGTCATTGACGGCTCAATCATCCCGCGCTCATTGGGAGTCAATCCGCTGTTGACCATCACCGCCCTATCCGAACGCGCCATGATCCACTTCGCTGCGGATCATAACGTCTCGTTTGACACCACCTCCGCAATTGACGCCGTGGACGCCAGATAAATTCTAATCCTCAGCCTTGAACGGCCGCTGCATAAGACCGGAGATGGCTTCATCAACGGTGGCGCGGCCTTCGAGGATGGCGTGCACGGCTTCAGAAATTGGCATTTCAATATTGAATTCGCGGGCGCGCTTGACGACCGCGGCAGCGGTATAAATGCCTTCGGTCACCGCCACACGTTCAGCGAGAATGTCCGCAAGCGTGCGGCCCTGCCCCAAAGCGCGGCCAAGGCTCATGTTGCGCGATTGCGGACTGCCGCTGGTCAAAATCAAATCACCCAAACCTGACAAGCCCATCATGGTTTCGGGCCGCGCGCCCAACGCATCGCCAAGCCGGCGCAACTCCGCAAAGCCACGGGTGACGAGCGCTGCATGTGCGGAGGCCCCTAAGCCTTTGCCATCGACAATGCCGGCCGCAATCGCCAGCACGTTTTTGACTGCACCACCCAATTCAACGCCGGTGATATCGTTCGACCAATAGAGCCGGAAATGCTTGTAACCAATGCGTTCGGCGAGCCGCTTGCCGAGGTCTTCGTTACGGCACGCTAAGGTCAAAGCGGCTGGCAATCCGCGGGCAACATCAGCTGCAAACGACGGCCCAGACAGCACAGCGAGGGTCGCGTTCGGCAACTCCGCTTCAATAATATCTGACATCATTTGCCCTGAGGCTTGTTCGAGGCCCTTGGCGCAAAGGACTATGGGCTGATCTTGCTTAAGGGATCGGCTGAGCTGTTGGCAGATCACACGAACATGCTGCGCAGGGGCCACCATCAGCAGCGCGTCCGCGTGCGCCGCATCAGCCAAATTGCTTGTTGCCCTGAGACCAGGTTCAAGTGTGACGCCGGGCAGAAACGTGCGGTTGACGTGGCGCGAGTTGATGTCGTTGACGGTCTCCGCTTCACGCGCCCACAGCAGCACATCGCGACCCGCCAGCCGCAACGTTTGCGCCAACGCCGTGCCCCACGCACCGCCACCAATCACACCAAAGCTGTTGAGTGCCATGTGATGTCCCCTCTAAGGTCACGCGCGACAAACTATGCCTTTACACCGGCGCCAATTGCTGGCGGCGCATCGGCGTCGAGCGGCCATCTTGGCCGAACCGCAAAATCAAGACAGTCAGTCAGACCAAGAGCGAGCCGTTCCGCGCCAGCCCATGCAATCATAACACCGTTGTCGGTGCAGAGTGCAGGCGGCGGCACTAACACCGTATAGCCCTTTTGATCGGCGAGCGCCGTCAACGCCGCTTTGATCGCGGAATTGGCTGCCACCCCGCCTGCAACAGCCAAATGCCGGACATCCGATCCCATCCGGTCCTCGCATAGTTCCATGGCGCGCTTGACACGATCGATGACGCTTCCAGCCACCGCGGCCTGAAATGATGCGCAGAGATCCGCGATGTCCTGATCCTGCAACGGCTGTAGACCGTGTGCCTTCTGACGGACCGCCGTCTTTAAGCCAGCGAATGAGAAATGCGCTTCCGCTCGCCCCAACATCGGGCGCGGGAAATCGAAGCGTTTCGCATTCCCTTTCGCCGCCCATTTTTCAACTGCCGGACCGCCAGGGAAACCTAGTCCCAAAAGTTTGGCGGTCTTGTCGAAGGCTTCGCCTAATGCATCGTCAATCGTGGTGCCGAGGCGCTCGTACTGCCCAACGTCTTTGACGATCAAGAGTTGTGTATGCCCGCCAGAGACCAGCAGCATCAAATACGGCGGCAGCAAATGATCGGTCAATCCCACCGTCAAGGCGTGTGCTTCGAGATGATTGATGGCTAGAAATGGTTTCCCCGACGCCAGAGCTATCGCCTTGCCTGCGATCGCACCTACGACCAATCCGCCATTGAGACCCGGCCCGGCCGTCGCGGCGACCGCCGATAAATCTTTGAACGCCAGGCCTGCCTGCTGCATGGCCTCGGCAACAATGCCGTCCAAGCACTCGGCATGCGCGCGAGCGGCAATTTCGGGCACGACGCCGCCGAAGGCGCGATGCTCTTCCCATTGCGAGCGGATGACGTTAGCCAGGATTCGCCCTTGCCCAGGGCCCTCGCGCAGCACCACGCCAGCTGCGGTTTCATCGCAGCTTGTTTCAATTCCGAGCACCAAGCTTGTCGCCTGGGGCGAGGATGGGGCTGCGTCCGGCATACCCGGCAGACCTCTAGCGATAAATTTGCCGATAAGCGTTTGCCTTCCGGCGGTTGTCCGGGCATGAAGTGCCAGGATAAACCAACTGAGCCCCTACCCTCGGAGGACGTGACTTGCAAGGCGGAACGGTGAAAATCGGAACGCGCGGATCGGCGCTAGCACTGGCTCAGGCGCATGAGGTCCGAGCCCGGTTGATGGCGGCTCACGGCCTGCCCGAAAGTGCGTTCGAAATAGTAATCATCAAGACCACAGGCGACATGATCCTCGACCGGCCGCTCGCCGAGGTTGGCGGCAAGGGCTTGTTCACCAAGGAAATCGAAGACGCGCTGTTGAACCGCGACATTCACCTCGCCGTCCATTCGATGAAGGACATGCAGACCGCATTGCCTGATGGTTTGATCATCGGCGCGACGTTGCCACGCGAAGACGTGCGCGATGCCTTCATCAGTCTCAAATATGCGTCGATCGAAGCACTGCCTAACGGCGCAACTGTTGGCACGTCGTCGCTGCGCCGGCAGGCCCAGCTTAAACGCCTGCGTCCCGATCTCGACGTGGTTGGCTTTCGCGGCAATGTGCAAACACGCTTGAAAAAGCTTGAGGATGGCGTTGCCGACGCGACGTTCTTAGCCTGTGCCGGTTTGAGGCGGCTTGGCTTGCAAGACCGCATCACCGCGCCAGTCCCGGCCGATCAAATGCTACCGGCTGTTGCGCAAGGCGCAATCGGCATTGAAATCCGAGTTGATGACAGCAAAACCGCGGATCTCATCAAGCCCATGAACGATGAAGTAACCGCGATTTGCGTTACCGCGGAACGCGCATTTCTGGCAAAACTCGAAGGCTCATGCCGCACGCCGATCGCCGGCCTGGCGCAGCTGACGGATGGCCAGTTAGCCTTTGCTGGTCAATTGCTGTCTGTCGATGGAAAGACCTCGCTCGATGCCAAGCGCGAAGGCCGCCCGCGCGAGGCCGTGAATATGGGCATCAGCGCGGCTGAAGATATTCTGTCCCGCGGTGGGGCAACGCTAAACGCGGCTGGTTGATTGATGCATATTCTGGTGACACGGCCGGAGGAGGATGCGGACGCATTGCGCCGTCCGCTCGAAGCCATGGGTCATCGGGTTTCGGCCGCAGCCTTGATGCAGATTGATTATCTCCCCGTCTCGTCTGCTGTGATCGAAGGCGCCGCAGGTCTGATTGCAACGAGTAGAAATGGTCTAAGGGCCTTGAGCCTCAGCAAGACTGCGCTCGAACTGGCGCGCAATTTGCCGGTCTTCACCGTTGGACCCGCGACCGCAGCTTTTGCCAAGGACCTCGGTTTCAAAACCGTTTTCGAGGGTGCCGGTACGGCCGAACAGCTGGCCGATGTCATCGAAGCCGAGGTCAATCCAACGCACGGACCTTTGGTCCATTTGGCCGGTAAAGATGTAGCCTTTGACCTCGGCGGAGCCCTGCGCGGTCTCGGCTATTTAGTCTCAGCGCCAGGTGTTTACCGGTCGACGTCAGCGATTGCGCTGCCGCCACAAGTTGCAGCCGGTCTCAGGGCTGGCACATTTGATGCCGTGGCACTGTTGTCGCCAAAAACAGCCGAAACCTTTGCCCGGCTGGCAGCCCCCGTGTTGAAAGCCCCGAACTTGCGCCAGCCGGCCTATCTATGCCTATCGGAGGCTGTGGCGAGCCGCCTCAGTCCGCTGCCCGCGGCTCGTCAATTTATCGCGATTAGACCAAATTTGGCGGAGATAGTTATCCTCGCCGCCGAACTACAGGCTTAAAAACAACCGATAGGATACCTCGTCCCCCCATCGGGGAGACGAGAGCCTTTTAAGAGAACTGACGTGGAGACGCCGGGCCGATGACCGACAAAATTGATCCAACTCCGGCTGCACCGGGCCAAAAGCGCCCACACGCGACGCTCGATCTCAGTGCCGTTGAGATCAAGCAATCTCAAGGCGCGTCGACGCCAGGGAAACAATTTGTTCCGGGCATTGAAACTCAGCCGGACCGGACGTTGCCACCACCACAGCCGCGCCGTAGCGGAGGATTTTTTTCGCATGTTCTTGCGGGCCTAGCGGGCGGCCTCATCGTTCTTTTCGGTGGCGACAAAATTCTACCCGCCGCCGAAACCTTCGCTGGCAAACTCGGCATCAAAATGCCAGCGAGCCTCAGCTCAAATTCAACCCCCAATTTGCAACAACGCCTCACGGCTGTTGAAGCTGATGCCAAGGCTAAACGTGTTGAAGCGGACGCGCGCTTGGCCAAGCTCGAAGACAGCGCCAGCGCTGTCGCCAAATTGGTTGATAGCCAGGCCGAACTTTCTGCGCGAACAGACGAAGCCGTCGACAAAGCGGCATTTGACGAAGCTAAGGCACGGCTCAAAAAACTCGAAGATCAATTGTCCAGCATCGCAGCGGCGGCTTCAGAGACCAGCACGGGCGGCGGTAACCGGGTGCAGGGCTTGGCCGCCATAACCGGCAAAATCGCCGAACTTGAATCTGCATTCGCCACCAAACTGGCCGACTTCAAGCGCGGGCTTGTCGTCGAAATGGAACCGAAGTTGGCAGCAATTTCCGATGCCAGCGAAAAGGCAGTTTCGAATACCGAGCGCCTTGACCACGAAATCTCAACATTGCGAACCGATGCCGCGCGGCTCACCGAACAGGCTGATGTGCAAAAGGCTGACAATCAGCGTCTTGCCGCTACTGTTGAAGTGGTGAAAGACAAATCAGTGGCGCTGACAAGCTCCCTTAATGGCCTTAAGGGAACCGTTGAAAAGCAACTCTCAGAAGCCGATGTGGTTTCGGCTGTGACGCCAGTTTCCGAAAAAATTGCAGCCCTCGAAACGACCATTACCGAGGTCATCAAGAATGAAACTGCACGCAAAACCAGCACCGAACGCGTGGTCGCCTCTCTTGAACTTGGCAACTTAAAACGTCAGCTGGATCGCGGTGAGCCGTATGCCTCGGAATTGGCCACAGTCTCAAGTGTGCTCAAAGGAAAAGTTAATCTGAGTTCCCTTGATAAGTTCAAGGACAAGGGCATCCCCTCAGCCTCAGCGTTGCAGGCTGGCTTTTCGCCGCTGGTGAACAAGATCATCGATGCTGGCCAAGTGCCAGCCGAAGGCTCTGTCATCGAGCGCCTGATGGCGAGCGCGAAATCCGCCGTCCGGGTGCGCAAGATCAGCCATGACCCAAATGATCAAAGTAGTGAAGCGATTGCTGGGCGCATTGAAGCGGCACTTCAATCTGGCAAACTGGACGGCGCGCTGGCGTTAGCCAAGAGCCTGCCTGCGCCATCCCGTGCTGCTGCCGCCAACTGGATCGCTCAACTCGAAGCCCGCCAAGCCATTGACCAGGCGATGACCGCCATTGATCAAGATCTTAAAGCGACGCTCACTGGTGCTGCACTCCACACTGACGGAACTGTTCCGCCCGCACCGAAAGCGCCGGCGGCCGAAACGCCAACCGATACAAAAGTGCCCGATAACTCCAACTAAGCACTCCAGTTCCCAGAAGGTTCGCCGCCCATGACGCGTTTGGTTGCATTTCTGATCGGTGTGCTTGGGCTTGCGGCGCTATTTTCCTGGCTCGCCGACAATCCCGGCACAATTGTCGTCGATTGGATGGGCTATCATGCCGAACCGAGTGTATTCCAAGTCGTTGTCATGCTGGCCGCTCTGGCGATTGCTGCCATCATTTTTTGGTCGCTGTTGCGCTCAATCTGGACCAGCCCGGCCACTCTCAGCCATTTCATGACCAAACGCCGGCAGCAGCGCGGGCTCGACGCGCTTTCAAGCGGCATGATCGCCATCGGCGCCGGCGACCATCTGGCGGCAACTCGCTACGCCCAACACGCGCGTAAGTCGTTGCCGAATGAGCCGATGACGCATCTACTCCGCGCACAAGCGGCTCAGTTGTCGGGCGACCGCGCTACCGCGCGCCGCATATACGAGGCCATGCTGTCCTCGCCTGACACCGAACAACTTGGTCTACGCGGTCTCTATGTCGAGGCGCATCGCGAAGGCGAGACTGAAGCTCAGCGCCAGTTTGCGGAACGCGCCATCGGACTTAATCCGAAACTGCCATGGCCGGTTGAAGGGTTATTCGATTTGCAATGCAAAGATGGTGATTGGGCTGGCGCCTTAAACACCCTAAATCTGGCGCGCAAGAACGCGACTGTTGAGCAGCCAGTTTATGATCGCCGCCGCGCTGTTCTGTTGGCCGCGCAGGCAATGAAACTCGAAGACCAAAATCCTGAAAAAGCATTGGGACTGGCAATGGAAGCCCATGCACTTGCGCGTGACCTTATTCCGGCGGCCGCTATTGCCGGACGCTTACTGGCGTCTAAAGGAAACGTGGCGCGCGCCGCAAAAATTATTCAGAAAACTTGGGCCCGGGCACCGCATCCTGATCTGGCAACGGCCTATGCCTACGCCCGCATCGGCGACAGCCCGCGTGATCGTCTCGACCGCGTCCGTCAGCTTCAGAGCCTCAATCCAAACGCCGTTGAAAGCAGCATCGCGGTTGCCACCGCCGCTATTGAAGCGCGCGCGTGGCACGAGGCGCGTGCCGCACTCGATCGGCTGGGTGATGACCGCATGACACGCTCGGCCGCACTGCTGATGGCACGGCTGGAAAAAGAAGAGCACGGCGACACCGGCCGCGCTCGCGAATGGCTGGCACGCGCTGCCAATGCGCCGCGTGATGCGGCATGGACTGCTGACGGAACTGTAACCGGCGCCTGGGCCCCGGTCTCACCGGTCACAGGCCGGCTTGATGCGGTCGAATGGCGCGTCCCAGTCGACGAGACCGAAGCACGCGCCCTCAACGGCAACCAGTTGGATGAATTCGTAGCCCTAGGCGCCTATGAAACGGCGTCAGGAGATATCGTCATCCGCGAGCCGGCTGTTGTGACCGGGCCGGTCTCGCAACGCAACGCCGCGAGTACGGTAACGAAGCCTGCAACCGCGGTGACTATCAACGACGCTGGAGCCGACAAACAAAACAATCAACCGGCCACTGTGGTGATCAGCAGGCCCAGTGCGGCCGCGAAAGATAATCGATCCACGGCCTTGGTCCGGCCAGACGTTACCGATCTTGATATCGTCACTGATACGACTGCCGCATCGGGTGCCAACCAAAGTGCAACCGTCAGAGTCAAACCAGTTATTGCTTCGAGCGCTTCCAATTCAAATGGCCAGTCGAGCACGGCAGCAAAAAACAATGTGGCTGCCGTGCAGGCGCCCAAGCGCTCATCAAGCGCAGTCCCATCGCACGCCCCCGACGACCCCGGCCCGCCTGATGACGACGAAATCTCCGCCGGCCCCTCGCGCCTGCCGTGGCCATATCGGGTGAGTTGAGGACGTCAAATATAAGTTTACAGCACCAACGTCACCGCGTGATTGTCAAAGGCATAGCCTTCACAGCGGTGAGGGGTGATCGTTGCGCCGGGCGTTGCGAGCGCAAGGTCGCCTTGGCCGGAGGTGAGAAGGAAGCCGGCGCCGGTGTGGCCCGGCGCAACGCCGCAAACATCGTTCAAGGCCGCGTCGCCAATCAGGCGCTTCGATGCGGTGTCGAAAAACAACACGCGGCCACCGCGCGGCGACGTCGCCGCTACAATGTCTCCCGAGGCATCGACTGACACCGAGCCGACGTAATTTTTGAGCCCGGCATAGGTTAGGTCTGGCGCCTCGAACAAAGCCGGTGCTACGCCGCGCTTATGCCAACCGACTAAGGCAGGCAGGCCGCTGCCTTCGTTCTGGCAGCCAAACGTTACCACATCGCCGTTCGCCACCGCCAAATGCCGGATCGACAATTGATGCAGGCCCGCGTCTAATGTGTGTTGCTCGATGATGTCACCGGTTGTCACATCGATGTAGGCCAGTGATGGTTGCATGGTGTCGAGGTTGAGCGGCGCGCGGCCAGCCTCTGGATTGGTATCGATGCCGCCGTTGGCAATCACCAGTGTCCGCCCATCGGCCAAGAAAGCCAAATCATGCGGGCCGATGCCGCCAGATGCGAATTCGCCAATTTGTTTGTAGCCTTCCGTTGCATCGCGGACGCCGATAACACCGCGTTCGGCGTTGAAATCATTCTCAGTGGCGTAGAGTAGTTTGCCATCAGGCGAAAATACGCCGTGACCGAAGAAGTGCCGATCAGGCCGGGTTTCGAATGTGACCGGAGGCTTGCTGCCAGTCACATCGAACGCGACCGCGAACGTGCCCGGGCGGCGCGCGAACACGACGCCGTCTCTGGTGCCAGGACGTAACGCAATGTCATGTCCGCGCGCCGGCAATGCGACGGAGTTGATCACGCCGGCATCCGCATCGAAAGCGACAAGCGAAAACGAGTCCGCGCCTTGCTTACAGCTGGCCAGGTAATGCGGGCGCGGCGATGCGGCACTGCTTTCGGCACGGACACGATGACCAGTGGCGCCAATAAA
>JANNFX010000095.1:0-4927 GCA_031380225.1 Hyphomicrobium sp.
CGAAAGGCTGATCGAGAAGATTCTCCTTGGCAATGCCGACGCGAATATTGATTTTGCCGATCTTTGCGGAGTTCTTTTGAGCCTTGGTTTTTCAGAACGCCGCAAAGGCAGCCACCATGTTTTTTTCAAGTCCGGTCTGGACGAATTGATAAACCTGCAACGTGACGGCAGCAAGGCCAAGCCTTATCAAGTCCGGCAAGTCAGATCGATCATTCAGCGAAATAACCTGTGGAGCCGCGAATGAACTGGAAATACGAAGTCATCATCTACTGGAGCAATGACGACAACGCCTTCGTCGCCGAGGTGCCCGAACTGCCGGGATGTATGGCCCATGGTGAAACACAAAGCAAAGCGCTCAAAAATGCAAACGATGCAATCGCGCTCTGGCTGAGTACTGCGCATGAATTGGGACGGGTTGTTCCGGAACCGAAGGGACGGCGGTTGTTGTATGCGTAGAGGCAAAGCCCCGCAAATCCCACGATAACGGTCGATATTTGATAGGGTGCGCTCGCACCCTTTTTTGTTTCGGCAGGTAAAGCAATTGCGATGGAGATTGGAGATGAAAAAGAAAGTCGATCCAAAAGTTCTCGTCGTAATTGATGGCGGTATGGCATACGTGTACGCAGAACCGGGGGTAAGAGTTGCAATCGCCGATCTGGACAATCTACAGGTCGAGCATGACATCACGGATGTTGCCATTCACCCGGATTTCGCGCGATTAGCAAATACAGTCGGGGTCACGTTTCCGACTAGTAAATATGCGAGCACGAATGACGCCGAAGTTATCGTGGATTAATGCAGGGCCCCTCTAGAGCGAGCTATGGCCAATGACTTAAAGGCCGACGTACTTGGCGGATTGACCGCGCGATTTGGCAAGGTTAAAAAGTTGGGCGGCAGTCAATCCCTATTTGATGTCGGAGACGGCGCACTACGTGTCTATTTTCGCTACTCAAAGGTGCATTCCGGTGACAGAGCATTTTATGGATTGCGAAAAGACGACCTAGCAAAACTAGAAGGTCACAACTCCGTTCTATGTTTTTTATGGGATGGTCAAGAAGAACCGATGTTTCTGCTGTATGAAGATTACGAAGAAGTATTCAGGAATTTCTCGCCCGCGTCCGACGGGCAATTCAAAGTCCAGATTCTCTTCACTAAGACGGGCACCGAGCTCTATATCGCGCGCGCAGGCCGCTTCAAGGTAGATGGCGACTTCGGTTGGGAGACGCTGGAGGGGCATGTTGACGCGAAAAAGTTGTCGGGCAAAGTGGACCTGTCCCACTACCAAATTCAAGCCCTTTGGGGTCGATTGGCGCATCAAAGAATTTTGACATATGGATTCCCACTTCAGATCGAGCAAGACTTGACGACGTGATTGCACCGCGATTCGAGTGTTGCAACACCTTACCGCACTCTTTGCTGGCCGTGCAACCGATCTTGTCGGAAGTTGATGTCGTGTGGATTCAACGCGGTTCGAATCAAATTCGTGCCATGTTTGAAGTTGAGCATTCGACACCGGTGTACTCCGGACTACTTCGCTTCAATGATGTACATCTCACTGATGCAAAACTCAAACCTAGCTTTACAATCGTGGCCAATGACGCGCGTCGGGCACTGTTCTCTCGGCAATTGGCGAGACCCACATTTGTCGCCAGCGGGCTAAACGAACTTTGCGGAATATGGGGTCACGGAATATGGGGTCACACGGAATATGGGGTCAGGTCTCAATACTGTTCGGTTAGACAGTTTTCGCATAGATTCTTCGCTTTGGCACGGGGAGCGGGGCGAGTAGTTGTGGCGTGAAGTCGGACCTTGTGTTTTGGCGGGCATTGCAATCGTGGCTTGCGAATGGCGAATTACGCCGCTTAAAAGTGCGCGGGTTGTGCAATCCCCGGCTGGTGACGCACCGCAAGCGCGCCGAGCGGGCCAATAGCGCTTCAAACCAACGCCTTCGCTTTCGCGGCCTTGCCGGGGGCAAAGGCCCCGGACTGGGGCTGGGCAATTCTCAAAAGTTGTACGTTGGCGGCAAAGGACAAGTCTCTATCCCGCTCGCGATGTTCGGTTGCCGCCTGGTGCATGAGCCAGCGCACCGCATAGTGGGCCAGTACCCAGCCGTAGAATTCCTGGCGCACTAAATCGGCCGTCTTGCTGCGCAACACCCGTCGCTTCTGCAGCAGGTGGACCTTGAGTTCGTCGAACACGGCTTCCACCTCCCAGCGCTGGTGGTACAGCGTCGCCAGCTCCTGCGCCGGCGCTTTGGTTTCATCCAGCAGCGTCGTCAGCAAACGGTAGCGTGACTCGGCAGCCGTCGCGTTCGGCAGCGCGTAGTCGATCACCCGGACGACAACTCCCGCTGTTGAAGCCTGCCGCCGTTTTTTGGAGAGCGTACCGGCCGGATACACGATGCTCAGGTAAGACCCGTCATCCAGCGCCTTGATCACCGGAAGTTTGCGATTGTTCGCGCAACGCCACAGCAGTTGCGCGCCCGTCGCGCGTGCTGCCTCCCAAACGGCATAACCATTGAAGCCCCGATCGGCCAAGCAAAGCATGCTGGCATCCAGTCGATTCAACAGGGGCGTGCAAATCGACCACTCGCTGGAGCGGTAAGCGCCCAGATTGGCGGCGATGATGGCGTGGCTGGCGCATTCGACGAGCACGGCGCACTGGGCCTGCGGGTAACCGGCGTGGCCGGTACGGCTCCCCGGGTAACCAAATGCCTTGATGTTGTCCGCCTCGTCAGCGACTTCCAGGTTGCTGCCGTCGATCGCCACCAGCCGCAACCCGCCGTAGAAGGCGTCCGGGTGGCGTTTCTTATCCGCCAGCGGCACACAGGCTTCATCGATCAGCTTCTGCAGAGGTACATAGCCGATCTTGCCGCGCATCTCGCTGACGGAGGACTTGGCAATCGAGACCTCCGCATCCTGCCCCTGCACCCAGGAAAGACCTTGGGAGACGACCGCGAAGACTTGCTCGTATGCGGCCTCCGGATACAGGCTCAGCGCCATACAAAAATATGTGCCCGACACGGCAGGGAGGCTGCGAATGCGCTTGCTGTTGCAACCCTGATCATCGAGGATCTGGCCTATCATTCCCGGTGGGTAGACCCGCGCAAGCAGGCTCGCGCCCAAGTAGTCGCTTAAACGTGCGCCCGACCCCAACACCGCTTTGGTTCGTGCCATGGCTCGCTCCTGCAAGACGATATGCAGAGTTTCGCACAAATAAGTCTAACCGAACAGTATTGAGACTTGACCCCGGCGTCTGTGACCCCGGCGTCTGCCCCAAAAGTTATCATTGTCCAATGATGGAAAAACATGAAATTGACCGTTCAAATCCCATCGGTTACATTCAGGATTCGTGAAGTTGGGGTTGGTAATTCCGTTGCACGCGTAAACGGAGATTGTCCAACGACTACGTTCCGTGACACGAGATCAAGGGAAGACAGCATCGCAACAATTTCCACACGGAGTACAACATCGAAGGGGAATGTTTATGGTAGCCACGAAACGAACCACGCCGATATCTACGCTGATCGCAATTTGTCTGAGCCTTTTTGTCACGCTGTCTTTAGACGCGGCCGAATCGTCTAAACCCAGTGAAGTTCCCAGCCTGATAGTCATGTTTGCCGATACTGGCGAAGGAATGACCGCTGAACAGGCGGTCGATTTGATCAATGTGCCAAGCAACAAGTGGGAATCGATCGATTTCAAATTTCGCGCCGGAAAACCGCGAAGCGCGCGTTTCCTCATAGCAGAAAGGCTTTCGCCGGAGGCTCGTGCGGCGCTTCCGCCAAATGATCCGATCGAGATACTTCAGCGGTGGGTCGTGTTCGATTATCCCAATCTGGAAGCGAGCCGATTCGCTCGACGGCATCTTTCAACGAGTCACAATCTCTTCAAACAAATTGAACTGAGCCGCTTGGCGACGGTTTCGGCGATACCCAATGACCCATCGTACAATTTTTCCGGACAAATTCAAGTGGATCGATTGTCATACTGGGCAAATCCATACGCGCGTCTGCCAAATCCTGCCCCAGCTTGGACATTACCCACCATTGATGGAATGACTCCCGCCGCCGCCTACGCACTTATTGGCGTACCTACAGCGTGGGATCAAATTCAAGGGACTGCATATGTGGCCGTGGTTGACCAAGGTGTAGTCAAGAATCACCCTGATTTGGTTCCCAATCTTCGTCGTCATTTTTCACGGAATTTTTCCACTGATGATCCATACCTCATCCTCCCATTGTATTACTCAATAAATTCGTATGAACAATACATTTCTGCTTTTACATTCCTCAATTGTGGCGTGCGTGGCAGTTCACCTGTTCCGCCGCTTGGCTCGGCTGACTTCGATGACAAACGCTGGATTGAAAGCAGTTTAGTTTTCTACGGTTCGGGCCCTTGTCACGTTGGATACAACGTGGTTTCCATTGGTCATGGTACCCATGTAACGGGGATTATTGCCGCTGCCGGCAACAATGGCATCGGGAGTTCAGGAATTTGCTGGCACTGTAGTGTATCGATGTTGCGCTGGTTCGATAGTCCTTCGCAAATCGCCGCACTTTACGAAGCGGTACAATCCGGCGTGCAAACGATTAACCTAAGCGGTGGCACAATTGGCGCAGCAGATTGTTCGATGCTTCCGGCCCCACCTCTCTGTCAAGTAATTGCGATCGCACAGGCCCGAGAGGTCACGTTTGTCGCTGCAGCGGGCAATCTCGAAGGTGGGATAACTGCAACCCAATTGCCAGCGCTCAACCCTTATGTAATTTCTGTTGGATCAACGACAAAGACCGGCGAAGCCTCATGGTTTACCGCTAAGGGAAAAGTGGACTTTGCGGCACCTGGCGAACGTATTTTTTCAACTATGGCAGAAGGAAAAGCACACACTCAGGAGACTTTTGGAGCAGGAACGCATTGCCGATCACTAA
>JANNFX010000105.1:0-4393 GCA_031380225.1 Hyphomicrobium sp.
CATACGAACCGCACAGTGAGACCCCGCTGTCGAGCGATAGGACCGGCAACTCACCGGACGGGTTCAGTGCTAAGAAGGCCGGCTGCCACGCCCACGGCTGCTCTTCGACAAAGGCTGCATCGATTTTGAGTTCTTCAAGTGCGATCCGGATCGAGCGCGAGTGTGGGCACAACCTAAAATGCGTCAGTGTTCCGGAAATTGGCACCGCGCGAGGCGTTGCCAGGTCTGGATCGGTTGTCGCGGGCCGCTCGGCGGTGTCCGTCACCTGTTCATATTCCTGTTCGAAATTGGGGTGTTTGAGTAGTTATGTCAGTCAAGTTCTACCATAGCCCGTGTGCAGCCACAAAAAAGCTGACCGGAAATCGAATTCGTGCCATTGCGCCCTGGTCCATGACGCTGTGATTAGGACCGGTTCGACCATAGACGAGTGCGGGGAGTTTATCATAATGCCAGTCTGGCAAGTTATCTTCCTCGGATTGCTCGAGGGTGCGACCGAGTTCATCCCGGTGTCTTCGACCGGTCACGTGTTGCTCGCTGGGCATTTCTTAGGGTTTTGCTCGCCGGGCAAATCGTTTGAGATCTTAATCCAACTTGGTGCGATCCTGGCGATTTTGACGGTCTATGCCGGCCGGCTTTGGCATATTGCCGCCGCGTTGCCATCGTCAGCCGATGCGCGGCGCTTTGCCGGCAGCGTATTGTTGGCCTTTCTGCCAGCTGCAGTCTTGGGCGCGTTGTTCTCCAATAGCATCGATCAACTGCTCGAATCGCCGCTGTTGATTTGCGCGACATTGATCCTCGGTGGCATCGTGTTGGTCTACCTCGATCAATTGCAGTGGAAGCCAGTCTATACTGACGTCAGCCAGATCCCACCCATGATGGCCTTGAAGATTGGTCTTTGGCAATGCTTGGCAATGGTTCCGGGCGTGTCGCGATCCGGTGCAACCATTGTTGGCGCAATGCTGATGGGAACCGACAAGCGCACCGCGGCCGAGTTCTCGTTCTTCCTTGCAATGCCGACGATGGCGGGTGCATTCGCGTTTAAACTTGTAAAACACTGGCATTCGATGACGGCTGCTGACGTGTCAAACGTCGCGCTCGGGTTCGTGGTCGCCTTCATCGCCGGCGTGGCAGTGGTTCGTTACTTGCTGGATTACGTCAGCAAAAATGGGTTTGCGCTGTTCGGTTGGTGGCGTATTTTGGTTGGCGGCATCGCGCTCGGTGCGCTGCTTGTTGGTGGCACTCAGAGCGCCTGCGTTTAAATGAGCCGTAGCGCCTTGAAGCTCGCGTGGCCATTGCGGCCGACGATGATGTGATCGTGAATGGTGACGCCAAGCGGTTTTGCTGCGTCGACAATAAGACGCGTCATATCAATATCCGCGCGCGATGGCGTTGGATCGCCCGATGGATGATTGTGGACGATAATCAATGCCGATGCCGAAACTTCAAGTGCGCGCTTGATAACCTCGCGCACATAAACTGGTGTATGATCAACAGTGCCTTGGCCTTGCACTTCATCAGCGATCAACTGGTTCTTCTTGTCGAGAAACAGAATGCGGAACTGTTCTCTTGCTTCGTAAGCTTGTGCCGCGGTCAGGTAATCCAGGACCTGCTGCCACGAAGTGAGGAGCGGCTTTTCCAACAGCGATGTCTTCATCAAGCGCAGTGACGCAGCACGGATGAGTTTCAATTCAGCTATGACAGCATCGCCGGCGCCGGTCACTTCGCGCAACCGGCCTTCCGGGGCATTGATAACTTCGGCAAACGAGCCGAAGCGGATCAGCAGACGCTTTGCTAAGCCTTTGGTGTCGCGCCGTGTGATGGCCCGGAACAGAACCAGTTCCAACAGTTCATAGTCTGGAACGGCATCGGCGCCGCCCTTCATGAACCGCTGCCGAAGCCGTTGGCGATGACCGGATTGCAAGCCGGCGGCCGGCGCTTCGAATAAGCCGCCTTGGCTGACTTCGCCAGTGTCGTCGTCGCTTGCGCCACCAGACGGCATGAAAATCAACCCGCGACTTTAGATAGCTCAGAAGTTTGGAACCTTGCGCCATCGAAACCGCCGGGCGAGAGTGTGAAAACCTCACACCCCGTTTCGGTAACGCCGACAGTATGCTCGAATTGGGCTGAAAGCTCGCGATCGCGCGTCACTGCAGTCCAACCATCAGACAACACTTTAGTGGCAGCCTTGCCGAGATTGATCATCGGCTCGATCGTAAACAACATGCCGGGCTCCAGACTCACGCCTTCGCCAGGCGTGTCGCAGTAATGCAGAATGTTAGGCTGGTCATGGAACACCTGCCCCAAACCGTGTCCGCAGAATTCGCGCACGACGCTGCACCGTTGGCTTTCGGCGTAGGATTGGATTGCCAGTCCGATGTCGCCGGTGGTGTTGCCCGGCTTGACTGCCGCAATCCCGCGCAGCAGTGACTCATATGTCACTTCGATCAGCCGCTCAGCCCGGCGTGAAATTGCACCGACAGCATACATACGGCTGACATCGCCGTGCCAGCCGTCAACAATCAGCGTGACATCGATGTTGACGATATCACCTTCGCGAAGCGGCTTTCGACCGGGAATGCCGTGACAAACGACGTGATTGATGGACGTACAGCAAGACTTGGTGTAGCCGCGATAATGCAACGTTGCCGGTAGCGCATTGTTCTGCAAAGCGAATTCAAAAATAAGAGAGTCGATCGCCTGGGTCGTCACGCCGGGCACCACATGGGGAACCAACATGTCGAGCGCTGCTGCGGCAAGGCGGCCAGCCTTGTGCATTGCAGCATAGGCGTCCTTGCCGTGGCGCCGGATGTTGCGTGCTTCGTTGGTGACTGCGGCCGTTGTCGATGTTCTGGTCATTAAAGTTTCAACCGTGGGACCTGTTGGATTTTGGCAAGATTTAGGCGAAGATACGTCTGCGGCTAAAAGGCTGGGTAAAAAGATAATAGCCGACTTTGGGAGGACTGCTGAAATGAGACTCAAGACTTGGGGGTTGGGCACGATTGCGACTGCCGCATTGCTCGTGGCCGGCTACTTCTTCGGAGACCAAATCGGGCCGCGCTTAGGTTTATCGTGGCTATCTGGTTCGAGAGCAAGTGGCGACAGTACATCGACGGGAGCGGATGCGAAAAAAATAGCCTTGCCAGACGCCGAGACGATTAAGGCCGCGGCAAAGGATGCCTCACAAAAGGCGCGCGATGCGATAGCAGAAATTTCTAAGACAACCAAAGCCGCTGCTGATGAGGTTTCTAAATCAGCTGCCGTCGCAGAAGCCAAAAAGACCGCAACTGTCGCCCTTGAAGACGCAAAAGCTGCCGCAGCTGCCGCGCTTGAAAAGGCCAAAGAAAAAGCCAAGGCCCTAGCCGACGAAGCGGCGGCCAAGGCAAAAGCGGCCGCAGCACCTGCCAAGTCAGCTGCGCCAGAAGCAGAAGGTGCCGCGAAGCCCGCAGCACCAGCCGAGAAAGTTGCCGAAGTTAAAGTTGAAAAACCGGCACCGGTTCCGGCCGCCGAGACTGTTGCCAAGGCCGGTGCTGTAACAGCGCCGGCCATTACCTGGCCAATCGCAACCGGAGTGCCGAAGTGGGATCCGGTGCCGAAGGTGGCTGCTGCTCCCGAACCTGATGAGGCGCGTTCAGTAGAACCCGAACAGGCCGTGGCCAGCGTAACCGCTCCGGCGATCGCTTGGCCGGTCGTGACCGAAGGCCCGACGTGGGAACCTGTTGCCAAACCAGCTGTGGCAGCAGTCGCAGTCGTCGCGGCGGTTCAAGACGTGGCAATGGCTAGCGTGACCGCACCAGCCATCGCTTGGCCGGTCGTGACAGAAGGTCCAACTTGGGAACCGGTCGCAAAGCCGGCCATGGAAGAGGTTGCCGAAGAAGCCCCAGTTCCAGAGGCGCCGGCTCCAGAAGCACCTGTGGCCAGCGTGACGGCTCAAGCCATCGCTTGGCCAGTCGTCACAGAAGGACCAACGTGGGAACCGGTCGCCAAGCCCGCCATGGAAGTTGTTGAAGAAGCTCCTCCGGCACCGGCTCCTGCTCCCGTTGCTTCCGTTACAGAGCCAGCCATCATGTGGCCGGTGGTGACGGAAGGTCCGGCGAAGGAAGTCGTCGCTGCGGCAACACCTGCCCCTGCTCCGGCCGCGGCACCAACCGCTGCTTCGAACTGTCAGGACGAGTTGAACTTCATCATCCGGCAGGGTTCAGTGACGTTCAAAACGGCCAGTGCAGATCTCGACAAATCCAGTCGCGATACACTGAAGAAGCTGGTGGCCGCAGCGAAAGCCTGTGGAGCGTTGTCCAAGATTGTTGTTGAGGGTCACACCGACAATCAGGGCGATATTGGACGGAACCAGAAGCTCTCTGAGCGCCGTGCGAAAGCCGTCGCTGACTATCTGCAG
>JANNFX010000013.1:0-2617 GCA_031380225.1 Hyphomicrobium sp.
CAAGTCCTTTTGGGAATACGGCTTGCGCAACACCTGAAGGTGATCGGCGCCAGGTCCCGGCATGACATCCTCGGAAAAACCTGAAGTTAGGACAACAGCGACGCCAGGACGATTGCCCGCAATCCAGAGTGCGAGGTCAAATCCCGACTGACCTCCGGGCATCACAACGTCGCTAAATACTGCATCAACAATCAAACCATTGGTCAATTGCTCGATCGCATCAACGGCCGTTTCGGCCTCTATGACGCGATAGCCAACGCGCTTCAGTCGGCGAACGGCAACATCTCTTACATCAGGGTTGTCTTCCACCACGAGGATCGTTTCGCCGGGTCTGCTTTGCGCCGGAGCATATTCCGCTTTCGATTCGGTCAGGGCTTGCATCGTGGCGTATTGCGGCAGGTAAACATTAACGGTCGTGCCCCTCTCCGGCTCACTGTAGATCATGACATTGCCGTTGGACTGCTTCACAAAGCCGTAGATGGTACTAAGACCAAGTCCAGTTCCGCGGCCTGTCGGCTTGGTCGTAAAGAATGGCTCAAAAGCTCTGCGCAAAACCTCCCGCGGCATTCCGCAGCCCGTATCGGACACTGACATCCTGACATAGTTGCCGGGAGCCGTCGCTCCGTCCGAAAATGTGGTGTCTTGGTCCAAAGTCACGTTACTCGTCTCAATGATGAGCTTGCCGCCGTTGGACATCGCATCACGAGCATTGATCGCAAGATTCAAAATCGCACTTTCGATCTCGCTCTGATCAATCCGCGTTTTCCAGAGGTCATAGGCGAGCCGCGTGGACAACTGAATATTTTCGCCGAGTGTCCGGGTCAGCAGTTCAAGCATAGCCCGGACTTGCTCATTGAGATCAACAACCTGCGGTTCAAGCCGGCGCCGTCGCGCAAACGTCAGCAGCCGGCTGGTCAGTCGCGCGCCCGCTTCAGCCGCTCCCTGCGCGCGCTTGAGATTGTCGAGGCCGCGCGAGTCCGCGACATAATCTTCTAGCAATTCAAGATTGCCGGTAATGATTGTCAGCAGATTGTTGAAGTCATGCGCAACGCCGCCGGTCAGCTGCCCTATGGCCTCAAGCCGTTGCGTCTTTAACCGCGTATCCTCCCTCTTCTGCTCGAACGTCATATCCCGGATCAAACTGAGGATGCCCGCGTTGTCGCCTTTCGGCCCCTTGATCAAGGCGCCGACAATCTGACCTGGAAACACCTCTCCGTTTTTCCGCCGAAAGCTCACCACCACCGGTCTTTCGCTTTCCCCATGCGCGCTTGAAAAATTTGAAAATTCTTGTAGCACCCGGCCAGAGTCGGCCGGAGCCTCGCAAAGCATGGTGGTTTTCTGACCGGTGAGTTCCTCTTGCGTATAGCCAAACACGCGGCTGGCTGCAGGATTGGCGAGTAATATTTGCCGATCCGTGCCGGTTATGATCAGCGGTTCCGGCACGTGATCGAATACCGCCTGAAAGAGTGCTGACTGCCGGCTGACCTCTATCTCAAGCCGGCTCCGAGCGCTCAAATCATGAACGATGCCGGCAAAGAAGTGGGCACCTTGCACCTCGTAGGTGCTTACCGCGAGGTGCATTGGGAATTGCGAACCGTCTTTCCGCCGGCCCTCAACGTCTCGGCCAATGCCGATGATTTTCCGCTCACCCGTCGCCATGTAATGAGCCATGTAGCTGTCATGATTTGCACGATGCGGCTCAGGCATTAACATCTTGACGTTGCGCCCAACCATGTCAGCCTCAGCATAACCGAACAGTCGAACGGTCGCTGGATTTACGGTTTGGATAGCCCCCTTCGTGTCAATCGTGATGATGGCACCAACGGCCGATTGCAGGATGGCCTCGAGCATTCCCTGCGTTTGATACGGCTTGCTGTCTGTCATCAGTCCAACTCATCAGCGGCGCAACTTAGGCTAAGAGGGACTGGCTTAGCTGTTTCCTTATGCGCCCGCAATCCTGTGCCCCCGCGCGTTGCCGCACACGCTCCGATGTCAGCGGTGGCGTTGCGGCTCGCGGCGCATGATCTGGATCAATGCCAAATTTCGAACCGGCGGCAAGCTTTCTCACAGTCCGCCTGTGCTGATGGCGGGTTCACTAAAACGCATGCGCGAGAGGCGGACGAAGCACAATGCACGGACAGCCTGCCACTGGTGACTTGCTGGCTCGGCTCAATGCAGACGGCAGCCTGCAAGCCGATATCTGCGTTCGCTGGAAATCTTCGCGGACAGTCTTCCGGGTCCGATTGATAAAAAAGTGGCAGAGAGACTTCGCGCAGTCATCGAGCCGAGTTGGTCTGAGCATGTCGGCTTTCAGGAATCGGTCATATTTCCGATCTTGCGGCGCAGCCACGCCGGCTTGCCGCTCGTCACTTTTCAAATCGATGAACTTCACAATGAGCATGTATCCGTTACTGGCGCGACACATGAACTTTCCGAGCAACTGGATCTCGTCACAAGGGGCACAGCACCGGACGTCAATATGCTCGGCTATATGCTGCGATGCACGTTTAAAGATTGGCGCCGGCACCTCGATTGGGAGCGGCGTTTTTTCGCGGCAGCCATTCCACGAACGCTCGCACCAGTCGACCTCGACATTTTCGATCGCTGGCTAACAACC
>JANNFX010000165.1:0-18519 GCA_031380225.1 Hyphomicrobium sp.
AACCTCAAATCCGGCGCCGGCGTTACAAACTCCGGATTTACCGATATCGGCACTTTGACCGGCTCCAAGGGAACTGTTGTGGTCGAAAATGCTGGCACCACCTGGCAGGACGTTTCAATCGCTGTTGGTTTTTCTGGCACCGGATCGCTAACCATTCAAGACAAAGCGAGCGTTTCAACCACCTCAATGTCACTCGGCTCGCTAACGGGTGGCGATGGCGCGCTTCTACTCAAGGATGCAGGCTCGAAATTGACGGTCAGCAATGACCTCGCCATTGGCGGCGCGCTCGAAGACGGCGGTACCGGGGCACTGACGGTGCAAAACGCTGCGACTGCCAGCATTACAAATACGATCCGGGTTTGGGGTGACGGCACGCTCAACGTTCTAACTGGCGGCACAGTGAACGTCGGATCACCGGCTGGACCGGTTGCGGGGTCGCTCAACATCGGCGCGGCGGGGCTTGTCGAAGGCACTGGCGCAATCAATGCGGCCATCGTCAATAATGGCGTGCTGCAGGCCACCGATTTTAACAAAGTGCTCGCCGATACGGCTATGACGGTCACCGGCGGCATTACTGGGACCGGCACAATCAAACTGCAGGGCGATGCAACGCTTGATATCAACGGCGCTGTCGCTGCCACGCAAACGGTTTTGTTCGATACGATATTCGCCGGCGCGGATTCGACGCTGAATATTGCCGCCGCGGGCGCTTCCGGCTTCAGTGCCACCATCAACGGCTTCGATACCGGCGACAAGATACGGCTGTCCAACACGCTTGGCGCCCAAGCGTCGTTCGATACCGTTACCAATCTGCTGACCGTAAAGGATTTCACTGGCGCAACCGTGGCGAGCTTGAAGCTCACCGACTTCAATGATGGCGACACGTTTGCCGCCTTCACCGATGGTGCGAAGGGCTCGTACATCAGAGTTGACGACGGCACCAACACCGGCCCGCCCACCATTATCTCCGGTGGCGGCGGCGCAACGGCCGATATCAAAATCGGTGAAAACAAAACCGAACTCGGGTTCGAGATTAAGGCAACGGATCCCGATAACGACAAGTTAAGCTATCGGGTCGTCGGCGGCGCAGACGCTGCACTCTTCCGGATCGCGGACGGGGATGGGGTGTTCTTCGATCTCCACTTCAAAACAGCGGCCAACTTCGAGAACCCTCTCGATGCCGGCAAGAACAATGTCTATGAAGTCATCGTCGCTGCCGAAGATGGACGTGGCGGATACGATACGCAAACTGTCACTGTCGCAGTGACCAACAATCCAAATCCGTTAAACGGAGACTCGAAGGCTAATATTCTAATTGGCAGCGATGACCCTGAAAAGATCTTCGGATTCGCTGGCAACGACACGCTAATTGGTAACTTTGGCAACGATGTTCTGACTGGCGGCACCGGGCGCGATTTCATGACCGGCGGCGGCGGCCTAGATGACTTCGATTTCAATGCGAAATTAGAAACCGGCAAGACTGCTGCCACGCGCGACCGGATCAGCGACTTCAAACATGGGCAGGACGACATCGATCTCCGCACCATCGATGCCAACTCCAACGCGGGGGGCAATCAAAACTTCAAGTTCATCAGCACCAAGGCCTTCACTCACCTCGCCGGCGAGGTTCATGTGCGTTACGAAGGCGGAGGCGCGCGCACAATCGTCGAAGGCGACGTCAATGGAGACGGTAAGGCCGATTTCATGATCGAACTGACCGGCAACATCAATCTTTCGGCGAGTGATTTTATTTTGTAGTGCACGCCTTCACCTCGCAAAACGAGCAATACGCGCCAGAACATCTTGCAGCGGGCTCTCGACCCAGGCGTTGGTCATCAGATCGCGGTGGCTGTAGCCGCGCTCAACCGGCAGGAACACGACGCTGCCTTTTTGCAGCGCGCCATCGAGATTGTTGTCAATTGCGATGCCCTGCTCGCTCAAGCTGCGTTGCAATTCCTCGTTGCGGCTGCGCGTGCCGTCGAGATATGCGCTGACAAAAAAGCCGGACCGGTTGGACGTGATCCAATCTTGGAACTTCGCCAACTCGCCATACAGGGCGTCGAACAGGACAACGCCTTTTACGCGCTTGCCAAGTCCGCCTTTCGCGACCGACCATGCGGCCGGCATGAAACCGCCGCTGTAGCCGACGATCACGACCGGCAGACTGGCAAACGTGCGCACGGCCTTCTTGTCGGACATCATCGTGGCGAGGGCCTGCGCAGCCTCTCCGGTGAATTGCCCAAACGCTCCTTTGATCCAGAATTTACCAGGGCTTGAATCGGCAGCGTCGGCGGCTAGTTCCGGCGCCACCAATACGGCGTTAAGGCCGGACGCTGTCAGCTGCTCTGCGACGCGCTGGCGATCGAGCACGTCACGTTCGATAGTGGCGCCATGGCCATGAAAGAACACGATCATCAGGGCCGGCTTGCGGAGTTGGAAGCCTTTAGGAATATGCAGGAGAACACGGCGGTCATTGTACGCCTCATCCTGCCAGAGCACATGGCCATAGGGGGTCGTGTGTCCAAGCCGGCCATCGGGTCCGGTAACATCCAAAAACGGCCGGCCGGTCGTTGGCACGACGCCTTTGAAGGGAAACGGCGCTGTTTCGAACTCCAGCACGCTCGTCAAATCGGCCGGCAACGGGCCTTTGCGGGAGGCTACCAATTTCGGTTGCGGCGCGCGCGGGGGTTGTAGTTGCGTGGTTTTAGCGATGGCGAAGCCGGTGGCGGACCACAATAAAGCCATTGAAATAAAAACAGAAACAAGGACTGATAACCATATGCGCGGGATCCAGTCCAGCGCCACGACTGGCCATTTAATCATCGATACGTCCCCAACCGTATTCACGTTAAACCTACTATCGCGATCGGCTAGCTTTGAGCAACGATTGAGACAAACTGATGCTTGGCGGTCACCCAATTCAGCGGCCAACATCCTAAAGTCACCTCATCTCAGCAATGAGCTTGGTCCTCGTAACTCGTCCCAAGGCATTCATGATCCGGCCCGATTTGATAGGTTCCCCTGCAGCGGTCCCACGAGCCAGTTCACCGCGAGCGCGCGTCACGCTGGCGACCGCCGTTGCCATTGCAGTTGCCGACATGATCGGCATTGGTGTTTTCACCAGTTTAGGGTTTCAAGTCGGCGATATCCCATCCGGATTTTCGCTGATGATGCTGTGGCTGATCGGCGGAATTGCGGCGCTATCTGGTGCGCTTTGTTACGCTGAACTCGCCGCCGCCTTCCCGCGCTCGGGCGGCGAATATACGTATATGTCGCGCACCCTGCATCCAGCGGCAGGATTTCTAGCAGGTTGGATTTCAGCGACAGTCGGCTTTGCCGCGCCGACAGCGCTCGCAGCCATGGCCTTCGGCCAATATGCCTCCGGTGTCATGCCTGGATTGCCGGCGATGCCAATCGGGCTGGCACTGGTGTGGTTGACGGCAATCGTTCACTTGAGCGGCTTGAAGCATAGCGCACAATTTCAAAACGTATCGACGTGGATCAAGATTGTGCTGATCGTTGGATTGATCGTAGCCGGGTTCACCTTATCAGAGGGCCAGCCAATTTCATTCGCCCCATCATCGGCAGACACGACCCACATTTTCGCACCGGCGTTTGCGATCAGTCTGGTGTTCGTGATGTACTCCTACTCAGGCTGGAACGCCGCAACTTACATCGCCGATGAAATCGAAACACCAGAGAAGACACTGCCAAGCGCTCTCATTATCGCAACCCTCATCGTGATCGCGCTCTACATCGGCCTCAACGCCGCGTTTCTTTATTCGACGCCAATGGCCGCGATGAAGGGCAAGCTCGATATCGGGCTGATCGCTGGCCAGCACATCTTTGGCGAAACTGGCGCACGCCTCGTCGCTGGCTTAATTTGCTTTGGGCTCGTTTCATCGATAAGCGCCATGATGTGGATTGGGCCGCGCGTCACCAAGGCCATGGGTGAGGATACGCCGGCCATGGGCTTTTTTGCGCGAACGTCCAGCTTGGGTGTTCCCGCCAATGCCATTTTGTTGCAGGTAGTACTTGTGACCGCTTATATGGCGACGCAGAGCTTCGACAACGTGCTTGAGTATATGCAGTTCAGCTTGACGCTGTGCTCGTTCTTGACCGTATTCGGTATGATGGTGTTGCGCATCACGAACCCTGATTTGCCGCGGCCTTATCGCACGTGGGGCTACCCAATTACGCCCCTGATCTTTTTGGGCATTACATTGTACATGCTGATCTACATGGTGCAGGAGCGGCCCGAGCAATCTATGGCCGGCTTAGCGACCGCCGCATTGGGCCTGCTGGTTTACGCGCTATCGTCGCCGGCCAGCCGGCCTCGGACTCGAATGGAGCCTCAATCTCATGCTTAAATCAATTCTGGCAGCGTTGGCGGCGGCCGTGATCGCAGCTTCACTGGCAATCGGGGCTTCAACGGCGACAGCGGCCCAAATCTCAAGCTATGATGACACCGCGCGGTTTTTGGCCGGCATGACGCCCAACGCAAGTTCGCCTTTGACTGCACTGACCCATGATGCTGACTGGCAGAACCATACCAAGGTGTTTGACCAGGCCTGGACCCAGCTTGATCAGAACCAGCTTGCAAAGGTCCGCACCTGGTCTGCGGCCAACATCAAGGATTTTCAGCCAGTCCTCTACTATATGTTCAGCGGTCCTGATTTTCTCTACGCTAACGCGTTCTTTCCCAACGCCAGTACCTATGTTTTCAGCGGTCTTGAGCCGGTCGGCAAAGTGCCCGAATTGACCGAAATGAAACCTGGATCGCTGGAACAGGATTTGCGCGAACTTCAAACGTCTTTGAACTCAGTGTTCAGCTTCAGCTTTTTTATCACAAAAAAAATGCGGGTTGAGCTGGCAACCGGCCGGATGACCGGAACGCTGCCTGTTTTGTATGTGTTCCTGGCGCGCGCAGGTAAAACCATCACGGCTGTCGACTTTGTCGATTTGGCGGAGGACGGCAGCGTTAGCACGGGGGTTGATGTCGCCAAGGCTAAAGGCGTCAAAATCAGTTTCACTGGCACCGGCGGTCAAGCCCAGACGCTCTATTATTTTAGCACCGACATCTCGGACACGGGCGTTGCAAAGAGCGGCTTCTTGCAGTTCTGCGCTTCTCTTGGAAAAGGCTCCAGCTTTATCAAGAGTGCTTCTTACTTGATGCACATTGATGCGTTCTCGAAAGTCCGGTCATTCCTGCTCGATAACAGCACTCAAATTCTGCAAGATGATAGCGGTATCCCGGTTAAGTATTTCGACGCCGTCTCGTGGCAATTAATTCCATACGGCAATTACCTGACCCCGATCAGCTTGTTCCCCAATACCTACCAATCAAAACTGAAAGACGTGTTTCAAAAGGCTCCGAAATCACCACTCGATTTCAGCTTCGGATACCGCTGGCGGGCGCGCGAATCCAATTTGATGCAAGCCGTCAAAGGCAGCCCGGCGGTACAAGACATCCAGCCACCAACTGATCGGCCTAATTCAGTGCCGGCTGCGGAGACGCCCAAGCCGAAAGCATCGCTCGATACCAAACCCCGCCGCACAAAAAATTATCGCACCGCTCAGCGGTTGCAGAAGACCAGCAAGAACGAAGCCTTCGACTGGAACCCGTTCAAACCCTGATCTCGTTGGCTTGGGTTCAGCGACCGGCCCAGCGGCTGCCGTTCCAGAATACAGGAAAAAATGACGGCACGCGGGCGTCGCCGTTGGTCTCAAAACTTTCGTTAGGCGGATCAGCTGCGACAAGCGCAGCGCTAACCGGCTCACTGGCTGTATTACCAGAGCGCGCAACCGCCTTAGCCCAAATGCGGATGGCTTCGCCGGTCGCCGAAGACGCAGCATCTCTCATCGCCTCGTTGCGGAGCACTGTATCTGACACCACGTCGCCGCCAACCGGCGGGTAGCGTGTTAGGACAGTGACCGAAGTATCCTTCGCCGCTGGTTGACGCGCAAAGTCTGCAGTGGCTAAGCTTTCCGATCCAAGAACCGGCGCCGTCAGCCCCGCGGAGCGAGCGGCCGTCACGATGATGTTGGCTTCGGCCGGATACCCCGCAAAGAAAATCGCGCGGGGTTTGGCGGCAGTGAGCGCTTTGATCGCCGGCGCATAGTCGTTCTCACTAGCCACGATTGGCAAATCAAGCGGCGCTGGTTGCGACTTTGCAACGAGTGCTGTGCTAACCGCGGCGGCCAACGTGCGCGAGTAAGACGTTTTGTCATGCACAACAGCGATCGGCCCACTACCAGGCTGTGCCGATAACCAATCGGCGGCAACGGCGCCTTGGCGATCATCGCGCCCGGCTAGGCGGAATATCGTCTTACCCGCCCGCTTGTCAGTTAATCTGGGATGGCGTGAGACGGTGGCGATGAACACGATCCCAGCAGGCCCGTAGAGGCCTGCAGCTGCTAACGCTGCTTTCGCGCACGGGTGCCCGACAACGAGGCGGACTTGTTTCTGAATAAAGGTCTGTGCCGCAGCCGCTGCTCCTCCTTCCGTGCAGGCATCATCGAGGACGATAAGCTCCAAAGGTTCGCCGAGAACGCCGCCTTTTCCGTTAATTTCATTGATGGCCGCTTCTGCCGCTTGGCGGATCGCGTCGGCGATACCTTGTTCCCGGCCATTGGCGGGGCCGGCAACGCCAATCAGGGTTGCGGCAGTGGCAGACGGCGGGCAAACGGCAGCGAGCATCGCCATCATCGGCAAGCAGCGAAATCTCAAAATTTTGTTTGAAAAGACCAAAGTTGAGAGCATCAGGCCGCGCACGTTGCCAAATCAGTTCGTCCATGATCGCACGGGCGCGCGATCCGGTGAAGCCCTGTCCACATCTAGAATTCCCCCTCCCCCGCCAGACGAAGCGCAGGAGGGGATGGGGAACCTATCAAGTCGCAGCCGCCAACTTACTGTTGCGCATCGAATACCCGAAATAGATCACCAAGCCTGCAGCCAGCCATAAGATAAAGCGCAAGTGAGTAACGGCGGGTAGAAACGCGATCAAGGCACCACACGACAATATACCTAAAACTGGCAACAGTGGACCGAATGGCATTTTAAACGGCCGCGGCATCTCAGGGTGGTTGCGGCGCAGAACGATGACGCCGGCGCACACCAGCACGAAGGCTGCAAGCGTGCCGACGTTGACGAGCTCAGCCAGAACCCCAAGAGGTGTAAAGCCGGCTGCAAAAGCCATGATCAGGCCGGTGATCACCGTTGTCCGCACGGGAGTCTGTGTGGTTGGATTGATCACCGAGAAAAAGCCCGGCAGCAGGCCATCGCGCGATACGCCGACGATAATGCGCGTCAGACCGTAGTAGAGCACCAGCATCACGGTCGTGAGGCCAAATATCACCCCCGTCGCAACGAGTGCAGAAGCCCAGTTATAGCCGATTTGCTGCAACGCGTGAGCGACCGGCGACGGCACGTTGAGGCTTGTATAAGGCACGATGCCAGTTAGCAACCCAGACACAAGGATGTAGATCACAGTGCAAAAAACCAGCGATCCCAGAATTCCAATCGGCACATCGCGTTGCGGATCGTGTGCTTCTTCGACAGCGGTCGAAACCGCATCGAAGCCGACATAGGCGAAAAACACTAACGACGCACCAGCCAGCACGCCAACAGTCTTGCCATCGGCAGTCGTGTCAAACCAACCAAACGGCATGAATGGCGTCCAGTTCTCAGGGTGAATATTGAACACTGCAACGCAGACGAAAACAGCAATGGTCAATAACTTGACGGCAACCGCGATGGCATTGATGCGCGCGCTTTCTTTGACACCGGCAATCAACAGAAACATCAGCAATAGAATGATCGCAACAGCCGGCACATTGCAGATGCCACCGCCCCCTTCGGCAAAAGGCCCTTTGGTCAACTCGACCGGCAGCCCTAAGCCAACGGCCGTCAGTGCGTTATTGAAGTAGCCTGACCAGCCATTGGCAACGGCAGCAACTGAAACTCCGTATTCGAGGATCAGGTCCCAGGCGATTATCCAGGCAATGAACTCGCCGAATGCCGCGTAGCTGTAGCCGTATGCGCTGCCGCAACCGCCTACGCTCGCCGCCAATTCCGCGTAAGCCAGCGCCGCAAAGGTGCAGGCAATGCCCGCGACGACGAACGATAACACGACAGCCGGGCCTGATTGGGTGGCGGCCGCATGTCCCGTGAGCACGAAAATGCCGGTGCCGATGATGGCGCCAACGCCCAGCACGGTCAGGTCGAATGCGGTCAGGCACTTTTTAAGACCATGATCCGTATTGTCGTAGGACACTGGCTTCTTGCGAAAAAGTGCATTCATAGTCGTCCTCCTGACGGGGCGATAGCGCGCGCGGGCGATTCGACCCCGTAGAGGGCCGCTCCTTCAATAGCATGTCATTATGGGCTGCACAGCCATCGCCGGTTTGCGGCGGTCGATTCCGCCTTGAACCATGGATAAGGAGCCACGCTGCGCTAAATCCAGGGTGAGAACGGGCAATTCACTCGTAACTCGTGGGTGGCTTCATGCCGAACATGACCAACCTCACAAACTACAGCATATTATGCGTGCCATCGCAGAACGGCTCGTCGCCTGTTTGTTTGCAGCCGCAAAGGTTGAACGTCCCCGTCGATGGCGCTTCAAATTTCATCGGCTCAAGGCCGGTATCTTTGTGCGAGCCATCACAGAATGGCTGCTTCTTCGACAGTCCGCAGCGGCAAAAGAAATAGGGCGTCCCCGCAACCAGCTCGACTTGATAGGGGCCCTTTTGGGCAACGACGGGATCTTGTGCCATGGATTTATGCCTGCTTACTGCGGACGAACGCTCACAAGCGACCTAACTGCTACTTGGCGGCCAGGCAAGGGGTGTTAGGAGATTAGCAGTGGCGTCTTTTCAACCACGGTCACGCCGGCATCGTCGATCCAGGTGAATTCTAGCGTTCCTGGACCAGGCACCTTGAAGTGGAATGCGACAAACGGATTGGCCGAAATGCCCGAACCCCAGTCGGCGCCGAACACTGGCTGGCCTTCGAACGTCACCTTGAAGGTATGAATAATGCTGCGCGGGATCGGCTTGCCCTCGGGATCTTTCCGATTGCCGGTTTCCATGACGTGCTGGATCAAGGCTTTAACCTCGATCAAATCGCCGGATTTGATGCTGTCGGGGAGTTTAATGCGCGTTGTACCCATTGGATCAATTCCCACAACCGCCAATGGTGACTTCGACGTTGCGGAACGCAACCACGAACTTGCCGTCGCCCCGCTCCGCAAGAGCGACCACATCTTGGCTCCGCGCCAGCCGCATCCGCCCTGACACGGCCGCTTCGCCCGATAGGGGCGAGAAATGAAACGAAGCCACGCGCGGCTGCGGGTTGCCGGTTGAAAGCAGATGCAGGGTTTTGACGCTGTCCTCAGCCGTCATCGGACTATCGACCCACAACTTGAAAGGCACCGTGTTGCCGTTTTCTGGAATTTCCGGAAGGTCGAGATGGACGGTGCCGTCCTCAGCCGGCTCGGCCTCACCAATCAGTGTCCGGTAGGCAAGTTCAAAGGCCGGTGAGCGGCGTCGAATACTGTCATCGCCAGCCAGCACGGGCCAGCGGCCGGAAGCAGCGACAAACGCGCTGGCGGCAGCTCCACTAACCACAATGGTCCGGCGCGAAATTACCGTGATTTTTCGGGGAATTGCCACGATCCATCCAGGAAGTGCGGTGCTTTTCAACACACTACGGTTCCGTAACTTTCTATGCCGCTAGCATGGGTGTATTGAAGGCTCAAATGAAACTCTGTTCAGATGTGTGCTGGGTTACGGACGAGAGCGGCGCGGCGGGGCTTATTCAGGCCAACACACAACAAGAAACGGTCCATCGGTGAGCTTTAGTTTAAATCGCCGCCTCGTTGTAACGGCCCTGGCCGCGCTCGCGCTTTGTGCAAACGTTAAATCGTTGTCGATGCCGGCCCATGCAGAGCCCGCAGCCCGTGTTCGTGTCATCATGATGGAAGAGCCCGGCTGCCGGTTCTGTGCCGCCTGGGACCGCGACGTTGGACGCATTTATGCCGCAACGCCAGAAGGTCAGTTCGCGCCGTTGTTACGCGTTCGCCGCGGCGCTGCAGAACTTAAGGGCTTGACGAAGCCGGCGATCTACACGCCAACGTTCATTGTGATGACCGGCGATAAGGAAGCGGGCCGGATCACTGGATACCCCGGCGAGAGCTATTTCTGGGAAGAACTCAAAGTCATTCTGACTGACCTCGGCTATGGCGCTTCGAAGCAATAAACACATCAAGGCGGGACGCATGCCTAACATCAACAGACGACAGCTCGGACTAAGCGCGGGCGCGCTCGCCGTTGCCGCATTTAGTCCGGCCCGGTTTTCTATCGCGCAAGGAGCGTCGAGCGTTGTGGTGATCGGCGGCGGCGCTGCAGGCGCGACCGTTGCCGGACAGATCAAGCTGGCCATGCCGGCGGCAACAGTGACGCTGATCGAACCGTTGACGCTTTATACGAGCTGCTTTTATTCCAACTATTACATCGGCGGTCAGCGCACGATACAAAGCCTGACACATACCTACGAGGGGCTGAAAGCACTCGGCATTAATGTCATTCATGAATTTGCGGCGTCAATTGATACTGCAAAACGCTCGGTAAAACTTTCCAGTGGCAAGGATCTCTCCTACGACCGGCTGGCAGTCGCTCCTGGCATAGATTTCAAATTCAACACCATCGAAGGCTATTCGCGAGAGCTGGCGGAAAAGTCTGTACCCCACGCCTGGCGCGGCCGTGATCAGAGCAAACTGCTGCATAATCAGCTGCAAAGTATGCCTGATGGCGGCGTGGTCGTCATCGCACCACCGAAGCCACCCTACCGCTGCCCACCAGGGCCGTATGAACGGGCCTGCTTTATCGCTAACCTGCTCAAGGTCTCGCGCCCAAGATCGAAGCTCATTATTCTCGATCCGAAAATGACGTATTCAAAACAGCCGGTGTTCGAGGAGGCCTTCAGTACTCTCTATAAAGGTATTGTTGAAGTGCATCTTACGAACGATATCGATGATCAAGCGATTGCCAAGTACGATGCAAAAGCCGGAGAAATCACCACTAAGGCTGGCTTCAAGGTGATCGCTGCCGTTGCCAATATCATTCCCGATCAAAAGGCCGGAAGTATTGCCATAGATGCCGGTCTAGCGGACGGCGATTGGTGCCCCGTTCGACCCGAGAATTTCACTTCTACCAAAGCAGACAACGTCTACGTTCTCGGCGATTCAGCCATCTCCAACGAAATGCCGAAGTCAGCTTATGCGGCTTCGAGCCAGGCGCGCGTCGTCGCGGCGCATATCGTCGAAGATCTGTCCGGTAAGCCGCACTCGCCCGGACTCTACCGTAATACGTGCTGGTCGTTTATCGCGCCCGGAAATAGCGCCAAAATTGGCGCCGATTACGCACCGGGCGTCCAAGCTGGCAAGCCGGCCCTTATTCCAGCCAACAGCTTTGTCTCCAAGCCCGGTGAAAGCGCCGCTGTCCGCCAGGAAGGCTTCGACGAGAGCGCCGCGTGGTACGACACCCTGACCAACGACATGTTCCAGAAGCCGCTCGTGCGATAGTAAATAGCACATCCGTAACCGCCCTCTTTACAACTGGCCCCCCAGGTCCTAAATCCCTGCCAACGCACGGCGGCTGCACACGTCTCGCACGGCGCTTCTGGTTGAACCCGGTGGCTGGAGCCAAGCAAGAGATGATGGATCGGTTTCCAGATGCAGCAGCATTTGTGGCTGCCAAAAGGCCCGAGCGGCCAGTCATTGCTACACGCCCGCATGCTGTGGCGCGCGCTGCCCGGTGGTTTGTGAAAAACTTCCCCGGTGATGTCGCTTATGCATACAAAGCAAACTCAAGCGCGTTCTTGATAGGCGCACTCTTTGGCGCCGGCATCCGCCATTTTGACGTTGCCTCGACACCGGAGGTCGAAGACGCGGTCACCATTCCGGGCGCAACGCTTCATTTCATGCATCCGATCAAATCGCGGGACACGATCCGGCGCGCGTATCACACACACCATATCCGCTCATTCTCGCTCGATAGCGAAGACGAGTTGGCGAAAATTGTTGAAGAGACGACAGGCAAAAACGGCCCTGCGAAGGACCTTGTGTTGTTCGTGCGACTGTCGGTGACGCCAGTTAACAGCGCCGTGCCGCTCGAAAAGAAATTTGGCATTGCCGGAGCCAAGGCTGCAAAGCTTTTGGTCAAAGTCCGTCAAGTGGCCGCTGAACTTGGCATCACGTTCCATGTCGGGTCACAAACCATGACACCTGACGCCTATGTCAAAGCGCTTGGTGATACGTCTAAGCTCATCGGCAAGGCCGGCGTCGTGGTCGACCGCCTCGATATCGGCGGCGGCTTTCCATCGGCCTATCCAGGCATGGACCCAGCGCCATTGTCGTCTTTTATGAAGGCCATCAACGAAGCCGTCGACAAACTCCCGGTCCGCGAAAATGTGCGGCTCATGTGTGAGCCTGGCCGGGCACTGGCGGCTGAATCGGAAAGTGTGATTGTCCGTGTCGAGGCGCGCCGCGGCAACGACCTGTTCATCAATGACGGTGGCTATGGTGTGTTATTCGATGCTGCGCATCTGAATTGGATATTCCCAGCGCGGCTGGTGTCGCGTGTCGCAGCACCCAACGACGTTTTGCAGCCGTTCGCTCTCTGGGGTCCAACCTGCGATTCGATCGACTACATGAAGGGTCCCTTCATGTTGCCGGCCTCAGCTCGCGAAGGCGACTATCTCGAAATCACCAACACCGGAGCCTATGGCCGCGCCATCGCTGGTGACTTTAATGGCTACGGCAAGTACGACGAGATCATGCTCGACGATGAGCCAATGTTATCGATGTACCGGACGGAGACTGCGGCTTCGAAGGCGAGTGCTGGCTGAAGCCAGAGTCCTTCCGGTTCCATTTGAGCCGGAAGGACTCTAGCCCTCAATCCTGAAACGGATCACGCATCAGGATGGTGTCGTCGCGCTCAGGCGACGTTGAAAGCAACGTCACGGGGCATTCGATCAGCTCTTCGATTTGGCGCACGTACTTGACGGCTTGCGCTGGTAAATCGGTCCAGCGCCTTGCGCCGCGGGTCGATTGTGACCAGCCTTCAAAGGTCTCCCAGACCGGCTCAATGCGCGCCTGCGAATTGCTGCCGGCTGGCAAACGGTTGATGACCTCGCCGTCCAGCTTATAGCCGGTGCAGACCTTGATTTCCTTGAAGCCATCGAGCACATCGAGCTTGGTCAGTGCAATGCCATCGATCCCTGAAACCTTGGCCACCTGACGCAGCAATACCGCGTCAAACCAACCACAACGGCGCTTGCGACCGGTGACCGTGCCAAACTCATGCCCGCGCTGACCAATCAATTCGCCGGTCGCATCTGTCAACTCAGTTGGGAATGGTCCCGATCCGACGCGCGTCGTGTAGGCTTTAGCAATTCCAAGCACATAGCCAACCGACCGCGGCCCCATGCCTGAGCCGGTCGCCGCCTGCGCCGCGACTGTATTGGAGGACGTCACATACGGATACGTGCCGTGGTCGATGTCGAGCAGGGCCCCTTGGGCGCCTTCGAATAAGATGCGCTTGCGGTTCTTTTGAGCTTCCGCCAACAGTTCCCAAGTCACGTCCATAAACTGCAATATCTTGGGCGCAATTCCCGCCAGCTCGGTCATCAGCTTATCTTTGTCGACCAGCGGCTGATTGAGACCCGCACGCAGCGCATTGTGATGGACCAAAATGCGATCAACCTTACTGCCAAGCGTCGCTAAGTTTTTTAGATCCTGAACGCGAATGGCACGGCGGCCGACCTTGTCTTCGTAGGCTGGACCGATGCCGCGGCCAGTGGTGCCAATCTTGCCGGCGCCCGCTGCTTCTTCGCGCATGACATCGAGTTCGCGATGGAGCGGCAGAATGAGAGTGGCATTCTCGGCAACACGAAGATTGTCGCGCGTGATGACCACGCCCTGCTGACCAAGGCGCGCGATTTCGTCAATCAGCGCCCACGGATCGATGACGACGCCATTGCCGATGACGCCGAGTTTGCCCTCGCGTACCACGCCGGACGGCAGTAACGAAAGTTTGTAGGTCTTGCCGTCGATGACCAGCGTGTGCCCGGCGTTGTGGCCACCCTGGAACCGCACGACAACGTCGGCGCGCTCCGAAAGCCAGTCAACAATCTTGCCTTTGCCTTCGTCACCCCATTGGGCGCCGACCACGACCACGTTCGCCATCGTAAAGACCAGTCCTGCATGATTTGGCCCCAGCCGATTGATCAGCCAGGGCCAGATTATTTGTGCCGAGTCCACGCCCTTATAACCGAGATTCGGGACCGGCAACGGGGGAAAATGCTCAACACTCCGTAGGACCCAGCGGTCTTTACTGCGGCCCAATGGCCCACACTGGCCGAAATTGCTGGTCAGATCTGTAAAAACAAGACGCCGTCCGGCTGGCATTCTAACGTCGGCCCCGCGGTTACCACGCCCCACCGCACCCTCCCACCGCGCGCGCAGCGGCTCCCGCGTAAGCAGGTTCGTTCGTCTCCCCATCAAGTCGATTAGATGTCAATCTATCGATGTTCTGATCGAAATCTACTCGCGTTAAAACCAGCCAGTGGCAGAGGTGTGAATACGTTCGCTCGCCATGTGAGTGCCAATAGAAAGTGTGGGTAATAAACGTGAGGCTGCAAAACTGCAATTGGGCGCGGTGCTTTTTCATATTGCAATTTCGATAATATAAGAGTTCGCAGTTTCGTTCTGTCCGGTGCGCCAAACTAACGTCAGTTGAGCATGCCGCGATAGTCGGATAGCCGCGCCGTCGGCAGGCCGACGGTGATAACGCCGATGAGCTTATCGCCCTGCCAGTAACCCATTGCGAGCCCCTTGTCCGGCTGCCCAAGTTCGGACAACGACCCTTCCAAAAGCGCTGATCTGCCAGCGAGGCTCGGCAGGCCCATTGATTGAATCCGGATCGCAAACTGATCTGACCAAAAGGTCGGAATAGGATTGAAGATGGATGTGTCCCTTGGGCGGTCCATTAGAGTGGCCGCTAAAGTTGACGCGGCGCGCCGAGCCGTCAGGGCAGGAATAGCCCAATGCTCAACCCGGCGGGGCGTGCCGCCGTATCGCGGATTTGGAAAGCGCGCCACATCACCGGCGGCAACAACGCCGGTCGTCCCAGATACACTCATGGAATTATCAGTCAGCACGCCATCACTGAGATCGAGGCCGTTGCCTTGCAGCCAATTAGAATTGCACACCGAGCCAACTGCCTCGATGAGAATGTCGGCTGTAATAGCAGAGCCATCGTCCAGCGCCACAGAGCGAAGTCGCCGGCTGTCCGCGGGATCGCACTCAATGCCTGCGATTGTTCGCCCAAGCCGGAAGCTGACACCATTCGCCTCGTGATAGGCCTGAATAGCGTGAGACAGTTCGAGCCCAATGGCCCGGCACATTGGCGCTTGCAACGGCTCGATAACAGTGACCTTGCAGCCGCGCTTTGTTGCCGAGGCTGCGACTTCGCAACCGATAAAACCACCCCCGGCAACGGCGACGTTGGCTCCAGGTACCAACGCTTTCTTGAGACGCACCGCATCTTCGATTGTCCGCACCACGTGGCGGCTATTCTCTCCGCCCCGAAACGGCAACCGGCGTGGCGTTAAGCCAGTTGCAATGCCGAGCGTGTCGTAAGAAACTTGGCGGCCGTCTTGCAGCGTCACGACGCGATTTTTGAGATCGGCGGCAACTGCTGGCGCGCCAAGGTGCCAGTTCACGTCAGCAAGTATGGGTCTGATGGTGAACGTCAGCTTCGCAAGCGGATCGGCCGCGTTGTCTCCTGCCGTATCAGAATTGAAAAGAACGTCCTTCGACAGCGGCGGACGATTGTAGGGCATATGGTGCTCGGCGCCGGCAATCGTCACCGGCCCGGTATAGCCCGCGGCCCTCAATTGCTCAGCAAGCCTCAGCCCGCTCAGCGATGCGCCAACGATGAGTGCGCCTCCCGCCACGATCAATCCCCAATTAAAAACCCGTGATGCCTCGATTTTTGTGCGCCGGTTATAGACCAAGTTCACAGACGTTAAGCAATACCGTAAGTTTGATCGGGCTGGTCCTGATTGGGAAAACAGCAAGCGGTCGAGGATAACATGGTCCTTCTAGTTCCCTTTTCCGTAAGATGCTAAGAGAATGCGGCACTAACAGTTAGATGCGACGGAGACCCCAAGGTGAGTGCGAGTGTGGCAGCGACCAAACAGCCGGTGCAATCCCAGAACGTCGAGTTTGTCTGGGATGATCCGCTCCTGATCTCGTCCGCATTGAGCGACGAAGAAAACCTCGTGCTCGAAACCACACGACGCTATTGCGCCGATAAATTAATGCCTCGCGTTCTCGAAGCGAACCGGCACGAGACGTTTGACCGGTCCATTCTGTCAGAAATGGGTGAACTCGGACTTCTCGGGCCCATGGTGCCAGAGGAGTATGGCGGTCCAGGCGTCAATGCCGTTTGTTATGGACTGATCGCACGCGAAGTCGAGCGCGTCGATTCAGGCTACCGGTCCGCTATGAGCGTGCAGTCGAGCTTGGTGATGCTGCCGATCTATGAGTATGGCAGCGAGGCGCAACGCAAAAAATATCTGCCGCGGCTTGCGACAGGCGAACTTGTCGGCTGCTTTGGATTGACAGAGCCAGATCATGGTTCAGATCCCGGCGGCATGCTAACCCGCGCAAAATCCGTGACAGGTGGCTATCGCCTGTCCGGATCGAAAATGTGGATTACGAATTCACCCATCGCAGATGTGTTTATCGTTTGGGCGAAAACCGACGACGGCGTGATCCGTGGCTTCATCCTCGAAAAAGGTATGAAGGGATTGTCTGCTCCGAAGATCGAAGGCAAGTTCAGCTTGCGCGCCTCCGTGACCGGCGAAATCGTCATGGACGACGTGATGGTGCCGGAAGAAAACTTGATGCCGAATGTCAAAGGCTTGAAAGGCCCGTTTGGCTGCCTCAACTCAGCTCGTTTTGGCATAGCTTGGGGAACAATCGGTGCCGCCGAATTTTGTTGGCACGCGGCCCGCACGTATGCGCTTGAACGTAATCAGTTTGGACGACCCTTGGCCGCCAATCAGCTTATCCAGAAAAAGCTTGCGGATATGCAAACCGAAATCACACTCGGTTTGGTCGCCTGTCTGCATGCCGCCCGGTTGAAGGACAGCGTTGGCCTGGCACCTGAAACTGTCTCGCTTCTAAAGCGCAACAATTGCGGCAAGGCCTTGGATATTGCACGCGCGGCACGCGACATTCACGGTGGCAATGGCATCTCGGATGAGTACCATGTCATCCGGCACGTCATGAACCTTGAGGCCGTCAATACTTATGAAGGCACGCATGACATTCACGCCCTTATTTTGGGTCGCGCTCAGACCGGTATCCAAGCGTTTTCTTGACAGGACGGATGTGAGATGACCGCTCCGCTGGCCGGCATTCGGGTGCTGGATCTGTCGCGCGTACTTGCAGGCCCATGGTGCACGCAAACGCTGGCCGATCTTGGCGCCGAGGTCATTAAAATCGAACGGCCTGGCGCTGGAGATGATACGCGCGCCTGGGGCCCGCCCTACGCCCGTGATGCATCGGGCGAGACGACATCGGAGTCGGCCTATTTCCTATCGGCGAACCGGGGCAAGAAATCTGTCACCATCGACATGGCTCATCCCGAGGGGCAACGCATTCTTCGCGACCTCGCCAAGATAAGTGACGTGCTGGTTGAAAACTTCAAAGTCGGCAGCCTCGAAAAGTACGGGTTGGACTTTGCATCGTTATCAGCCCTCAATCCGCGTCTGATTTACTGCTCGATTTCGGGCTTCGGTCAATCAGGTCCCTATCGTGACCGGCCGGGCTATGACTTCATGATCCAGGCGCTCGGCGGCTTAATGAGTATCACCGGCGAGCCGGACGGCAAACCCGGCGGCGGGCCGGTTAAAGTTGGTGTGGCGGTTGCGGATTTGTTTAGCGGCCTCTATGCAACGACCGCAATCCTTGCCGCTTTGAATGGCCGCCACACGAGTGGGCGGGGGACGCACATCGATATTTCACTGCTTGATGTGCAGGTCGCGATGCTGGCTAATCAGGCGTTGAATTTTTTGACGTCGGATATGTCGCCAGCGCGGCTCGGCAATGCGCACCCGAATATCGTGCCGTACGAAGCGTTCAAAACTTCGGACGGCTATATCGTTCTGGCTGTCGGAAATGATTCACAATTTACCCGGTTTTGTGCGTTGGCCGGCCAGCCAGAATTGAGCAGCGACCCGATTTTCGCAACCAATCCAGAGCGTGTCGCGCATCGACAGGATCTAATCCCGATCGTCGCTGAACTCATGCACCAACAAACCACGGCCTGGTGGCTTGAACATTTGAATGTCTCGGGTGTGCCATGCGGGCCGGTGAATGCGATAAAAAACGTGTTTTCAGATGAGCAGGTGCTGGCACGAGGTCTGCGTCTTGATCTGCCGAATTC